>DAIRCW010000412.1:0-1510 GCA_036796475.1 Candidatus Acidiferrales bacterium | reverse complement strand
GGCTGAGGTGCATGAAGCGCCTGGATATCCGTGAACTTCGCTCCCTTGCCGTTGTCAAACGCGTACCAATACCCTGCGTCAAGGTAGATCACGCCTGCGACGCGCTCTGGATAGTGATTTGCCACCCAACTCAGTTCTGCCCCCGCGATGGAATGCCCGATTAGCACTGGTCGGCGCAGATGCAGTGAATCAATGACCGCCACCACATCCTCTCCGACGCGATCAGCTGCATCCTCCGGCGCCGCGTATCCCGAAGCTCCAAACCCGCGCCGCGTAATCCCATACACTCTGTAGTCAGCGGTCAGCTTCGGCGCAAACTCATCGAACACGTGCGCCGTGTCCCCGCCGCCTGCCAGGAGTACTACAGGCCGCCCTTTGCCACCCCAATCGAGCACTTCCAAGCGGACTCCTTTATCTACCGTCACGAATTTTACGGCGTGTGGGGATGGATCTCGCCAAGTATGGGATTGTTGAGGATGGACAACCGCAAGAAGTGCAACCAGCAGAATCGGCCCGCTTACGTTACTCAAGCGCATCACATTGGCTCCTGGAACATACGTACGCTTTCTTCACTTCAAATGTTCCTGTTGTTCGTAAAGGGCATACTTTCAGCCGCGGGCTTGTCATTTCGGTTCAAACTACAAAGTCCCTGCGCCCTCAAATCTTCCACGCCCATTCCCCCGCCCTTAGCAACGCCTCCGCCTCCCCGCTCGCAGTAATCCCGTCTACATCAATTCGGTTCGACCCAATCATCCAATCCACATGAATCAAACTCTCATTCGCCCCGCGCGCCGCAAGCTCCTCTTTACTCAACTTCTCCCCATCCTTCATGCACATCGTGTACGCCTGACCCAGCGCAATATGGCACGCCGCATTTTCGTCAAACAGCGTATTGAGGAACAGCAGCCCGCTCGCCGCGATCGGCGACGAATGCGGCACCAGCGACACTTCTCCCAGCCTCCGCGCTCCCTCATCCGTATCAATCATTTTCTCGAGCACCTGCTGCCCGCGCGACGCATGCGCCTCCACAATCCTCCCGCCCTCGAACCGCACTGAAATTCCCTCAATCATCGTCCCTTGATGCGAAAGCGGCTTCGTCGCCGTCACCCGCCCATCCACGCGATTTTTATGCGGCGTGGTAAACACTTCCTCCGTCGGCATATTCGGAATGCAATAAACTCCATTCCGCGCCGTCGAACCGCCGCCATCCCACAAATGTCCGTCCGCCAGCCCCACGCGCAAATCCGTCCCCGGCCCGCGAAAATGTAACGCTGCATATCTCTTTTCGTTCAACCTCTCCGCCCGCGCATGCAGGTTCGCATCGTGCTCCTTCCACGCCGCCACCGGATCCGCCTTGTCCACGCGCGACGCTGCGAAAATCGCGTTCCACAATTTTTCCAGCGCCTGCTCCTGCGGCAACTCCGGAAAAACCGCCGCCGCCCACGCCGGAGTCGCTCCTGAAACAATCGTCCAATTAATCTCCTGCCGCGTAATCAATTCCAGCGCGGGA
>DAIRCW010000411.1:0-1522 GCA_036796475.1 Candidatus Acidiferrales bacterium | reverse complement strand
ACGTGCTGGAACGCCGCGGAGGGAATGCGCACGTGCAGCGTGCGACCGTTGATGTGCGAGAAGCGCGTGGGCTTCAGCCAGGTCTCAAAGCTCTGACGATTGATCTTTTTTTCCAGCGCGCCGAGAATTCGAACCCACTGGTTCAGCACGGTAGCTGGGACCGGCTCAAATGACATCGTGAATCTTCCTTAGTGTCCTAGACGTTCTTGAGGAGCTAAAGCAAGCGGGAAAGGCGAAAACAAAGACTTCATAAACGCAATGATAGGGCAGCTCCGCGACACGTTCACGCGGAGGAGAACGGAACCCCTGAGATTGGTTTGAATCCGACGTTGCCAGAGGCACCGCCGGAGAGTGAATCAACAGACCCGGTCGGAACTCAAGGCGGAGCGCTTTTGCACTCCACGAACGGAGTTGATAGTAGCACGCAATTCGGGAGTGTTCAGCAAACCAAAAACTCAAAAATGCGAAAGAGAGACCGTTTGCACCAGAGTTTGTGAAGATTTGCGTGTGGGCCGAAAAATGCTTACACGAAGGATGCACCTCATGACGACGCGTCCATGATGAGATTGCCGATCGGCATCGACTTCGGTATACTCAATAGTTGCTGCCATATGCATTTTGCGCGTGTGGGCGAGAGCTCGCGGCGCAGGCGCATCGAGTGCCTTCGGCCTCAGAAGCGTAGCGGTAGCGAAACGCCTCATAAAGATTTTTTCAGAACAGGATACGACGATGCCTAAGCGCACCTTTCAACCGAATCGCCGACGCCGGAGCAAAGTTCACGGCTTTCTGAGCCGCATGGCCACCAAGGCCGGCGCTGCCGTGCTGAGCCGCCGCCGCGCCAAGGGCCGCCACAAGATCGCGGTCTCCGCCGGCTACCGAGACTAGTTGGCCCAGTTTGTCGCGAGAGCTTTGTTGAGCTCGCGACGATCTTTTGAGTTTCTTCTCGAACGCGCGCTCCGGAGGATTTTCCTCCAGGGCGCGTTTCTGTGTTGGGCGCAGCTGGGCAGCAGAGCATTGATACCGGTCCCCAACCACGAGCGACCATGACGACCTCGACCAACTTCCGCCTGCGCAAACATGCCGACTACCAGCGCGTGTACAAGGCAGGCCGCAAGCAGTTCGGCCGGCAGATGGCGTACTTCTTCGCGCTGCGCGATGCTGAGGCTGCCGCGCGCTCCGAAATAGCAGGGCCGCGGGTTGGCCTGACCGTTCCGAAGGCCCTCGGCAAGGCTGTCGGCCGCAATCGGATTAAGCGCCGGCTACGCGAGGCTGTCCGCGCCGCGCTTCCGCTGCTCTCCGCGCCGGTGGACGTGGTGCTGCATCCGAAGCGCAGCGTGCTCGAGGCGGAGTTCACCGTCATTCAACGCGAGGTCGAGACGATCTTTCGATCCATAGAGGCGCGATCTATAGAGGCGCGATCCCTAGGGCCGCACAGCGTTCAGGCCGCGGCGGAGCAGGTAGGTTCGGGCTTTAGCCCGAACGCAGCAAGGCAGCCAGTCAGGAAGGCAGTGGCTCGGCCACC
>DAIRCW010000410.1:0-1525 GCA_036796475.1 Candidatus Acidiferrales bacterium | reverse complement strand
AGAATTTCGCGTCCGAGCGAAGCTTCGCAAAAGCTGCTGCGCGATGCCATAGCGAATTCTTCTTCTGTCCAGCCGCCTTCAGGACCAATCGCCACACAAACTTGTTGGGACGAAGCAGCGCTCAGAATTTCGCGGAGCGGCGGCGCTTCTTTGCGTTCAGAGAAAATAATTTTCAGATTTTCTGGCACGGATGCAAATGCTTCCTGCGACTTGGCGATAGGCTCGAGCGCAGGCGGTCGCAAGCGACGCGATTGCTGAGCGGATTCGAGCAGGATTTTTTTCCATCTCTGGCTGCGCTTCGCCGCAGCAAGCACGAGCGATTTTTCGCTGCGCTCCGCGGCAAGCGGAACAATTTCGCCCACTCCCAATTCCGTCGCTTTTTCCAAACACCATTCCAGCCGGTCGAATTTCACAATCGAAAGCAACAGGCGAATCTGCAACGGGGATTCGGTAACAGGAATTTGCTCAAGCAACGCGAATTCGATTTCGTCGCTGCCGCGCGCGCGCGAAATGTTTTGGACGCGAGCGAGCCACACGGCGGCGCCGTCGCTGAGTTCATAGAGCTGGCCCGGCTCAGCGCGGAGGACGCGGCCGAGGTGCTCGGCGCCTTCACCGCGCAAATGAGCCTTGCCGTTTTCAAATTTTTCAACGAAGAACCGCCGCCGCATTTCGGACGCCCAGTGGCGTTGCAAACATAAGCCGGGAGCGGAGACTTTCTAGCCCCGATTTCTCGGCCAAGCCGTCGTTGGGTATATCACATCAGCGGGTCGTAACGGACAAAAAGGACGCGAAAAATAGGTGGCTCCTATGCGGATTTTCGCATATCGATGCATCGCGATTTTCGCGCGAGAGTTGGTCTTTTTGTACCGGCATGTGCCGAATTTAGCGGGGCTGCGTTAGTCTGCAGAAAATCGCCACGATCGCGACTTTTACTTGCGCTCTCGCGCCGTTTTCGCCGCTTTGCGTTCCGCGCAAAATCGCAAACAGGGGTATATAATCCGCACAAAAACGGGGTGGCCCCAATGCCAAATCTAGCAGAATACATGGCGCGATATGACCACGAGCACACCAATCGGTGGAACAAAGTGTGCCACGGGATTGGCATCCCGCTTGTCATCGCCGGGTTGGTGCTGCTATTGATGCTGCGCTGGAAACTGGGACTGGCGCTGTTCGTGATTGGATGGATTTTCCTGTTCGGCGGGCACCGCATCGAGGGCAACCGCCCCGCGTTTTTTCAAGGTGTGATTTATTTTTTGGTCGGCCCGATCTGGATAGGCAAAGAAATTTGGGACGCTGTTGTGCGCCGCGAGGATCAGAAACGCGTCTAGCAGAAATCCTTCTATGTTTGGCCGCTGTTGTTCATCACACCGCGGGCCATCAGTACACAGACACACCATGAGAGCGAGGCGGCTACCTTCGCAAAGGCAAATGGCAGGAAGCCGCACGGAACAGAGGAGGGCGCAGAGTCTCGAACGGGTCGAGACTCTGCGCTCACAAGTACCCCGCCTCTTTGCAAAACACGCAT
>DAIRCW010000409.1:0-1528 GCA_036796475.1 Candidatus Acidiferrales bacterium | reverse complement strand
AAGTGCCGCAAAATCAGCCACATCACTTTTTCTAATCGCAAGAAAACAGCACTTTGCCCAAGGTACGGTTTTCGCGTCCCGAGCGAAGCGAAGTATCTCTTTCCATCGGCAAGCAAGCGCAGGCGAAGCATTCCTCTCGTTGCGTAGCCTCGCCAGCTACAATCCGAAATGGCTCTTGTGCGCATCCCGAAATTGCGCTAATCCTGCTCCGCTATGAAAAACGCCAGCCACAATAAGAGCAAGAAGAAATTGGCACCCCACTGGGGAGACGCCACCACCGCCATCCATCGCGGCGAGCCGCGCAAAGGCAAAAGCGGCCCGGTGGCCCCGGACATTGTGCGCAGCTCCACCTTCACTTTCTCCTCCACTGCGGAGATGAAGCGCTGGGCTGAAGGCAAAAGTTCCGCGTATATCTACACGCGCTACGGCAACCCCACCCTCACCATCGCCGAAGAAAAAATCGCGGCGCTCGAAGGCGCCGAGTCCGCCATCGTCGCCGCCTCCGGCATGGCCGCCATTTCCAGCGCGCTCCTTGCCGTGCTGAGTGCCGGCGACGAAGTCATCTCCACTGCGCAGCTCTACGGCGGCACCTATCGCCTGATGCGCGACCTCTTCCCGCGCATGGGCATTCGCGTCCGTCACGTCGAGGCGGATTTGGACGGCATCGAGGAACTGATAACCACCAACACGCGCTGCCTTTACGTCGAAACTCCCACCAATCCCTCCCTGCGCCTCGTCGATTTGCGCCGCACCATCGAATTTGCCCGCGAATTCAAGCTCACCTCCATCGTCGACAATACTTTTGCCAGCCCCGCGCTGCAGAAGCCCATAGCCTTGGGATTCGACATGGCCGTCCACAGCGCCACCAAGTATCTCGGCGGCCACTCCGACCTGATTGGCGGCGCGGTCGCAGGCAAGCGCGAATGGATTGCGCGCGTCCGCGAGAACACAATTTACCTTGGCGGATGCATGGACCCCGAAGGCGCCTATCTGCTCATTCGCGGCATGAAAACTCTAGGTGTGCGCGTCGCGCGCCAATGCGCCAACGCCATGGCCGTCGCCCGCTTCCTCGAACGCCACCCGCGTGTCGAGCGCGTCCACTATCCCGGCCTCACCTCCCATCCCGATCACCGTCTCGCCTCGCGCCAAATGAAGGACTACGGCGGCATGCTCTCCTTCGACGTGAAAGGCGGCATCGCCGCCGCGCGGCGCTTCTGTGACCGTGTCGAGGTGTTTTCGCTGGCGGCCAGCCTCGGCGGCGTCGAGTCTCTCGTTGTTCTCCCCGCTTATACTTCGCACTATAGAATGTCCGCGGAGGAGCTCGACCGCGCCGGCGTCAAGCCCGGCACAGTCAGAGTCTCGATTGGCCTCGAAGATCCCGAGGACTTGATCGAGGATCTGCGCCAGGCGCTGCGCTGAAACGCGCACTTGGCAGTCACGATAAATCGTAGAGCAGCTGAAGCTGCTATTCGGATTTAGGAGGAACACACAAATGGGCACACCGGCGCAGTATCCGTATGACACTCGG
>DAIRCW010000408.1:0-1529 GCA_036796475.1 Candidatus Acidiferrales bacterium | reverse complement strand
GCGCGGGGCGCCGGAGCGACGGGGTGCGCGACCACTGTTGCCATTTTGCGAATCATGGCCAGCACCAGTTTCTTGTCGTCTTCGGTGAGCGTGGTGCTGTACTTCTTGATGTCCCCGAGAAAACGAATTTCTTCTTCCGAAAGTTCGCCGAGAATTTTTTTTGTTTCGCGATCCTGAGCCGTGTCCGAGCCGGGGAAAAAATCCGCGAGATTGATTTCCATGGCTTCCGCGATTTTCGCCAGCGTCTCCAGGGAGGGGACGGTGTGCCCGTTTTCGACGCGCGAAAGATAGCAGCGCAGCAAGCCCGTGCGGCGCTCGATGTCGCCCTGCGAGAGACCGCGATCGTTGCGGTACGAGCGAATCACTTCTCCGATATTGACGCGCGGCTTTTCCTTGGGCATGGCGCAGCTCCTTTTGGCGGCGTTATCTTACTTAGCAACAGGCAGCCACGCAAGAATTTTCTGCGCTCTTTTTACAAACCATAACCAAAACGTTAATGCGCCGCGCCGCGGCGTGACGCGAATCGCATCCCGCTAATGAGCCGGAATCGAAAAAGCCGTCTGCAATTTGAAGTCGAGGACTGTTTCGCTGGGCACGCGGACTTGCTGGCCTTTTGTGGCCACCTGGACGGCGGTGCCGACTCCGGCGCCTGCACCGGCCCCAATCGCAGCGCCTTTCCCGCCGCCAGCAATCGCTCCGATCACCGCGCCGAGGGCCGCGACGCCGCCGATGCGTTCCGCGCTCTGCTTGCCGCGAGAGGCTCCGGCAACTTCGTAATCGCCGGTGGCAATCGGCACAATCGCGCCATTGATGCGAATGCCGGTGAGGCCCAATTGCAGTTGCGATTGGCCTTTGATGCTGCCCGCCGACTGCACCTGCTCGAGTTTGCCGTAAACGTCCGAACCTTTTGGCGCGATCACGAGATTGTTGACCATCAGGTCCGATTCAAGGCTGGCGTGAAATTGATCGCCGACCTGATTCGTGGCGGAGTCCACGCTGTCAATCATGCGGATGGCAATCGTTGTTCCGGCGGGGACGGTTATGGACGATTGTGAAGCCTCACTGGCGAGTTGAGAATTCGAAGCCGCCGGAACGGGAGCGGCGTGCGGCGCGGGTTGCGCGGCTTGGGTCGCGTCAAAGGTCAGCGTGAGTATGTCTTTGGTCGAATAATATTTCACCACTCCGCTGACCATGAAACGCACGTTGAACTCGCTGCCGCCGACGAATTTTCCGTGGACAATGCTGCCGTCCTTGAGCTCGAGCGTGTCGGCGTGGGCGGTGGCCGCAAACACAAAACCAAAACAGAAGAGGGCTGCGGCAAGCGCGGTCGCAGCTTTGCGGCTCGAAAGCATTTGGATCATGAGTCCTCCTGGCGTTTTGAGATGAGGATTGGGGTGACTTTGGAGGCTCGGTGCAGTTCAGGCTGGGAGGGCCTCTTGCGAAAAGCTGTTGCGACGAACGAATTGAAAAGCCGGTGAAAATTATCGATTAGAAATTTGGAAGTGGCTGAATAGGCGTGAGTTAATTGA
>DAIRCW010000407.1:0-1533 GCA_036796475.1 Candidatus Acidiferrales bacterium | reverse complement strand
TGTCGCGACGCGGAGGTGAATTCCCAATCGCGAGCCTATTGTCAGCAACGAGTGGCACACGTTATTGCCGTCACCGACATATGCCAGTTTGAGCCCGCGCAAATTTCCGAAGCGTTCCTCAAGAGTGAAAAAATCCGCATACGCCTGGCACGGATGGCAGCGCTCGGACAGCGCGTTGATGATGGGAATCGAGGCGTTCTCCGCGAGCTCTCCGAGCACTCTGTGCTCAAATACGCGCGCGACAATTCCTTGCACCCAGCGGTCAAGATTGCGTGCCACATCGCTCACTGATTCGCGTTCGCCCAATCGCGATTGCGTGTGGTCCAGAAAAACCGCGCCACCGCCCATGCTCGAGATGCCCACTTCGAACGTCACACGGGTGCGCAGCGATGGCTTTTCGAAAATCAGCGCGAGGAATCGGCCCGCGAGCGCGCTCCGATAGCGCTCCGGACGCGCTTTGATGTCGGCGGCCAGATGATAGAGCTCGCGTATCTGTTCGCTGCTCCATTCGCCGCCCGTAAGCAAATCAGCGGTCAGTGCTGGAATCGTTGCTGTGGCTACGCTCATCATCACCTCGCTGCGGCCTGAACTTGCGTTCCAGTCATTTCCGCAACCTTCGATTGATCTTCAGCGTGCGCCGAACTTTTCTCCTGCCAAACTTTTTGCGGAGCTTTTGCCATCGCGCTTTCGAGCTTCTTCAGAAATTCTCGAACGTGCTTCGCCTCGATGATGAACGGCGGCAAAAACCGCAAAATGTGCTCATGCGTGCAGTTGATGATGAGCCCCTGATGCAAAGCCTCCTCGACAATCGGCGCTCCCTCAATCGCCAGATCCGCGCCCAGCATCAATCCTTCACCGCGAATTTCGCGAATGAAGTTGAAATGCTGCTGCAGCTTCTCCAAGCCTCCTCTGATTTCCGCTCCGCGCTTAAGGACGTTCTCCATGAGCCTTTCCTCTTCAACCACTCGCAAAAACTCGAGCGCTGCCGCGCAAACCAGTGGCCCTCCGCCAAAAGTGGTTCCGTGAATTCCTGGCGTGAACGCCGACGCGAACTTTTCGTTCGCGATAAAGGCACCAAGCGGCAGGCCTCCCGCGAGCGGCTTCGCCACAGTCACGATATCCGGCTTATCTGCGAACTTCTGATACGCGAATTTTCGGCCCGTGCGCCCGAGTCCACATTGAATTTCGTCCGCAATCAGAGCGGCATTGTGTTTCGACGCAAGTTCGCGCGCTTTTTGCCAAAATTCTGCACTGACCGGCGAAATTCCTCCTTCGCCCTGAATCGTCTCGATGACAATCGCGCAAACGCTTGCATCAAATTTCCGCTGTAGGTCGGTCACATCATTGAAGCGCACGAACTCCGCGCCCGGCACGAGCGGCTCGAAGGGCTCGCGATATTTCGCGGGGTAGGTGATTGCAACAGCGCCGAATGTCCGACCATGAAATGAATTTTCCAGGGCCAGAATGCGTGTTTTCGACTCCGCGCCCGCCGCGTTGGTTTTCTTCGCGTAAACGCGAGCCAGCTTCAGTGCG
>DAIRCW010000406.1:0-1538 GCA_036796475.1 Candidatus Acidiferrales bacterium | reverse complement strand
TGTTCTGGCGCGCGCCGAAAATCTGCTCGACCGGCGCTATTCGGAGGCGGTCGGCTATCCTGCGCTCGGCCTGAATTATCTGGCCGGGTTGAAATACACGTGGGGAGGGAAGTAGCCGCGCAGGGTCACGTTCGCGAGAAAATAATTGGGCCGGTGGAAATTACGATTTCTTCACCACGAGCGCGACAACGCGGCGACGATGTGCGCCAGCGCGTCGAGGTCATGGAGCGAAATGACTTCGCCGGGCGAATGCGAGTAGCGCAGCGGCCAGCCGAGAGCGATATCGGTCGAGCCGTAGCGAAGGAACGCGGAACCGTCGTTCCCGCCGCCGGTGACGCCATATTGCACGGGAATTTTGTTGGCGCGGGCGATGGCAATCACCTTTTCGACGAGGTTGCGCGGGACGACGTTGGAATTGTCCACGGCGCGAATCACGAATCCGTCGCCAATTTTTGCGTCGGCGAAGCGCGGCGATTCGACCGGCGAATCGGAACTCACAAAAGTGTCGATGGCGAAGACGTATTGAGGTTCTTTTCCTGCAGCGGCAAGGCGCGCGGCGACTTTACCGGCGCCCACTAAACCGAGTTCTTCGCCAGTGGACCAAACAAACGTCACACTGCGGTCCTTGAGATTCGGTCCAAGCGCCCAGACGGCGGAAATCAGCGAAGCGCAGCCGACGCGATCGTCGAAGCTGCGGGCGTTGGCGCGGTCGTTGGCCAGGCGGCGAAATTCTTTGGGAATGGTGACGAAATCCTTCACCGCGACGCCCATTTGCGCCGCTTCTTGCGCTGAGCGCGCGCCAATGTCCACGCGGTACATCAGCACGCGGCCGCGCGGCCATTTGAAGTTTGGCTCGTCCCAGCCCTGAGGCAATTCCATTACGCCCGGGATGTGTTTCCCATTCGCGGTGTGAACGAGCGCGGCATGGCCGAGATAGTAGTCGAGGTCACCGCCTCCTTTGGATTGCACGGCGAGCCGGCCGTCGGGCATGATTTGCTCGACCTCGAATCCGATTTCGTCCATGTGCGCGACAAAGATTGTGCTGGGAACGTGAGCCGATGCCGGAGCGGCGCCAAGTTGAAGAATCAAATTGCCGGCATCGTCGGTTTCGGGGTGCGCCCATTTCGGGAGCAGGCTTTTCACTACTTCGCGCACCGGGGATTCGTGGTCGCTGACGCCATAGGTATCGACGAGGCGCGAAATAATTTGCTCGTTGGTTGGTGGACCACTGAGTGGGCTGTAGCCTACGTCGGGCTCGCCAGATTTTCCTTCAGCGGCCGGAGTCACGGAGCCTTGCGCGTAGGACTCAAGCAAGTTGGTTAAATTGGCCACGTCGCGCGTGCTGATCATTTCCGCCGGCGTGTCGGGCCAGGCTGTCGCGATGCCGATGTGAACGTTTTTTGCGGGCATGGCTGGATTCGCCAGATAGCTCGGAGGCATCAGCGGCGCGGAATAGTCTTTCACAAACGGAATTTGATTTTGGTCGGCGAGCTGTTTGAGCGTGGCGGCAAACCCGGAAAGCTCATCGCTGGTAGATT
>DAIRCW010000405.1:0-1540 GCA_036796475.1 Candidatus Acidiferrales bacterium | reverse complement strand
ATCAACATACGACAGCCCCTGCAAATACTTCGCGCCCGCAGCAATATCTTGATACTCCGACGCGCCGCGCCACCCCGCATTGGCAGGTTCGCGAAACGCGCGCCCGTACATGATGCCCGTGCGGTAGTTCACCGAAAGCACCACAAATCCGCGGCTCACCAGATACTGATTCTCTGCATAGCCGTAGTTGTAGTAATCCATGGGATGAAAGCCGAGCATCATTTGCCGGATCGGCCCGCCATGCATGTACACCAGCGCAGGCCCGGGCGCCGTGCGTCCCCGCGGCACGAAAAGCTGCCCGTGAATCTCGAACCCATCGGCGCTCTTGAAAATCACCTGCTTCGGCGTAACCAGTTGGCTCGAAGGAAAGTCCGCCTCCAGATCTTCCCGCGCAATCATCTCGCGTCCGCTTCGCGTGATCCGGTAAGGCATCGCTGGCGAAGTCGCGCTCGATCCCAGGCATAGGAAGAATTTTCCGTCGCCCGTTTCGGTTGGAGCCCACTCGATGGTTTCACCGCGTGTCAGCGCTTCCGGCGCGCCGCCGCTCACACTGACGCGCCAAATGTGCCGCCGATCCACATCGTTTTGATTCGAATCGTAAATCAGAGCCGCGGCATCAAAACTCAGCGTCACGTCCTTCACATCGAAATCCCCGCCGGGAGTGAGCAGCGTCGGCTCGCCGCCCTCCGCTGAAATCGAGTACAAATGATTTCTGCCATCCTTCTCCGACGAAAACGTGATGCGATTGCCCGCCGCGAAATGAAACGAATCGCCCTCCGTCAGCCGCGGAATGGAATCATCCGCCGCGTCTCCGCTGCGCCAGATCTGATGCGCCTGCCCGTTCGCAGCATCGCCCACCCAAATCGACCACGGCTGCGGGCGAACCGGAATTATCGGCAGCCCGCGCTCCGGCCCATTCGTTTTCACGTACGCGATCTTGCTTCCATCAGCAGACCATCGCGGCAATCCGTCGCGGTCCACGCTTGGCTGCAAATAGCGCAGCGTCTGCTTCCCGAAATCGTAAATCGCAATCAAGCTATGATCCCCGCGATTGCTGGTGAACGCGATTTCGCGTCCATCCGGCGACCACTGCGGCTCCGAATTGTCTCCGCGAACATAGCAAAGCTGCTGCGCCGGTTGCGCGCCCGACACAGGCGCAATCCACAACTGGCCGCGCGCCGCCCACACAGCCTGCTGGCCATCAGGAGAAATTTCGATGTCCTCGCAGCCTTCCTCTCCGCAGTTCAAATCGCCGAGCAAATGCGGTTGCCCGCTCGCTACTTCCACAGACCAGACTTGTTGCTCGGGCTTCTGCACGTTACTGGTGGGGTCGGCCACTTCACCCTGCGAATTCGTTTCGCTGCCCCGCGCGTACACCACCGTTTTTCCATCCGGCGTGATGCGTAAACTCGCAATCGGGCGCCCGTCGTCCTCGGAATAATGCGTGACCTGCCGCGCCTGAAAATCCGGCCCGTCCGCGATCCATACATTGCGCACGCCGCGCAAATCGAATACCCACGCGACCCGTTCTCCGTGCTTC
>DAIRCW010000404.1:0-1556 GCA_036796475.1 Candidatus Acidiferrales bacterium | reverse complement strand
GTTTACAACCATTACAAACGCATTTACATGAACCGTCAGCGCGGCACCGGTGGCGATGGAATCGAGCTCACCAAGTCCAACATCATGCTGATCGGGCCCACCGGCACCGGCAAGACGCTTCTGGCACAAACCCTCGCCCGCATGCTGGACGTCCCATTTGCCATTGTTGACGCCACCACTCTAACCGAAGCTGGCTACGTCGGCGAATACGTCGAAAACATTATTTTGAAGCTGCTGCAGGCCGCCGACGGAGACGTTCAAAAAGCGCAGCAAGGCATCATCTACATCGACGAAATCGATAAAATTTCCAAGAAGGACGAGAATCCTTCGATTACCCGCGACGTCTCCGGCGAAGGCGTGCAGCAAGCCCTGCTGAAAATTTTGGAAGGAACCACCGCAAACGTTCCTCCGCAGGGCGGCCGCAAGCATCCGCATCAGGAATTCACCGCTGTCGATACCACGAACATTCTTTTCATTTGCGGCGGCGCTTTTGTTGGCCTCGAACGGATTGTCGAACGCCGCATCGGCCAGAAGTCGCTCGGATTCCATGCCGAGCCGCAGCAGTCCGCCACGGGTTCGCGCCGCAACATCGAAATGCTCGAGCAGGCGCAGCCGACCGATTTGATCCGCTACGGCCTGATTCCCGAATTTGTCGGCCGCTTGCCGGTTGTCGGCGTTTTGGGCGACTTGGACAAATCGGCGCTCATTCGCATTTTGCAGGAACCGAAGAACGCGCTCATTCGTCAATACCAGAAGCTTTTCGAGTTTGAGAATGTGCGCTTGAAATTCACCGATGACGCGCTGGAGACCGTCGCCGAGCTCGCGCTGCAGCGCAAAGTGGGCGCGCGCGGCCTGCGCATGATTTTGGAAGACCTGATGCTTGACCTGATGTACCACCTCCCTTCTCAGCGCAAAATGCGCGACTTCGTCGTCAACGCGGAAATGGTCAAGAGCCGGGAAATCAACTGGAGCCTGCTGGAAAAGGCCGGCTAACTTGAAGGGAAATCCTGGGGACATGTTTAACCGAGAAAAATCCGAATTGAAGCGTGTGCCGATGATGCCGGTGCGGGAGCTGGTCATTTTCCCGCAGATGATGAATCCGTTTATCGTCGGACGCGAAGGCTCGGTCCGCGCGCTCGAAGAAGCGCTCGCCGGCGAGAAGAAAATTTTCTTGGCCACGCAGCATGACGCCTCCGTGGACGATCCGCGCCCCGACGAAATCTATCAGGTAGGCACGCTGGCCAATATCGTCCAGAGCGTTAAGCTGCCCGACGGCAATATCAAAGTCCTCGTCGAAGGCTCAGAGCGCGCGAAAATCGTGCAGGTGACCAATGAAGAGGGCTTCTTCCGCGCCACCATTCGCGTCATTCCGGTAAAAACCGAGCCGAGTCCGCAGCTGGAGCAGGCCTCCACACGCGTCACTGGTCTTTTTGAACAGTACGTGAAGCTCTCGCAATCTCTGAATTACGACACGATGATCGCCGCTGTCCGCGTGGACGACCCCGCGAAGCTCGCTGACGCCATCGCTTCCAATCTGCAGATTCCCGTGGAAGAGA
>DAIRCW010000403.1:0-1579 GCA_036796475.1 Candidatus Acidiferrales bacterium | reverse complement strand
TCGAATACGCCGACGAAGTCACCATGGTCAAAGCCATGGAAGGCCGCCGCGATTTATAGGCGGCAAATTCGAGCAACTTATGCGACGTCTCCCCGCGCGACCTTACGTGACAACCGCGCCAACAAACGCCTCTCCTCTATGAATCAATCCATCAGCGCCGAAGCACATCAACTCGCATTTACGAACCTTGCGCGCCGACTCCGCTGAAACATACACGATCAAGAGCGAGCGATTCTGCTGATCCCAAACGAACGAGTCGAACTGGAATTGCAGCGGCGCGGTAAGAGAAGCCAGTGCTTTCGTCCAGTAGGCGCGCAGCGCCACTTTTCCGCGCACCTCTGGGTTTCCTGTGACTTTCGCGGCCAACGCGCTAACGAAGACAACGTCGTCAGCGCAATGTGCAAGCACCGCCTCGGCGTCCGAGCGGTTCCACGCCGCGATCCAATCGCGCGCAAACCGCTCCGGCGAAAAATCGCGCATCCTGCAACCCGCTACTGCGATTGCGCGGCGCGGGGGAGCGCGGACGCCGCAGTGTTAATCGCATCGGCCTCTTTCTCGAGCACGCCCGCGACGATGGCGATTTCCTGCTCCGCCTGATGCCAATTCTTCTGCTCGATCGCTTCGCGCACTGCCGGAACGGTCTTCACTCCATAGCCCGTATAAATTCCCGGCGCGTACAGCTGATGCTTGTACCACGGACGGTTCGGCAGTCCCGCGTCCGTCAGCAAATCGCGTTGCGCGCGAATCAAATCCTGATTCACGTCCTGAAACGCGCCGCTCGCCGCATTCGACGCGCCGCCCTGCTGCATTTTGTCGAACGCCTGCTGATACGCCGCCGACGCGTCCTTCAAATTCTTCACCGCGTCCTTCAGCGAACTGAAATCGAGCGGCTGCGGAACTTCTTCCGTCGCCGGCGGGACGAATTTCTTGGTCGGATCGCTGGTCGCCGTGAAAATCCCGTCCTGAATTTGC
This sequence comes from Candidatus Acidiferrales bacterium, assembly GCA_036796475.1. Lineage (GTDB taxonomy): Bacteria > Acidobacteriota > Terriglobia > Acidiferrales > UBA7541 > DAHUXN01. The sequence continues at coordinate 607 of DAIRCW010000403.1, read as the reverse complement.
TTGTTGGTCCAGGTAATCTCCGCAATCTCGTCCTTGTCCAGCTTCTCCAATTCATCCACGAATTTCCCGACGGCATCCACGAGGCCGGTGTAATCCACCGGCGCCACGTCCGCATCCGCCAGACGCATCACCGTGATTCCCGCCGTCTGCGCCAGCGTGCGCCCGTACTCTTCGGTGGGATCATCGAAATGCGAATACCAGTAAAAATCATCGTAAATGGAATGATAAATCCCGCCGCCAACTTCCCCGCCGAATCCATAATTAATGGACGCGATTCCCGCGTGATCGATGAACGGCGAATAGTCCGAGCCGGAACCCAGATCGCCCAGCGTGAAGGTTTTCTGCGCTTCGAGCTTCTTGCGTTCGTCCGCGCCATGCGCCCGCCGCAACTCCGCCAGCTTATGCCGCTGGCCCACGGAAATATTTTTCTCCGGATCCGTCACGTCATTCGCCACGCCATTCACCAGCGACTCGAGTTCGTGCGAGCCCTCCGCCTCCAAATAGCCGCGCCCGTTCGTGTCCGAATTGATGTACGCAATCGCGTGCGTGGCCAGTTCGTCGCCGTGCTCCTCAACCCATTCCGTCGAACCCAGCAGCCCCGGCTCTT
>DAIRCW010000402.1:0-1581 GCA_036796475.1 Candidatus Acidiferrales bacterium | reverse complement strand
CCGGATTTTCGCGCTTCTCTCGCAGAAATTCGTAAACATCTTTTTCGCGGACCCAGAGGGAAATTTTGCGCGGTTTGCGCTCGCTTCCGAGCACAATTGCGAGCGCGGTACCCCAGCCTCCTGCTCCGATAATGGCGATTTTTTGCATCGAAAGAACGCGAAATTCACCATGTGCCAAATTGCATGTTTATAGCGCCGAATACGGTGTATGCCGCGATAAATTTATGTTGCATGTCGCCCAAAGTGCTTACTTCCAACTCGTGATGCGATGCTCCGTTCCGGCAATCACCCGGCCGATGTTCCCGCGATGCTTGAAAATGATGAGCGCGGCAATGAATGCGCTGCCCGCAGTCACCGAAACAGGCGGAGCGTGATGCGGCGCGTAAAAAACGAACACAAGAAAAGGCAAAGCGGCAGCGGCCGCAACTGACGCGAGCGAAACGTAGCGCCAGAACACCAGAACAATAATCCACAAAACCAGCGCCGCAGCAATCGCTTGCCAGCAGATCGGCAAAAACGCGCCGAGGCCCGTGGCTACGCCTTTACCGCCGCGGAATTTCAGCCAGCAGGGAAACATGTGTCCAAGCACGGCGCAGATCGCCACAATCATCGTCCAGCGAATATCCGCGTGGAACCAGCGCACCGCTAGCCACACCGCGAAGTAACCTTTGCCGGCGTCGAGCACGAGAGTAACCAGCCCGGCGATTTTCCCTGCCGCTCGCGTGACGTTCGTCGCGCCGATATTGCCGCTGCCGGACTCGCGCACGTCGCCTCGGCCCGTCAGCTTCACAATCACATAGCCGAAGGGAATCGAGCCCAAGAAATAGGCGATGACCGGAATCAGCCAGAGCGGCTTCACGCGCGGCAATCTCTCCCCGAGCGAATCATTTCACGAAAGAATAGCTTGCGAGCTTGGTGTAAATGGCTCCGTTGGACTTTAACATACTCTGATAGAGATGAAATTCGGTTGCGTGCATCGCGCTAAAATCCTGCGCCGGCATGGATGCGAGCACTTTTTGCATTTGCGCTACCCCTTCGTTTGTCTTGAAGCGCGCCAGCGTGAGATGCGGCGTGAAGGCGCGCTCCTCTTTCGGGATTTTGAGCGGCGCGAGCTGCGATTCGATGTCCGCTGCCAGGCGGGCAAGCTCCGCTCCGGCGTCAATGCCAACGAAGAAGACGCGCGGGCGCCGTTCGTTGGGAAAGAATCCGAAGCTGCGGAAGGCGACAGGAATCGCGGCGCGATGCGGCACGCGCGAGAGATGCTCCTTGATTTGAGCGAGATTGTCGTCCTCTGTCCAGCCAATGAATTTCAGAGTGATGTGAATGCCTTCCGGACGCACCCACTTGGCGCCGCGCGCGACAGGCTGCAGGCGCGAAATGAGCTCGCGAATAGCCCTGCGCGTTTCTTCAGGTATGTCCATCGCAACAAAAAGCCGCATAGCGCGTGCTAGTTTAGTAGATTCTGTGTCTCAGTTGGAGATGGCCTCGGCCAAGACGGACCTTGTAAGCTGCGGCAGCATTTGAGGGCACGCGCTTCACTATTTCATCACTTCGAGCTCAGATCCGTGTCGTTTCTTAGTC
>DAIRCW010000401.1:0-1582 GCA_036796475.1 Candidatus Acidiferrales bacterium | reverse complement strand
GGCCAGATGAGCTTCCAGTGGAAGCTGACAATTGCGTTTGGGTTTGCGCTGGCGACCCTCGTTTCCGCGGGCGCGCTTTCCTATCAGCTCACGCTGCGAACGGACGGGGAAGAGACCTGGCTGGCGCACACGCATGCCGTTCGCGAGGGCCTTGACAAGATGCTCGCGAATACCTTCGGTGCTAGGAGGGTGCAGGGAGCGTTCATCATCCTGGCAGATGGATCACCCTTAAAAATGGCGGCCACCATCGCCGCGGGATCTGTGATCGCCTTGGCATTTCTGGCGTGGGCAGTTCTTAGGATGCAGACGGAAATGAAGCTTCGTGGTGAAGCGGAAGCGGCGCTCGTTGAAAACGAGCAGAAATTAAGCTCCATGGTGGAGAACGTAAAAGACCACGCGATTTTCATGCTGGACACCGAGGGACGTGTCACCACGTGGAACACTGGGGCCGAGCGAGTCAAACGTTATCGTGCCAAAGAAATTATCGGCCAGCACTTTTCTCAATTTTATACGAAGGAGGATCTCGCGAGCGGAAAACCGGAGAAGGAGTTGAAGATGGCTGCGGCGCAAGGTCAGGTCGAGGATGAAGGCTGGCGACTTCGCAAAGATGGATCGCGTTTCTGGGCCGACGTGGTGATTACGGCCAATCGAGACGATGCCGGGCGGTTGCGCGGCTTCACAAAAATTACGCGCGACGTCACGGAGCGGAAACGCGCGGAACAAAAGTTTTCGCAACTCCTGGAAGCCGCGCCAGATGCCATGCTGGTGACGAATCGCCAAGGGCAAATCGTTCTGGTCAACGCACAGGCGGAGAAGTTTTTCGGCTACAAACGGGAAGAGCTCCTCGGACAAGAAATCGAGATGCTCGTTCCGGAGCGCTTTCGACAGAAGCATACGCTTTACCGGGTCAATTATTCGGCGAAGCCGCGATCTAGGCCAATGGGTGTGGGGATAGAGCTGTACGGCTTGCGCAAGGGTGGCACGGAGTTTCCGGTCGAGATCAGTCTGAGCCCCATCGAGACGGAAGAGGGCCCGATGATCTGCGCCGCCATCCGGGATGTCACAGCGCGGAAACGCGCTGAACAGAAATTCCGGCAGCTGCTGGAGGCGGCGCCGGATGCCATGGTCGTCTCGGACCAGCGCGGGGAAATTATTCTCGTGAATGCGCAGGTCGAAAAGGTGTTTGGCTACCAACGGGAGGAACTGCTGGGCAAGAGCCTTGAATTGCTCGTGCCGGAGCGGTTTCGCAAGCACCATGAGGTTCAGCGCGGCGACTTCAATGCTCACCCGCGCACGCGGCCGATGCATTCCGGGCTGGAATTGTACGGTCTGCGCAAAGACGGAACGGAATTTCCCGCCGAAATCAGCCTGAGTCCGCTGCAAACGGAGCAGGGCATGCTGATTTCCAGCGCTATCCGCGACATCACCTCACGCAAGCAAGCCGAGGACGAAATTATTCGCCGCAGTGTGGAGCTTGAGGCCACCAACAAGGAACTGGAGTCGTTTTCCTACTCTGTATCTCACGATTTGCGCGCACCGCTGCGCGGAATTGATGGCTTCAGCCAGGTGCTGCTCGAGGATT
>DAIRCW010000400.1:0-1583 GCA_036796475.1 Candidatus Acidiferrales bacterium | reverse complement strand
CTTGCCAAAGAAAACATTCCATATGACGCCTGCGCAATTCCGTAAGCATGGCAAAGCCGTCGTGGACTGGATTGCCGATTACTACGCGCGCATCGAATCCTTTCCAGTGATGTCCCAAGTCAAGCCCGGCGAAATACGCTCATCCTTGCCGCAAACGGCGCCACGAAAAGGCGAAAAATTCCCCGCCATCCTGCGCGACGTCGAGAAATTAATCCTCCCCGGCCTCACCCATTGGCAATCGCCCAATTTCTTCGCTTTTTTCCCAGCGAACACTTCCTTCCCATCCATCATGGGCGAAATGCTCTCCGCAGGCCTCGGAGTGCAGGGAATGCTCTGGGCCACCAGTCCCGCATGCACCGAACTCGAAACTCACGTGCTCGATTGGCTCGTCGAAATGCTCGCTCTCCCGAAAACTTTTCTCTCCGGCGGCAAAGGCGGCGGCGTGATTCAAGACACCGCCTCGAGCTCCTCGCTCTGCGCCCTCCTCGCCGCCCGCGAACGCGCCACGAATTTTCACTCCAACGAGCGCGGATGCACTGGCAAACTCGTCGCCTACGCCTCTACGCAAGCGCATTCCTCCATCGAAAAAGCCGCCAAGATCGCCGGCATCGGCCGTGCCAACCTGCGCCTCATCGACGTGGACGACAAATTCGCCATGCGCCCCGACGCGCTCGAATCCCAAATCCGCCGCGATCGCGAAGCCGGCCGCCTTCCTTTTTTTGTTTGCGCCACAATTGGCACAACTTCCTCGAACGCCATGGACCCACTTGCCCCCATCGCCAAAATCTGCCGCGAAAATAATCTCTGGCTGCACGTGGACGCCGCCATGTCCGGCACCGCCGCCGTTTGCCCCGAATTTCGCTGGATTCACAATGGACTCGAACTCGCCGACAGCTACTGCTTCAATCCCCACAAATGGCTGTTCACCAATTTCGATTGCGACTGTTTTTACATCACCAACCGCAACGAATTGATTCACGCCATGAGCATTCTTCCCGAGTACCTACGCAACAAAGCCACGGAGTCCGGCGCCGTGATTGATTACCGTGACTGGCACATCCCTATGGGCCGCCGCTTTCGCGCTCTGAAGCTGTGGTTCGTCATTCGCCACTATGGAATCGAAGGCCTGCAGTTTCACGTTCGACGCCACATCGAACTCGCCCAGCAGTTCGCTTCTTGGGTGCAAGCCGACAAAAATTTCGAGCTGGCCGCCCCCGCCCCCCTGAATCTCGTCTGTTTCCGTCATCGCAGCGGCGACGAAACCAATCAGCGCATTCTCGACAACGTGAATCGTAGCGGCAAACTCTACCTAACCCACACCAAACTCGCCGGCAAACTCACCCTCCGCATGTCTATCGGCCAGACCAACACCGAATTGCGCCACGTCAAGCGCGCTTGGGAACGCATCCGTGCAGCAATTTAGTCCCGATCAGATTTTGGCCCCGATTTCCGTCAAAGTTGCCGTGGAGCTCAGGATTGTTCTTGATTTTTCGTCACCTCTCCGGTATACAGGAGCTTCGGCTGGAACGTCAGCCGGGCAGTATCGTGCGAGGGAATGTGAGCCGCCTTCTTGGCGGCTTTTG
>DAIRCW010000399.1:0-1586 GCA_036796475.1 Candidatus Acidiferrales bacterium | reverse complement strand
GGGCAAGACGGTCGTCATTCAGGAACTCATCGCCCGTATCGCGCAGCAGCACGGCGGATATTCCGTATTCGCGGGCGTCGGCGAGCGGACCCGTGAAGGCACCGACCTCTGGCTGGAAATGCAGGAAGCCGAGATCGGAAAGACCGGCAAGCACGTTATCGATCAGACCGTGATGGTCTTTGGCCAAATGAATGAGCCGCCCGGCTCGCGCCTTCGCGTCGCGCTGTCGGCTCTCACCATGGCCGAGTATTTCCGCGATGAAACCGGCGCCGATACACTGCTGTTCATCGACAACATTTTCCGATTCACGCAGGCCGGCTCGGAAGTGTCGGCGCTGCTCGGCCGCATGCCCTCCGCCGTCGGCTATCAGCCGAATCTGAATACGGAAATCGGCGAATTGCAGGAGCGCATTACTTCGACGAAAAAAGGCTCGATTACGTCGGTGCAAGCGATTTACGTTCCGGCGGACGATTACACTGATCCCGCGCCGGCGGCCACATTCGCGCACCTCGACGCGACCACAAACCTCAGCCGGCAAATCGTCGAGCTCGGCATTTATCCCGCCGTGGATCCGCTGGCGAGCTTCTCGCGCATTTTGGATGCGCGCATTGTCGGCGCGGAGCACTACGGCGTGGCGCGTTCAGTGAAATCCACGCTACAGCGCTACAAAGATTTGCAGGACATCATCGCCATTCTCGGCATCGAGGAATTGCCGGAAGAGGACAAGCTGACCGTGGCGCGCGCGCGGAAAATTCAGCGCTTCATGTCGCAGCCCATGTTCGTCGCGGCGCAGTTCACCGGCCTCGAAGGAAAGTACGTCAAGGTCGAGGACACGATTCGCGGATTCAAGGAAATCGTGGAAGGCAAGCACGACGAGCTTCCCGAGCAGGCGTTCTATATGGTGGGCACCATCGAAGAAGCGCAGGAAAAAGCGGAAAAGATGGCGGCCACGGCGTGATGCGACTGAATTCGCTCGCGCCGCTAACGAACTGACTTCATGCCACCGGAAAATATCGAACTCGAAATCGTCACGCCCGAGCGGCACATGCTCGACGAAATGGTTGATTACGTCGAGGTGCCCGGCAAGGAAGGCTACATGGGCATTTTGCCGGGACACGCGCCACTTCTGAGCGAGCTTGGCTTCGGCACGCTTTTCTACCGCAAAGGAAGCCACTCGGAGTACTTCGCGGTGCTTGGCGGTTTTGTGGAAGTGCTTCCCGGGCGAGTGATTGTGCTGGCGGACGCTTGCGAACGCGCCGGGGAAATTGACGTCGAACGCGCGCGTGCCGCATTGGAGCGCGCCAAAGGCGAATCGGGCAAAGGCGGCGCTGCGGACAAAAACGCCGCGGAGATTACTTTGGCGCTGAACCGCGCGCAAGCCCGCCTCGAAGCTGCCTCAAAGTCCGGCGCTACCGCTGCCGCGCACTAGCTTGCGGCTTTCACTCCTGCTCGCAAGCCTGATTCATCCGGCTTTGCGGATTTGCGTCCGAGAGCCCACTTCCCCGGCCCTTGCGCGGCAATCATCAATAGCCCGCCCATGATCGCGAGATTTTTGCGAAAGTGCGTCTCCTGCGTGCCAGCCAGCA
>DAIRCW010000398.1:350-1599 GCA_036796475.1 Candidatus Acidiferrales bacterium | reverse complement strand
ATCATCGATTCGCACGCGCATCTGGAATTTCCGCAGTTTGACGCTGACCGCGACGCCATGCTCGCGCGGGCGCGCGATGCGGGCATCGAGAAAATTCTCGCTATCGGCAGCGGCACGGCGACCAATCGCCTGGATGTCGCGATTCCTTTCGCCGAGAAGCATGATTGGATCTACGCGACGGTGGGCGTGCATCCGCACGAATCGAAGCTCGCCACCGAGGAATGGTTCGCGGAACTCGCACGCCTTGCCAAGCATCCGCGCGTGCTCGCCTGGGGCGAAATCGGCCTCGACTATTTTTACGACCATTCGCCGCGCGACGTTCAACAAAATGTTTTTCGCCGCCAGCTCGCGCTCGCCCGCGAGGCGCGCTTGCCCATCGTGATTCATTGCCGCGACGCCTGGCCGGATTGCCTGCGCATTCTCGATGAAGAAAATTGGCGAGACACGAAGCTCGGCGGAATTTTCCACTGCTTCACCGGTTCGCTCGCGGACGCGCAACGCGGTCTCGAACTTGGCTTTCTCGTTTCGTTTTCGTGCAACGTGACCTATCCCAAAATGTCGCATCTGCTGCAAACGGCCGCGGCGCTGCCGCTCGACCGCATTCTCACGGAGACGGATTCGCCGTTTCTTCCGCCGCAGCCATTGCGCGGCAAACGCAACGAGCCCGCCAATGTCGTTGAGGTAGCGCGCGCCTTGGCGAATGTGAGAAACTTAGCTGCGGAAGAAGTTGCGCGCGTGACCGCCGAAAATTTCCGCCACTTTTTCCGTCTGAGCTGAACTGGCGCAAGTCCCAGTGGAGGTTTCGCCATCGCTGCGGCAAAATCACAATTGTCATTCCGAGCGAAGCGAGCCTGCCTGCCGCAGGCAGGGAATCTGCATTTGCCTTCAATGCGTGCAGCATGAATGATTTCGCCGAGTGGAGGTTGCCATCGCTGTTCTGACTGTCCGCGAGATGTTTGACCTCGTTCGCGACGACCTTGCGCTCGTCGAACGCGAAATTGCTGCGCAAACCGGTGAAGCCATCGAGCCCATCGCGGAAATCGGCAGCTATCTTCGCGAAGGCGGCGGCAAGCGGCTGCGTCCCGCGCTTTTGCTGCTCGCGGCGGGCGCGTGCGGATATCAAGGGCCTTCCGCGGTTTCTCTCGGCGCGGTGGTGGAAATGATTCACAGCGCCACGCTGATTCACGATGACGTGATTGACGCGGCCAACACGCGCCGCGGGCGTCCCTCGGCGAACGCGCGCTGGGGC
>DAIRCW010000398.1:0-309 GCA_036796475.1 Candidatus Acidiferrales bacterium | reverse complement strand
ACTTCGCCATTTTGGATATTCTCATTGACCTCACGCAAAACATGGTCGAGGGCGAACTGCTGCAGCTAACGCATCTGAATCGCATTGACCTCACCGAAGCCGAGGCCGCCGATCTTTCGTATCGCAAAACGGCGGGCCTTTTCCGAGGCTGCGCGGAGCTTGGCGCGGTGCTCGCGGATACCGATGACGCCACGCGGCGCGCGCTTGCGGAATACGGCCATCAGGCCGGACTCGCGTTCCAGCTTGTGGACGATCTGCTCGATTTCACCGCGTCGCCAGAAAAATTGGGCAAGCCGGTGTTGAGCGATT
>DAIRCW010000397.1:0-1621 GCA_036796475.1 Candidatus Acidiferrales bacterium | reverse complement strand
CATGGGGTCGACTTTCATGGCGCGGCGGGCGGGGATGTAGCAAGCCAGCAGCGCGATGGCCAACAGGACAACGGCGACGGCTGTGAAAGTGAGCGGGTCGCTGGGCTTGATGCCGTAAAGCAAAGTGGACATCCAGCGAGTCAACGCAAACGCGGCGAGCAGGCCGAGCAGAATCCCTGCGAGAGCGAGGCGGGCACCGTGCGCAAGGATCAAGCGCATGACGTCACGCTGTTGCGCGCCGAGGGCGACGCGAATACCTATCTCGCGGGTTTGCTGCGCCACGGCGTAGGCCAGCACGCCGTAAATGCCGATGGCCGCGAGGAACAGCGCGGCCAGAGAGAAGATTCCAAGCAAGGCGGTATCGAATTTCGGCGCTGCCACGGACAATTGCATATCTTGTTCCATGGTGCGTATCTGCGCGATGGCGAGATGAGAATCGAGTGCGTGAATCTGCGCGGTAACCGCGGAAGTAAATGCGGAGGGATCGCCTGCCGTACGCATGGCGATGTTCATGGAACGCGCCACGTCCACGACGGTGTCTTCCACTCCGGCGTCGTCCACTTGCAAATAGGGCGCATAAACATGCGGCAGGGGTTTTTTATTCAGAGCGCTATCGTTGACGTTGCCGACAATCCCTATGACGGTGAGAAGATTGCGCTGACCGGCGCCGGCGAACCGCTTTCCCAGCGCGTCCTGGCCGGGCCACAAAGCTTTCGCCGCGCCATCGCTGATAACCGCAACCAGCTGCGTGCCTTGGCGATCTTCTGGAGTGAATGCGCGGCCGCGCAGAACCGGGATGCCCATGGTGCGAAAATAATCGCCAAGCACCCAACTCACACGCGTGGCCGGCGTGGAGGTGGTGCTGCCCTCCACCCTCACCGAATCCGTAATTGTGCCGTTCAGAGGCAGATCATTGGAAAGGCCTGCGGACTCAACACCGGGCAAGGAGGAGATTCGCTGGAGCGCCTGTTGATAAAACTCGCGGATTTGCGGCGCTTTGCGATATGCCCGGTTAGGAAGCGGCACGCTCATGGTCAGCACATGCTCGGGATGGAACCCGGGGTTCGTCTGCAGCAGTTTTACGAAGCTGCGCACCAGCAGGCCAGCGCCGACGAGCAGCACCAGAGCGAGGGCGAATTCAGCAGTAACAAAAATGCCTTGCAAGCGGCGCCGAGCGCGGCCGATCCCGCCGCGTGCGCCCTCTTGTAACGAGCCCTGCAGAGATACAACGGAAAACTGAAAAGCGGGCGCGAGACCAAACACTACGGCGGTCAAGCAGCAAACGGCCGCGACGAACGCCACTACGGGTCCGCCGAAGGAGACACCCTGCGGCAAAGGAATGCTCGGAGGCACAAGCGAAAGCAGAGTATTTGTGCCCCAGAGCGCCATGAGCACGCCGAGAACACCTCCGGTCAAGGCGAGGACCAAACTCTCGGTGAGCGTTTGACGAATCAACCGACCGCGCGAAGCACCCAGCGCGGTGCGAATGGCGATTTCCCGGGAACGGGAAGCGGCGCGCGAAAGCAGCAGGGTGGCCACGTTGGCGCAGGCGATCAATAAAACGACGCCTACGGCAGCCATCAATACAAGAAGGAGAGTTTGGACCGGGCCGGCGACTTCT
>DAIRCW010000396.1:0-1647 GCA_036796475.1 Candidatus Acidiferrales bacterium | reverse complement strand
GCGGGGACCGGCAGAACATTTGCGGGATGCTTCAAGGATTCCATTCGCAGCGTCGCGGGCATGGAGGTGAAGAATCCGGTGGCGTCATTTTTGCGCGATGTGCGCGGAATGAAAATTCTGATTCCGCGCAGCGATTTGGCCCTGCACGACCGCGGCGCGGCGGATTGGACGGAGGCTTTGCGCGACGCCGGAGCGCAAGTGGAGACGGTAACCGCTTACAAAACGGGCGCGCCGACTGCGCTCGCGGGAGCCCGTCTCACTGAGATTTTGAATGAAGGTGTAGATTGCGTGGTTTTTGCGAGCCCTTCGGCATTTCAGAATTTTGCCGGCGCAGCGGGCGCGGAAAGCTTGCAGCATTTTTCGCGTGGCGCGATTTTCGCGGCGATTGGGCCGACGACAGCGTCCGCGATTCGCGCGGCGGGAATGCGCTGCGAAATCGAGTCGCCAGAGCCGAATCCGAAGACGCTTGCTGGGGCAATCGCGGCCCGATTGAGCGGCTTGAGCGCGGCGAAACCTGCCGCAGCGACGCAACAGGGAGCGAAACTGCGATGAGTTTTCCCATACATCGGCCGCGCCGATTGCGTTCGAATGAAGCGCTGCGCAGTCTCGTGCGCGAAACGCAGGTGTCCACGCACGGGCTGGTGTATCCGATGTTCGTGTGCCCGGGCAGCGGGGTGCGCGCGGAAGTCAGCTCCATGCCCGGCATTGCGCAGCAATCTGCGGATAAGCTCGTTGAAGAAGTGCGCGAAGTGGCTGACCTTGGAATTCCCGCGGTGATTTTGTTTGGCTTGCCGGAGCACAAGGACGACAAGGGAAGCGAAGGCTACATCGCCTCGGGCGTGGTGCAGCGTGCGATTGAGGCCATTCGCAAAGCGCGGCCGGAGATGCTCGTTATTACGGACGTGTGCCTGTGTGAATACACGAGCCACGGACACTGCGGCGTGATTCAAGGCGAAAAAATCGCCAACGATCCGACGATTGAACTACTCGCGCAAATGGCGCTTTCGCACGCGCGGGCCGGCGCGCATATCGTTGCGCCTTCGGACATGATGGATGGGCGAGTGGCGGCGATTCGCAAGAAACTCGACGAGAACAAATTCGAAGACGTGCCGGTTCTCTCCTACGCCGCAAAATACTGTTCCGGTTTTTACGGGCCGTTTCGCGAGGCCGCACAATCCGCGCCGCAATTTGGCGATCGGCGCAGCTATCAGATGGATCCGGCAAATTCCCGCGAAGCGCTCAAGGAAGTTGCGCAAGACCTGGAAGAGGGCGCGGACATGATTATGGTCAAGCCGGCGCTGCCGTACCTGGACGTGATTCACCGCGTGCGCGAGGCTTTTGATGTGCCGGTGGCGGCTTACAACGTCAGCGGCGAGTACGCGATGGTTAAAGCCGCGGCGCAGAACGGCTGGATTGACGAGAAACGCGTGGTGCTGGAAATTTTCACGGCGATTCAGCGCGCCGGCGCCTCGATTGTGCTGACGTACCACGCGAAGGATCTGGCGCGCTGGCTCAAGGCTTGCTGAAGAAATCCGCAATGGCGACGCAATCCCGGCTCAAACCCTCGAAAAGCAGTGAAATTCGCAAACGCGCTGAGCAATGCCTCGTCGGCGGCGTGAATAGTCCGGTGCGTGCGTTTCAATCCGT
>DAIRCW010000395.1:0-1670 GCA_036796475.1 Candidatus Acidiferrales bacterium | reverse complement strand
CGCCTTTTTTTCGTTGTAGCGCCGACCTGCAGGCCGGCATCGCTGCTCGGCGGGAGGCCATCCTTCGCCACCGTTGCGAAGGGTGGGTTAGTGCCATGTTCACGGACCAGTTCGACACGCCGTGGATGATCAACTGCGGTAAACAGCAATCTTGAAGTCACTGTTTTCGCCTTCGCCGCGCGCACATCTTTGTCGTATACTGAATGGCTCGGTTACCTAAATTTTCTGCATGGGGAGGGGAACTAGCTTTTGAATCAATCCGCAAACCGCAATCTGCACCGCTTCGCCGTTTTCACCGCTTTCTGCACTTTTCTTCTCATTATTGCCGGAGCGCTGGTCACCAGCAATCAGGCCGCGCTCTCGATTCCCACCTGGCCGCTCGCGAACGGCTCCGCTTTTCCGCCGATGGGCGGCGGAATTAAGTGGGAATGGAGTCATCGCCTTATCGCCGGCTCTGTCTCAATTTTTACGCTGATTCTCGCCACCTGGGCGCAGTTTCGCGAACCGCGCCGCTGGGTCCGCAATCTCGCGTGGACCGCCGTCGGACTCATCATCGCGCAGGCTTTGCTCGGCGCCGTTACTGTGAAGCTTCTGCTGCCGCCGCCCGTTTCCTCGGCGCACGCCACGCTCGCTGAATTGTTTTTCATCACCGTTCTTTCGCTCGCCGTCTTCACCGGCACATGGTGGCAGAGCGAACAGCCGCAACTCGAGGATCATGATTCGCCACGTCTCCGCGCGCTCACTGTCTGGACGTCCTTGCTCATCCTCATCCAAATCGTCCTCGGCGCCGCGTTTCGCCACAACGCCTTCGGCATCATTCCGCATCTTATCGGCGCGGTCGTTGTCACCTTCATGGTGTTCTGGACCGTCCTCGCCGTGGCCACGCGCTTCCGCAGCGTGAAAGATCTTCGCGCCGCGGCGCGTTACCTTGAAATCGCCCTCGGCATCCAAATTTTGCTGGGAGGGGCCGCTTACTGGGCCGTCCTCGCCGCGCGCAACGCCGTGCAGCCTACTCCCATTTACGTTTCGCTCACAGTCGCGCACGTTGCCGTCGGCGCGCTCACTTTCGCCTCGAGCGTTTTCCTCGCGCTGCGCTGCTTCCGCATTTTGAAGCCCGCCGCCGCTCCCGCCGCGCTCGAATCTCCTCGCGAGCGTGTTGTATGATGAGGTCGCGATGAGCACGCGCGCCACAGCCATTGCCGATTCGCGGACCATGTCACGCTCGTGGGCTTATTTGCAGCTCACCAAGCCCGATGTTACTTTTCTCGTCGTCATGACCACCGCCGCCGGATTTTATCTCGGCACGCGCGGCCCTCTTGACGCAGTCTCGGGTTCCATAGCAATGTTCAACGCCGTTCTCGGCACTTCGCTCGTCGCCGCCGGCACCGCTGCGCTGAATCACTATATCGAACGCGCCTCCGACGCGAAAATGCGTCGCACCTGCGCGCGCCCGCTTCCGGTCGGCGCGCTGCATCCGCGCGAAGCGCTCGCTTTCGGCGCCGCGCTCATCGCTATTGGCGGAATTTATCTCGCGCTCTTTTCCAACTGGCTGGCCTGCGGACTCGCGCTGCTCACCAGTGTGCTTTATCTCGGCCTGTACACGCCGCTCAAAAAACACACCACCTGGGCCACCGCCATCGGCGCGTTTCCTGGCGCGATTCCTCCGCTCG
>DAIRCW010000394.1:0-1672 GCA_036796475.1 Candidatus Acidiferrales bacterium | reverse complement strand
TGAGCATCGCCGAAAACGCCAGATACGGATTGCACGACGGATCCGGCGGACGAAACTCGACGCGCTTCGCCTTGGGACTCGCCGAATACATCGGTATGCGCACTGCCGCAGAACGGTTCCGCCGCGAATACGCCAGATTCACCGGCGCCTCGAAGCCCGGCACCAGCCGCTTGTACGAATTCGTCGTCGGCGCGATGAACGCCGCCAGCGCCGCCGCGTGCTTCAGCAATCCGCCGATGTACCACAGCGCCGTCTGGCTCAGTCCCGCGTAACTGTCGCCCGCGAAAAGCGGCTTGCCCTTCAGCCACAGCGATTGGTGCGTGTGCATGCCGTTGCCGTTGTCCTGGAAAATCGGCTTGGGCATGAACGTCACCGTTTTTCCATACTGATGCGCCGTGTTGCGCACCACGTATTTGAAAATCATCATGTTGTCCGCGGCCTTCAACATGGTGTCGAACTTGAAATCAATTTCCGTCTGCCCGCCGGTGGCCACTTCATGATGATGGCATTCCACATTGATGCCGCAGGCTTCCAGTTGCGTGGTCATGTCCGTGCGTAAATCCAGATAATGGTCCGTGGGCGGAACAGGAAAATATCCTTCCTTATATCGCGGACGGTAGCCCAAATTGTGCTCCGCGCGCCCCGAATTCCAGCGGCCCTCTTCCGCGTCAATGAAATAAAATCCGTGCTGCTCGCGCTGGTCGAAGCGCACATTGTCGAAAATAAAAAATTCCGCCTCCGCGCCGAAAAACGCCTGGTCCGCAATTCCCGTGAATCCCAGATACGCTTCCGCCTTGCGCGCTATATGCCGCGAATCGCGCGGATACGGCTGCTTGGTCATCGGATCCACCACGTCGCCGATCATCACCATCGTGGGCGTGTCGCGGAACGGATCCATGAACACCGTCTCCGGATCCGGAATCAGCAGCATGTCCGATTCGTGAATGGAAGCCCATCCGCGAATCGAGCTGCCGTCCATTCCAAAGCCATCTTCAAACGATGACGCTTTCAGCTCGTGAATCGGGAAGCTGACGTGATGCCACACGCCGGGAACGTCAATGAAGCGCAAATCCAGAATCTTCGCTTCATGCTTTGCGGCGTAATCTAATGCCGATTTCGGATCCATATTCCTCCTTGCCCAGTCGCTAATCCGCCTTAGCGGAATGTCCCGCCGCAGCGGGAAGGAAGGGCCGGCTTGCCCTCATAACTGCAGGGCGCCTTCCTTGGCTTCGGGGCACGCCCATCGTGTGGGCTTCCTCTCAATTTTTTCGCCGCTCGCTTGCCAGTACGAAACAAAAAAGGCTCCGCCCGGCTGCGGCGCGAAAATTTAGTCGGGGACGATAGCTCACCCGCACCGCCACGTCAAGCGAACGAAAAGCGTCCCTCGAGAAAACTTTTCTCGCGCTCCCGTCCATTTTGGCCCGCGCTCACGCCGCAACCATTTCATCGGCTCAAACGCGCGCGCATTTTTTCGCGCGCAGCCGTCCAATTTGGCCTCGTTCGTTTCGCGCGGCATTTTTCGCATGACGTTTTCTCGTACTCTTCGGCTCCACTTCTCCCGCCTGCTTCGCAAAAAATAAGCTTGCGCACTCCGCGCTCATCCCCTAAACTCCCGCTCCCATCGGCCCCGATCTTCAACGCACCCATCGCCAAAGGAGGCTCACGATGCGCA
>DAIRCW010000393.1:0-1695 GCA_036796475.1 Candidatus Acidiferrales bacterium | reverse complement strand
CATTGCTTTGCGTGGAGCGTTGTCCGGTTCGTATTCACTCTGCACCAGGCCGCCGGTGTAACACCGCGTTTCCACATGTCGCAGACGTATATCCCGCGGCACAGCTCCAAACAATGGAATACCTGCTCCGATCAGCACAGGTACGCGTGTGATCACCAATCGGTCGATGCATCCCGACGCGAGAAATTTCTGAATCGTGATGCCGCCGTCGATATACGCGTGCTCGAAGCCGCGGGATTTGATCTGCTTTACAATTTCGACCGGCTCCCCCGCCATCTGCTCGACGCTTCCGCCTTTCACCTTCGAGAAATCGAGCGGATGACTGCTGAGCACGATGACTGGCTTCTTGCCGTAGGGCCAATCGCCAAATGTCAGCACAACTTCGTACGTCCGGCGGCCAATCACGAGCACGTCTACGCTCTTGTAGAACTCCTCGAAACCGTGCGACTCCTGTCCGCCCGCATCCAAAAAATCGAGCGCATGGTTGGGACGCGCCAGAAAACCATCTACGCTGATGCCACAGAACACAGAGAGCTTCATAGCGCTCATCTCCAGATGTGAATCATCTCATTTGAAGCTAGCCTGCCAGTAGTATCCGCAAATCCCGCAAATTATTTCCCGTAGGCCCGGTGATGATCGCATCCTGCAGCCGTTCAAAAAAGGTAAACGCGTCGCTTCGCGCGAAAAATTCGCGCGGATCCACTTTTGCGGCGCGCGCCCGCTCCAGCGTCGTGCCGTCTGCAACGGCTCCCGCCGCGGGGCTGTTGCCGTCCAGGCCATCCGTGCCAGCGCTCAGCACGGTTACGTCCCGCCCTGCAATTTTTTCCACGCACGCCAGCGCGAATGCCGAGTTCCGCCCGCCCGTTCCGTTGCCCGTCACTGGACTGCTCACTTCTCCATCCGCGATCAGTGCCACCGGCCGCCCAGGATTCGAACACGCAATTTTATCCAACTGTTCTAGCAGATGCGCAGCCGCCTTCTCCACCGGCCAACCATCCGTCGCGTTGTCGCAAACTGTAAAAAATCCCGCCGCCTCGGCCGCAATATGCGCGTGATGAAATAAATCATGCCGTCCAAGCAGCAATTCAAAATGCGCATTCGCAAACGCGCGGTCTCCGGCCTTTGGCGTCTCCTCAATTTCGTGCCTTTCAAACTTCGCCCGCAGCTCTGCAGGCAATTTCTCGAGAATGCCGAACTTGCGCGCGATCCTCTCCGCATCCTGCACCGTAGTCGGATCCGGCAGCGTCGGCCCAGACGCCAGCGCCGTTTCTTGCCCCTCCGGCACGTCCGTTACGCCAAACGTCAGCTTCATCGCCTCCGGCGCGGTCGCGGCCATCCTTCCGCCCTTCACTGCCGAGAGGTGTTTGCGAATCGCATTGATGTCTTCAATCGGCGCGCCGCACGTAACCAGCGCGTGATGCAATTTCACGAAATCTTCGAGCGAAATGTTTTGATCGAGCGGCAGTTCAACAAGCGACGACCCGCCGCCCGACAGCAGAAAAATCACCAGTGTCTCGCGGCCGCATTTTCGCAGCGCCTCCAAAATCGTGCGCCCAGCGCGGAAACTCCCCTCGTTCGGCACCGGATGCCCGCTGGCAATCGCTTCCCAGCAATCCGCCAAGTGTTCCGGCTTCGATGGCCCAGCCAAAATTCCGCGATAGCGAAATTCCGGCGCGAGAATCGCATCAATACCCT
>DAIRCW010000392.1:0-1762 GCA_036796475.1 Candidatus Acidiferrales bacterium | reverse complement strand
GCTCCCTGAAATCCCGCCGAGCCTACCACAAGTCGTGCTTGTTGTAGGACGGCTTAACCCCGCCATTCAGCGTTCGCGATTCGCGGCGTTTTCTCGCAGCAGTGTCGTGCGGTGCTCGCGCAAATCTCTCCCGCTTCGCTCCGCCGGATACGGCGCATCCTCGCCCATCAGCCCGCGCCAGATAATCCGGTTGAACTTCGCCGAATCAATCTTGTCCTCGACGGAAAAATTCATGCCCTTGGTCTTCGCCGCCCAGTACGCCGCGTCATGACGCGGCTTCGCATAGGCGCCCGTCGCGCCGGATGAAGCGCCACTGCGCGCTTTGCCTACGGGCAATTGTGTGCTGTAGAGCACCTGCGGAACCGCTGCCGTGTACGTCCACGGCTTATATTCCGTCGCGAACATATCCGCCATGGGCTCAGCCACGGCATCGTTGATGCCCATGGGCTTCATTCCTAGAATGCCTTCAATCGTTCGCAGCATGTTCACTGTCGTGTAGTGGCCAGAGACCACGGCGCCCTGCTTCACGTACGCACCCGCCACGAGGGACACGCTGCGATGCGCGTCCACGTGATCCGGCCCGTTCTGCGCGTCATCCTCGACTGTAATCACAATCGTGCTGTTCGCGAACGGGCTATGCGCTACCGCCTCCACCACTTTTCCCACCGAATAATCGTTGTCGCCGATTTCCGCTTCGACCGTGCCCGTTCCATCAATCGCATCGGCAAAATCGCCAAAGTGGTCGCGACCCAGCCGCAGTAATTCCAGATTTGGCATCTTACCGCTCTTTACGTCATTCTGAAATTCGCGATTCCATTCCGTGAACCGCCAGTAATCCGGCATCTTCAAATCGAATCCGCGAAAATAAGGGTCCGTCACTTTCATCAGCGCCACTTTGTCCGGAAAGGCCACGCGCGTTTTCGTTTGGTATGGATCGCGAATCACAGGAATAAGTCCTGGCTTGCCCGGCTCGCCAAAATATCTGCCGCCTTCGAGGAAAAACCCGTAATTCCGCAGCGAAAGGCCCGCGCGCAGCGCCGCGTCCCACAAATATCCGGTGCCGGCTTCGCCGCCCGGGCCATCCGGCGCGTCCACATCATTCGTTCCTGGCAGCAAATTCTTGTCGTCAGGAGCTGCGGGATTTTCCTTGCGCCGCTCCGCCGGATTCGCAATTCCTAAATTAATATTTCGATTTTCGCCTTCAAAATCGTAGCTCAGCCCGCGCTTCGCGTAATTCACCGGCACTTCATTCTGGACGAACTCCGATTCGCGCGCTGCGGTGGACCAGTTCCAGCCCTCGCCGCTTACATCTCCGCTGCAGAAAAAATTATCCAGATCCACGAACTGCTGCGCGATCTGATGATGATTCGGACTCAGCGCCTTGCCCAGCACCGCCAGCTTCGGATCGCCATTTCCCTCCGGCAAATCGCCGAGCACCTGATCGTACGTGCGGTTTTCCTTGATGATGTAAATCACGTGCTTGATGTGCGCGCGCAAAAACGCCATCGTCTTCTCAATCGCCGCGCGCTGCGCATCGCTCACGTAATGATCGTTTTCCGCGACTTGCTTGGTCAGAGAATCCAGTTCGTCCGCGTTTGGCGTGGGAATCGTTTCGAAGCCGCCCTTGTCCAGTTGGAAGATGTATTCGTTTTGGCCGTAGCATTCGTCAAGCGAGCCATGCGCAATGGAAGTTGTGTTGCGGCAGCCGTCGGGATTCGGCCCGGGCACGCTCCGGGTGTTCACGACGTACAGCATTTTTCCG
>DAIRCW010000391.1:0-1796 GCA_036796475.1 Candidatus Acidiferrales bacterium | reverse complement strand
ACGCCGACGATGATTTTTTCCTTGCGGTCCACTTCCACCTGATAACGATACGCCGCTTCGGCAATTTCGCGCTGCGGATAGGAGCGTTCGATGGCGTCAACCATTCCGCCCAGCGCATCAATTTTCTCGATGTAGTCCCACGCGCCGCGCTCCACGTCGTCGGTGAGCTTTTCGACGAAGTACGAGCCGCCCAGCGGATCCACGGTATTCGTGACGCCGCTTTCGTGGGCGATAATCTGCTGCGTACGCAGCGCGACGGTCGCGGCGAACTCCGTCGGCAGCGCCCACGCTTCGTCCAGCGAGTTGGTGTGCAGCGATTGCGTGCCGCCCATCACCGCGGCGAGCGCCTGCAGCGCCGTGCGCACGACGTTGTTGTACGGCTGCTGCGCGGTCAGCGAACAACCCGCCGTCTGCGTGTGGAAGCGCAGCGCCCAGGAGCGCTGGCTTTTCGCGCCGAAGCGTTCGCGCATCACTTTGTACCAGATGCGGCGCGCCGCGCGGTACTTGGCGATTTCCTCGAAGAAATCGCTATGCGCGTTGAAGAAAAACGAGAGGCGCGGCGCAAAATCGTCCACCGCGAGCCCGCGTCGCAGCGCCCATTCGACGTACTCGATCCCGTCGCGCAAAGTGAACGCCAATTCCTGAATCGCCGTCGAGCCGGCTTCGCGAATGTGGTAGCCGCTGATGGAAATCACGTTGAACTTCGGCGTCTGCTTCGCGCCAAACTCGAACGTGTCAATCACCAGCCGCATCGAAGGCGCGGGCGGATAGATGTATTCCTTCTGCGCGATGTATTCCTTGAGAATGTCGTTTTGAATTGTGCCGCCGATATTTTTCCAGGCGGCGCCCTGCTTTTCCGCGACGGCGAGATACATCGCCCAGATGACCGCGGCGGGAGAATTGATGGTCATCGAAGTGGTGACGTCCGCGAGCGGAATCTTGTCGAAGAGCACTTCCATGTCCGCGAGGGAACTGATGGCCACGCCGCATTTGCCGACTTCGCCCTCGGAGAGCGCGTGATCGGCGTCATAGCCCATCAGCGTGGGCAAATCGAACGCGACGGAGAGGCCGGTCTGGCCCTGCGAAAGCAGATAGCGGAAGCGCTGATTGGTGTCTTCGGCGGCGCCGAATCCGGCGAACTGCCGCATCGTCCACAGCCGCCCGCGATACATCGTCGAATGGATTCCGCGCGCGTACGGCGGCTGCCCGGGATAGCCCAAATCTTTTTCGGGAGACCAGTTCGGCAAATCGGCAGGAGTGTATAGTCGCTCGATCGGAAAATCGGAGATGGTGGTGAATTTTACGTCGCGTTCAGGCGATTTTTCGAGCGTAGGCTCCAGGACTTTTTTTTGCCATTCGGTTTCCGCGGTGGAGGGCGCGCGCTGCGACTGCGATTCTGCTTCCGCGCTGGTGATTACTGAAGAACCGTGCGAAGAAGAATCCGGTTTCTCTTTGGCCATGGCCGCTCCTGTCTGAATGGCTTGCGTGCGCCTGACAATTTCATTTTAGGGCAATTGGATGCGGAGGGGAAGGGGCGCAGGGGCAAGGCGCTCCGGCGTGTTGGCGGAAGGCTGTCTTTCCCATTCGTGAGCTGCATCTTAATGTGTCGTGGACGCTCGAGCAGGCTTTTGGGCCCTTTTTTCAACTTATTTGGTGGCGCTAACTCTTTCCGGATGCAGCGCGCGGCGGAATGTTTCTCCGCGCATCGCGCAAATTGCCGCCGCGGAGAGAATGTCCGTTGCGGGCATCAAGGATTTCGGCAAGGTGAACAATTATTTGTATCGCGGGGCGCAGCC
>DAIRCW010000390.1:0-1821 GCA_036796475.1 Candidatus Acidiferrales bacterium | reverse complement strand
AGCCGAGTGAGACCGCGGGAAAACTTCTGAAAGCATGAGTGCCACCAAGCCACAAACCGAATCCGCTTCCCGCTCTAGCGCAGTCTGCTGGAGCTGCAAAGCCGCTTCCGGCGGCGGGCATTTCTGCGCCGCTTGCGGAAAAATCCAGGCACTCTCGCGCGAAGCCGATTACTTCGCGTTTTTCTCGCTGCCGCAGAGCCTGCAGCTCGATTCCGCCGCCCTCGAACAGCTCTTCCATCAATTGAGCTGGAAACTCCATCCCGACAACTTCGTCAAAGCCTCCGAATTCGAACGCAATCTCGCTCTTGAGCGTTCTTCCGAACTAAACGACGCCTATCGCACCCTCCGCGATCCCATCGCGCGCGTCGAATATCTCCTTCTGCGCGCCGGCGTCCGCAAAGAGGGAACAACCAAGCAGCAGGCCCCGCCCGAGCTGCTCGAAGAAGTCTTCGAGCTGAATGAATCTCTTGACGAATTGCGCGAAGCAAAGTCAGAGGGAGGCGATCTCACCGATTTGCGTCAAAAGCTCTCCGCCGCGCAGCGCAACTTCGAGCAGAAACTCGAAGAAGTCGATCGCGATCTGAACATTGTCTTCACCGAATGGGACGCGGCACTCGTCCATCCCGGCAACGAGCCCGCCCGCCAGGCGGTCATGGCTAAAATGAACGACCTGCTGAACCGCCGCTCCTACATTCGCAACCTCGTCCGCAACGTCGGAGAGGAATTAGTCCAGTCGTAGCAGATTATGTTTACTTGGGGTGCTGAAAATTAGAAATCGATCTAAGTACCATAAAAATGAGCAACATAAAAATTTCTAATCGATAAGTTTTTGCGGGATGCGGATTTGGAATTCATCTCCGCGCCAAATATTAGGGGAAATAGGAATGGGCAAGACAGTTGGAATCGACCTCGGAACCACCTTCAGCCTGGTGGCCTATATTGACGCCATGATCGCTCCCGCCAAGGCGGGACTGATCGTCGCCGAATACGCCGCCACGGGCCTGCCGCAATGCATCGCCGGCCCCTGGGGCTCTACCCTCTGCCCCTCCGTCGTCACCCTCGATCAAAACGGCAAAATCGTCGTCGGCGAGCCCGCCCGTCAGCTGCTGCTCACGCAGCCGGAGCGCTCCATCTATTCCGTGAAACGGCTGATGGGGCGCGGCGTTGAAGATGTTCGCGATGAATTGAAAATCTTCCCGTTCCGCATCGACGAAAATTCGCGCGGCGTGATTCGCGTGCGCCTCGGCGATAAATATTTCACGCCCCCCGAAATCTCTTCATTCATTCTTCGCGAATTGAAATCGTGGGCCGAGAAATTTTTCAACGACACAGTGGACCGTGCCGTGATCACCGTGCCCGCGTATTTCAATGACGCGCAGCGTCAAGCCACAAAAGATGCCGGCCGCCTCGCCGGCCTCGAAGTTCTGCGCTTGGTGAACGAACCCACCGCCGCCGCGCTCGCCTACGGATTGCACAAACAGCGCCGTGGCCGCGTGGCTGTTTACGATTTCGGCGGAGGCACTTTCGATATTTCTATTTTGAAATTGATCTCCAGCGGCGAAGGCGAAATTTATCAAGTCCTCTCCACCAACGGCGACACGCATCTTGGCGGCGACGACATAGATAATGCGCTCACCTCTTTGATCAGCGCGGAAATCTCCGCAAAATTCAATTTCGCCGTCGGCAATGATCCCGAGGCCACGCAGCAATTGCGCAAGATCATAATTCATGCCAAGCACGAACTTTCGCAAGCCGAAGAAGCCACGATCGGTTTCGAATTGCCCAACGGTCGTGCCTATCTGCGAAAGCTCACGCGCGCTG
>DAIRCW010000389.1:0-1824 GCA_036796475.1 Candidatus Acidiferrales bacterium | reverse complement strand
AAAACGCCGATACTTGCCGATTTTGATCCGATTTTTCAATTGTCTCTTTGAAACTCGCCTCTCAGTCCGAGCACGGTCATGTGCAGAAAAACCAATGTTTATCGGCCTTTTGTGAAGGTTTGCAACTCCGCGCCGCGCACCCAAAAATCAGGAAAAAGACATTCAGCGCATTTTTCGGCGGAATGGCCTGCTCATTTTGCCCTTTTTTTGCCTCCAAAAAAGACAATTTGGCCTGTACTAGTACCATTTATTCCTCCGATTTTCGGCCTCGGCATTTTATTCGTGTTCATTCGGCCCATATATTCGCTCCGGCGCAACCGCGTTAGGTCTCGCCGCGATGCGGTTGTGCGCAGGCTGCGCGTTCCCTATACTCGGCTTCTAATCCTATGAACTTGCTCAAGAATCTCCGCGGGAACGGCTGAGATGAAGAATCGCGAAGCGGCGCGTTATGCGCGGTGGTCGGCGGCGATTGCGGCGACGATAGCGCTTGTGGTGGTGCTGGTGTATTTGCAGCGGCGGCGGAGCGGCATTTCGGGCGAAAAAAATGTGAAGCCGGTTCCGGCGAGCGTGGCGCAGCAGTCAGCGGGCTTCACGTTCTCGCGAAACATTGGCGCGCAGACGCTTTTCACCGTGCACGCGCAGCAAGCGACGCAATTCAAAGATGCCAACCGCAGCTTGCTCGAAAATGTGTCCATCGAAATTTTTGGCGCGCGCGGCGAGCGCGATGATTCGGTGCGCGCGGACGAATGCAACTACGAGCCGGAGACAGGCAGCATACGCTGCCACGGAGTAGTGCAAATCGCGCTGCGCAACGCGAAATCGCGCGCGGAGGCTGGCGGTGCGGACGCTGATTCGCAAAACGGCGCGCTGGAATTGCAGACCAGCGACATTTTGTTCGAGCGCGACAGCGGCAAAGTGAGCACGGATAAGCCGGTAGAGCTGCGTTTTCGCGAGGGGCAGGGAAACGCGGAAGGAATTTTGTACGACCCGCAGACGGAAAATGTGGAGCTTCGAAAAAATGTGCAACTAAAACTTTCAGGAGCGCGGCAAATGCGCGGCGGCGCTGTGAATTTGACGGCGAGCGCGATGCAATTCGAGCGCAAAGAAAATTTGCTGAGACTGTCCGGGCCGGTGCACGCCGAGCAGGACGGCAGAATTCTCGCGGCGGGAGCGATGGAGGTGCAGTTGGACGCGGCGATGCGTCCCGCGACAGCGCGCGCGAACGGGAATCCGGAAATTACCGTGAATGACAGGCGAGGCGCGGGGAGGTTTTCAGCGACGCGCATGCAAGGAGAGTTCTCGCGCGCGGGCGCGCTGGAAAAAATCACGGCTGCTGATGGCGCGCACGGTGCGTGGAATGGAAGAACGAAAAAGGGCGCGTCGAAGAGCGATTTCTCGGCGCAGACGGCGGAACTGATGATGAGCGAGGAGCATGGACAGAACGAACCACAGAAGTTATTGGCGCGCGGCGACGTAAAATTGGCGATGAATGAGGGGCAAACGCGGCGGGAGCTGGCGACGGAGAGCATGGAAATGGAGTTTGCGCGGAATGCGACCGGACGAGGATCGCACGTTGCGCGCGCGACGACGCTGGCGCCCGCGGAAATCACCAGCGCGGACGCGAAAGAATCGGCGCGCATTCGCGGCGGAAGAATAGCAGCGGAGTTTGGCGCAGAAAATGAATTGAAGACGCTGCACGGTGACGGTGGAGTAGAAATTACGCGCGCGACTGCTTCGAAGCCGCCGGCAACGAGCAGCGCGCAGGAATTTTCGGCGGAGTTCGCGCGCTCGGGCGAATGGGAAAATATCGAGGAGCGGGGCGGA
>DAIRCW010000388.1:0-1845 GCA_036796475.1 Candidatus Acidiferrales bacterium | reverse complement strand
GCGCGCTGGCGGGACATGTCGATCAATTCAGAGTTGGAGGCAATGTCGTCGAGAGCGGGAAGGAGCGCGGCGGGTTCGGGAATGAGTTTGCGCTTGACGTCATTTTGCACGCGCAGAATCACGTCGTTCACGCCCAAATGGTCGTAGCGGACGACGCGCTGCATGTCGCTCAAGTCGAGTTCCTGACGCTCGAGCCCATCGAAAATCGCCTGCAGCTGCTGCGCGTCGGTGTTGCTGGTGAAATTGAAGGTCACCTGATTTTCCGTAGCGCCGTTTTTGTAGTCAAAAGTTTTGGTTCCGAGATTGGCGATGCGGCGGTGAACATCCAGATCCGCGCCTTGAAAATCGTGGAGGTTGGCGGCGAGCACAAACATTTTTTGCGCGAGCGCGGTGTCAACTTGCAGCGGCTGCGGTGATGGCTGGTCGTCGAGCTGGCGAATGTCCCAAGTGCCTTTGCCTTCCTGGTCCACGGTAATCTGGATATATTCGGGATAGCTCGATTTGAAAATTTGCGTGAACGTGAGAGTGGGGCCGCTGTCGCTCGCGTCTGCATTCGGCACTGCTTTACGGGATTTCTGCGCGTTCGCGCGAGGCGACAAGGCAATAGCCGTCAGTAGAGCGAAGACGTACAGCAAAAGAGCGGATTGGCTTCCAGGACGTCCCACAAATCACCTTGCTATAAGGATGCGCGAATTCGAAAAATGGCTGCGCGCTCGCCGGCTGTTTGCGGCAGCGCGCGGCGGAATAGTGCTTGCGGCGAAACGCTGTAGGGCACGCGCGGTATGCGCATGGCAGAGGGCCACGGCCAGCGCGTCGGCGGCATCCGGCGGCTCAGGCTCTTCGCACAATCCCAGCTGGGCCTTAATCATCTGCTGCATCTGCTGCTTGGACGCG
The DNA here is from genome assembly GCA_036796475.1 of Candidatus Acidiferrales bacterium. Taxonomy (GTDB): domain Bacteria; phylum Acidobacteriota; class Terriglobia; order Acidiferrales; family UBA7541; genus DAHUXN01. Next base: position 951 of record DAIRCW010000388.1, on the reverse strand, counting down.
CCGCCATGGCCGACGATGCTGGCCTTGACTTCGCGCGGCGAATAACTGTGCGAAGGAATCCGCGCTTGAGCGGCGGCGAGGAGAATCACGCCGCGAACTTCGGCGAGCTTCAGAGCGGTGCGCATGTTCAAAGCCGTGAATACGGATTCTACCGCAATTGCGTCCGGCGCGAACTCTTCGAGGAGTTGCGCGACCATGCCATGAATGCCGCGGAGGCGCGCGGAGAAATCGTCGCGCGCGGAGAAGCGCAACGCGCCGAAGCGCAGCATGCGCGCGGAGGGGCCGTCGAGTTCCACCACGCCGTAGCCCGTGGCGCCGGCGAGCGCGGGGTCAATTCCCAGGACGCGCAGAGTGGCGCGAGGCGAGCCGTTGCTGGTTCCGTTCGCGGATGGCGTAGTTGAAGCGCGCGCCGACATTTGGTTGCGCCGCGAAATGGAACATCGCAGCGCGTTCAGTCTACGCGCGGATGAAATTCGAAGGGTAGTGATTTTTTCATTTGCAGAACGTGAAGAGCAATGTGAAGGAGACTCGCAATCGCAGGAAATCAAATGCAGATTCCTCGCTCGCAAAAATCGCGGCTCGGAATGACAGTTCCGTTTTCTGGATCGCAAAAATCGCGGCTCAGAATGACAGGAGAGGCTAGCCGGCGACGGCGGCCTGAATTTCTTTTTCGTCGATGTCGAAATTGGCGTAGACGTGCTGCACGTCGTCGTGCTCTTCGAGAGCCTCGACCATTTTCAGCATCTGCTGGGCTTGCGCGCCGGCGAGCTTCACGTAATTTTGCGGCACCCAGCCGACTTCGGCGGAAGCGGGATTGATTCCGGCGCCGACGAGGGCTTCGCGAACTTTTTCGAAAACTTCCGGAGGTGTGACCACTTCCCAGGAAGAGCCGTCGTCTTTCAAATCTTCCGCGCCGGCATCGAGCACCAGGCCCATCATTTTTTCTTCGTC
>DAIRCW010000387.1:0-1896 GCA_036796475.1 Candidatus Acidiferrales bacterium | reverse complement strand
CGTCAAGCAGCGTATGGCCAATCAGCGCGTGATTCCTGTTCCGATGGAATGCCGCGGCATCGTTGCCGATTACGATCCCGGCGAGCCGAAATTAAGAGTCTGGACCTCCACGCAAATTCCGCACCTGGCGCGCACGCAAATCGGAGCTATGCTCGGCCTCGACGAAAATTCTGTCCACCTCACCACGCCGGAAGTGGGCGGCGGCTTTGGCAGCAAGCTCAATGTCTACGCCGAAGAAGCCCTCTGCTCCTATCTCGCGATTCACACCGGAAAGCCTGTGAAATGGATCGAATCCCGCCGCGAGAATTTTCAGGCCACCATTCACGGCCGCGATTACATTAATTATGGCGAACTCGCCGTCAAACGCGACGGCACCATTCTCGGCGCGCGCTTCAAAATCATTGCCGACCTCGGCGCGTATTATCAGTTGCTCACGCCGCTCATTCCCACGCTCACAGGACTGATGCTCTGCGGCAGCTACAAAATTCCCGCCATTCGGATCGAAATCATCGGCGCGCTCACCAACAAAATGGCCACGGACGCCTATCGCGGCGCGGGCCGTCCCGAAGCCACTTATTTCATCGAACGCATCATGGACGTCGCCGCTGCCGAACTGAAAAAGGATCCCATCGAAATTCGCCAGAAGAATTTCCCGAAGCCAAAAGATTTTCCCTACGCCACTCCCACCGGCCTGATCTACGACACCGCGAATTATCAAGGCTGCCTCGAAGCTGCCGAGAAAAAATCCAGTTACGCTAAGCTGCGCAAAGAGCAAGCCGAAGCGCGAAAAAAAGGCCGACTGCTCGGCATCGGCGTTTCCAGCTACGTCGAAATCTGCGCCATGGGTCCCTCCAGTGCCATGCCCGCTGGAGGTTGGGAGAGCGGAACCGTTCGCATCGAGCCCACCGGCAAAGTGAAAGTTCTCACCGGTTCATCCCCTCACGGCCAAGGACAGGAGACAAGCTTCGCGCAAATTGCTGCCGACATGCTCGGCGTCACTCCCGATGACGTTCTCGTCGTCCACGGCGACACCAGCCAGGTCCCTTACGGCATTGGCACTTTCGGCAGCCGCGCCACCGCCGTCGGCGGCACGGCCATGTACAAATGCCTCGAAAAGCTCCGCGAAAAGATGGCCAAAATCGCCGGCCACATTCTTGAAGTCGATCCCGCGAAACTCGTTTTCTCCGAGCACAAAATCTTTTCGACCGCGGACAAAAAATCCACCACCTTCAACGATGTGGTCACCGCCGCCTACGTCGCCAAAACTCTTCCCGCGGGCGTCGAGCCCGGCCTCGAAGCCACCACATTTTTCGAGCCGACGAATTTCACTTTTCCTTTCGGCACGCACATCTGCCAGGTCGAAATCGACCGCGACACCGGCGAAGTCAAGCTCCTCAAATATGTCGCCGTCGACGACTGCGGCAACGTCATCAATCCGCTCCTCGTCGATGGCCAAATTCACGGCGGCATCGTCCAATCCATCGGCCAGGTTCTTTTCGAAGAAGCCGTCTACGATTCCGAGGGCCAGCTCATCAGCGGCGAACTCACCGACTACGCTCTCCCTCGCGCTGCCGACATTCCGCGCATGGAATTGGCTCGCACCGTCACCCCCACACCCGTGAATCCCATGGGCGTCAAAGGCGTCGGTGAAGCCGGAACCATCGGCGCCACTCCCTGCCTCGTCAACGCCGTCGTTGACGCGCTCGCGCCTCTCGGCGTCACTCACGTTGACCTGCCCATCAAACGCGAAAACATCTGGCGCATCATCCACCAAAATTCCAGCGCCTCGCGCTCCGCCGCCGGCGCAAAATCCCGGAGGCCCTCATGATTCCCGCATCCTTCGAATACCAATCGCCCAAAACTCTCGACGAAGCCCTGCGCCTCCTCGGACGCCAC
>DAIRCW010000386.1:0-1903 GCA_036796475.1 Candidatus Acidiferrales bacterium | reverse complement strand
CTAGTGGCGAGTGGCTAGCCGCGGACTTCGCGAAGGGCGCGAAGTGCTGCGCTACAGAGGCGATGTTCACGCAGGGAAAAGTCCCCACGCTCGGAAAGCGAGCATGGGGCACTCGAAAAACCAACAGCAAGTTGCTCGTCGTCCCGGCGAAAAGCGACCGGGACTCGCTGGGAATGACATCCAAAGAAGAGAAGTCACTGACACGGAACATTTGTTTCAATTTACTTGTTGCGAAACGGGCAGAAAGGCGTAAAAGGAGTGCAGCGTTTGATGCATGTCTGATTCGCGTGTGAGTCTCTCCGAGGCGGGACATGTCCGGGGACAAGACGGCGAACGAGAAGTCGTCCGGAGCTGAGCAGCGAAGAAGCAGCCGGTTCCCTGTGGTCGTCCCGCTGGAAGTCGAGTGGCGCGAAGCGAGCGGCGCCGCATTCCACGAAAAAGCGCAAGCGACGGAAGTGAACGCGCATGGCGCGCTGTTGCGGATGGTGAATTATCCGTCCACGGGCGTGGAGGCAGAGCTGACCAATCTGCTGACGCAGCAGAAGCGGCGGGCGCGCGTGGCGGCGTTGCGCAGGACGCGCAGCGGAGAGATTCAAGGAGTGGCAGTCGCGTTCGCCGAGCCGGATGAAAATTTCTGGGGACTGAATTTCCAGTTGCGCAAGACGGGCGCGGAGTTGTTGCGCATCGAGCACGCGATCAAGGCGGGTGACATTGATCCGCTGATTTTGCGCGAGTTTCGCGATGCGGTGGATTACGTCCGCAAAACGGCGTGGGCGGTGCAGGAGTGGCGCGAGCGGCAGATTCAGCATCGCGATCCGCACACGGTGCTGTCGCTGCTGACGCTGGAGCGGATTCGGCGTGCGACGACGCTGACGCGGGATTTGCTGGGCGATTTGAAGGCGCAGGACGTCAGCGGGCGGACGGAAGGCGTCGAGGATTTGCGGCGGGCGGTCGAGGAATTGCAGGCGCGGCTGGCGCAGTACTTCCCTGCTGAAAAAAGCTGAACGAGGTTGCGCGCGTTGCCGCGCGGCGCTGCGTGAAGTTGAGTTGCTGCGCAGCGTGAGAAATCTTTCGCGATTCTCGCGGGCGAGAAATTCAAAACGCGAGAAGGCGTTGCGTGAAATTGCAGTGCGCGAAGGCGTTCGCCACTCTTGCGCTGCGAAACGCGGTGCGAGGCTCGTGCAGTCATGCTAAAATCGAGTTCTTCCCGCGGGCCTGTAGCTCAGGTGGCTAGAGCGCGCCCCTGATAAGGGCGAGGTCGACTGTTCAAGTCAGTCCAGGCCCACCATTCTTCGTTCGCCCAATTGTCCATTCCACAGACCCGGAGTTCGCCGGCAGCAAAGTGACTGGCGTCACAGCCGATGCGACGCTGCGCGGCTTACGATTCGGCGCCACAGCGAATGGGCAAAGAAAAAATACGCGCTGATTTCACAAATATTTTGGTTTCGTTTTCTCCCTTCCGAAAAGCGGACGAAACACCGGGCGCATTCAAGAAAAAATTTGGGCGGGAGCGACCCGGTGAGCACGTTTGGGCGGCAAAACCGCACAAACACCGGGGTCGCTCCCGCCCAAATCGAGGTTTTCGTCCGCGGTCTTTTTTCAGAGCGAATTTCCGCAGCGTGCTGTTCGGCGGAGCCTTGCAGCGGGGCCTAGGTGAACGGAACGCCTATCTTCAGGGGTGAACACTGCGTGTGTTCCTGTGTTCACCCAATCGGTCACTCCGGTCAGGCGTTGCTGGACATCAAGAGTGAAGCTGGCGGATCCGGCCCGTTGGAAGGATAATCCCTTGTGAGGCACGTACATGAAGGGGCGAACGTGGGTAGTGTTTTGTGCCGTCCAGCTGGTCGGCTGCATTTTTGCTAGCTACGGCACAGTGTATTCGGAATCCGCTTTCGTGCGTTCA
>DAIRCW010000385.1:881-1904 GCA_036796475.1 Candidatus Acidiferrales bacterium | reverse complement strand
ATCACCAGGCGACGGGGACTTTCACGTTTGAATACTCCGAACTGTTGAACACCCCTTTATCGTCAACCGCGGCGTTCTGGATGATGTTAGGGTTTTTCGCCGCGTTCGCAGTCAAGCTCCCGCTCTTCCCCTTTCACACATGGCTGCCGGATGCTTGTTCCGAAACCTCGACCGCTGGCGCGGTAATCCTCGCAAGCCTGCTGGCAAAAACGTCGGTTTACGCGATGATCCGCTTCCTGATTCCGCTATTTCCCAACGCCGCGCGCGAGTTCGCGCCCGTTGCCATGGCTCTCGCCGTTGCCGGCATTATCTACGGCGCAGTTCTGGCTTTTGGCCAAACGGATGTGAAGCGGCTTGTGGCCTACACCAGCATTAGCCATCTTGGCTTCGTTGTGCTTGCGATCTTCTCCTGGAATGAACTCGCCCTGCAAGGTGCGGTAATGACCATGATCTGTCACGCGCTCAGCGCGGGAGCGCTGTTCGTTCTGATGGGCACCATCGAAGAGCGAATCCGGACGCGCAGCCTGGGAGATATGGGCGGCCTGTGGTCCACCGCCCCGCGGCTCAGCGGAGCCACATTATTCTTTGCACTCGCATCCATGGGGCTTCCGGGCCTCGGCGATTTCGTCGGCGAGTTTCTCATTCTGCTTGGGGTGTTTCGCAGCCACCAGATATTCGCTATCCTTGGCGCCCTTGGTGTGCTCGCATCCACCTTCTACTCGCTGCGATTGATACAGCAGGCCTTTCAAGGTACGAACGTTCACGAATGGAGAATACCGGACCTGGTTTACCGCGAAGGCCTCATTGTGACTATAATGGCCGCAACTCTCTTGTGGCTCGGGCTGAATCCGCAGCCCGTTCTCAATACATTCAGCCCGGCGCTGCACGCCCTCGAAACTGCCGTCGAGGTGCACAGGTAATGATAAGCGCGAGTGATGTGGTAGCACTTCTTCCGCTGATCCTGCTGGCTGCGACGGCGATCGCGGTCATGCTCGTGATCTGCATACGCCGCAGTCATGCGCT
>DAIRCW010000385.1:0-871 GCA_036796475.1 Candidatus Acidiferrales bacterium | reverse complement strand
GCGCTCACAGTCGTTGTGACGATTGTCGGGCTGTGCGCGTCGTTCGGGACGATTTTCGCAGCGGCTCCTTTGGTCCCCCGTAGAGTGACCGCGCTCCTCACGATCGATGCAGTCGCGCTCTTTTACACAGGTTTGATTCTCGCGGCAAGTGTTGCCGTGGTGTTCCTCTGCTACGGCTATTTCAAGCATCACGAAACGACTCGCCCGGAGGAGCTTTACCTTCTCATTGCTACCGCGGCGCTCGGTTCCGGTGTTCTTGTGAGCGCCAACCACTTTGCTGGGTTCTTTCTTGGGCTCGAAATTTTGAGCATCGCGCTTTATGGAATGGTTTCCTATACGAGGAACAACACCGCGATCGAAGCGGGGCTTAAATATCTTGTTCTTGCGGCAGCTTCAGCGTCATTCCTGCTGTTCGGAATGGCGATCATTTATTTCACGCTCGGCACCATGACCTTCGGCGGCATTTCATCCGCTGTTGCATCACACGCCCTGGGTTCGCTCACCGCAACCTGCGGCGCGGTTCTGATCATTGTGGGTATCGGATTCAAACTGGCGCTGGTTCCTTTTCATATGTGGACGCCGGATATCTACGCCGGGGCGCCCGCACCTGTATCTGCGTTCGTCGCAACTGTTTCCAAGGGGGCGATGTTCGCGCTGCTGCTGCGCTTATTCGATCATCCGGGGTTCCGAACGGGCCGCTCCGTGCTGCTGGTTTTTACGATTATCGCAATCGCCTCAATGATTGCGGGAAACCTGCTGGCGTTGCTTCAGCGGAATGTGAAGCGCATTCTGGCGTACTCCTCCATCGCTCATCTTGGATTCCTGGTGGTCGCATTCGAGGCGGGCGGGGTTTTCGGGCAATCTGCTGCCG
>DAIRCW010000384.1:0-1904 GCA_036796475.1 Candidatus Acidiferrales bacterium | reverse complement strand
CCTCCTGTGCCAATGGCAATCGCGGCGGAAATGGGCTTTAGTATTGCGACTTTCCCTTCAATGCGGCTGCGCGACGTAAGAACAGCTTCCATTGCTTCGGGGATTCCGTGGCCTTTGATTTTTTCAGACCCATACTTGGCCATTACGCCGACGATCAATCCGCCGATGACCGGCATGAGGATGATCCAATAGCCGAGATGCGTGCCTTCCGGGCTGCGAAAATGAAAGGACCACGCGTGGTAATAGGCGAGGTTCGTGAACAGGCCAATCAAGTCATACAGTACGTAAGCGACCAAGCCGGCCATCAAACCAATGAGCGCGGCGAGCAGCGACATATAACCAAGACGGAATGTTCCCGCGGCGGGAGCTTCGTTCACCAGTGCTTCAGTACGTGCAGCCAATGAATTTCACCTCTTCTTGTATGAAATGCGAGCGGCCGAGGCGGCTCGCTTGAAATTTTGCGCGGCGGTTTTGCCGCCGCGGGCACTGCGAATATGTCCGCCGCTCACGAGCGCTTTTTTCAGCGCGCGCAAAATCGCGAAACCCGCCGAGCGCAATTCTTCGCGGTGCGGCAAAGCTAGATCGCGCAAGATTCGTTTGCCGCGCGCCGTCAGATGCAAAAGAACTTCGCGCCTGTCGTCGCGATTTCGAACACGGTGCAGAAAACCGTGAGTTTCGAGGCGGTTCACCAACTCGACCGCGCTGTGATGCTGGATCTGCAGCCTTTCGGCGAGCATTCCCACTGTGGGGGCGTATCCCGCGGGAAGACCTTCCAGAGCGAGTAACGCCTGGAATTGCTGCGGTTCGATGCCAGCGTGACGCGCGGCATGTTCCGTTAGATTCAGAAAGCAGCGCAGTTCGTAGCGAAACTGCGCCAGCGGGCCATAGTCAAGTGTCAATTGCAATCGGGTTCGTCCTGAATTCAAATTATATCGTAATACGATGTAAATTACGAGAGCGACACACAGGACTGTGTGCGCAAAAAGGAAAGCTATGGTGGCGCGATGAGGCGTTCAGAGTTTCTTGCGGAAGGACTTCTGCGTTTTGGTCACGCAATAGCCGAGGTTTTCGTAGAAAGTATGAGCGCGCTCGCGGATCACGTTTGAGCGCAGACCGGCTTCCGCAAAGCCGTTTGCGCGGCCCCATCGTTCGGCGTGTTCCATCAGCAATCGGCCCACGCCCCGAGAGCGGCAAGATTGGTCCACGACCAGACTGGCGATTTCAATGCGCGCATCGGCGCCGATGGTGCGGAACGGGAACACTTCAATGTAGCCGGCCAAAGCGCCGCGAGAATCTTCTGCGACTAAGATGATATGTTCGCGGTCGGCGGAGATTTTGCGGAAACGGGATGCCACCTGCTCCGGCGTGGAGGCATAGCCGAGCTGCCCGGCAAGGGATGCGAGTTGCGGCGAATCAGCAATCGTTGCCGCCCTGATGCGAAATTTCTCTTGGGCAGAGCGCTCGGAGCTGTGACCTTCGGATTCTTTTCGACCGTGCATCAGAAAACCTTGTCGGAATCGAGCAGAATAGTCACCGGGCCATCGTTCACCAATTCGACGGACATGTGCGCCTGAAAAATGCCCTTTTCCACGCGAACGCCTAAATCCGAAACGGCGCGAGCGAATTCTTCATACAGTGTTTTTCCCAATTCTGGCGGCGCAGCCTGAATGAAACTGGGCCGGCGCCCGCCGCGCGCGTCGCCGTAAAGCGTAAATTGCGAGATAGCAAGCAGAGCGCCATGAACATCGAGCAGCGACAAATTCATTTTGCCATCCGCATCATTGAAGATGCGCAAGTTCACGATCTTCTCCGCCATAGATTTTGCGGTAGCCGCTGTATCTTCCCGGCCCACGGCGAGCAGCACGGCGAGGCCGGCGGCGATTTCGCCCGTGACGCGGCCTTCG
>DAIRCW010000383.1:0-1923 GCA_036796475.1 Candidatus Acidiferrales bacterium | reverse complement strand
AGTCAATTCCGCCGCTCAAGCCGATGACGACTTCACGAAAGCCGCATTTGCGGACGTAATCGCGCGTGCCGACGACGAGCGCTTTGTAGGCGGCTTCGAGTTCATCGGTGAGCTGCGGGCGAATTTCGCCAGTGTTCGTGGCGGAATCGAAGACGACGAGATCTTCTTCGAAGGAGTGGGCGCGAGCGACGAGATTGCCTTCGGCGTCGAAAGCGACGCTCGAGCCGTCGAAGACGAGGCTGTCGTTGCCGCCGACCTGGTTGACATACACGACGGGAACTTTGTGATGGCGCGCGAGGGAGCGCAGCATGTCGGCGCGAAGATTGCGCTTGTCGAGATTGTAGGGAGAAGCGGAGACGTTGATGAGGATGCCAGTTCCCTGCCCCATGAGTTCGTTGACAGGATCGCGTTCGTAGAGGCGCTGCGCCCAGTAGTCTTTGTCGTTCCAAGCGTCTTCGCAGATGGTGATGCCGAGTTGCTGGCCGGCGAGTTCGACAGCGGATTGCGAGCGAGCGGGCTGGAAGTAACGCGTTTCGTCGAAGACATCGTAGGTGGGGAGAAGCATTTTGCGCTGGCGGAACGCGATTTCGCCGTTGCGCAGAAGCGCGGCGCAATTCGCGGCGGGCTTGCCGGGAGTGACCTGAGCTTTGCCGACATAGCCGACGATGGCGGGGAGAGGAATCTTAGAGGCGAGTTCGCGAAGAGCGGTTTGGTTGCGTTCGAGGAAGGCGGGGCGTTCGACGAGATCTTGCGGAGGGTAGCCGCAGAGGCAGAGTTCGGAGAAGATGACGAGGTCAGCGGCGCGGGATTTTGCGTCGGCGGCCATTTCGAGCATGCGGGCGGAGTTGCCGAGGAAGTCGCCGACGGTCGGGTTGAACTGGGCGAGAGCGATTTTCATGTAGAAGAATCAGCATACCGAAAAGCAGTGGCTAGTGGCTAGTGGCGAGTGGCTGGAAAAACCCACGATTGAAAAACGAGCATTGGGCAATGGAAGGCTTTGCGGCGACATCCTTCGCTGCGCTCAGGTGGCAAAAAAAAGGCGGCGTAAGGCCGCCCCTACATTCGCGAATTATAATTCGCCGCTGCGTGCGGGTTAGACGCTGAAGGAGGAGCCGCAGCCGCAGGTGCTTTTGACGTTGGGATTATTGAACTTGAAGCCGGAACCTTCGAGGGACTCGATGTAATCGATGGAGACGCCGTCGAGGTACATTTCGGACATTTGGTCGACGAGGACTTTGAGGCCGTCGAATTCGTAGACGTTGTCAGCGCCTTCGTTGACCTGACTTTCAAAGGCCATGTGATAGCTGAAGCCAGAGCAGCCGCCTCCGACGACGGCGACGCGCAGGCCCGTGGGGACGGGATTCTGCTGCGAGATGATTTCCTTGACTTTGGTGACAGCTACCGGCGTTAGAGAAACCATGTTTTCGTTGCCTCTCGGAATAAGTTTCTGATTTCGTTCAAGGATATTATAGCAAATTTTTGTTGGCCGTGCGGGGCCGGGCGGCGCGCATTCTATTGGATGTTGTCGAAAGAGTTTGGATGCAAAGCCATGGCGCCACTGGCCGACAAGCCGCAGAACCTTCAGAGAGCGAAGGTCTGCGCTACAAGTGCGAAGGCGAAGGCGCCGAACGCGCAACTCTGGCGAGTCGCGCGGGCAGGGTCCTTCCTCCGTCAGGACAAACAAGCGCTGCCCTACGAAGACGACACAGGACCTCAGCGGCTGAAGCCGCCTTCACTCGCGCCAATTTACGGCACGGCTGAAGCCGTGCCCTTACGTAAATCAGCCGCTGCAGGGCGGGAGCGGATTTGGGCCATGGTTTGGCGGGCTTGTTCCGCGATTTTGGGGGAGACGCCGTCGAGGCCGCGGGCGTAGGGCGCGATGGCGTCGAGGTCGGCGGACGTGCCGATGAGGTAGAGAGCGCG
>DAIRCW010000382.1:1643-1930 GCA_036796475.1 Candidatus Acidiferrales bacterium | reverse complement strand
CGGCCTACGGCGAGCAGCACGGCGAGGCCGGCGGCGATTTCGCCCGTGACGCGGCCTTCGACGATTACGCGTGCGCTCGTTACGCGTTGTATGACGGCTCTCATAATTCACGGTCTCCCAAAACGCTTTGCGAGAGCAGTGATGTTACAGGGCGCGCAATTTTCCTGCAAAATAAAAACGGGAGTCCGAAAATACTCAGAAGCTCACCGTAACCTTTCACCGGCAGCACAGTTATAGTAATTGAGAGCACACGCCATGGCTGGCAGGCGTACTCCCGGAGCACCTGT
>DAIRCW010000382.1:610-1633 GCA_036796475.1 Candidatus Acidiferrales bacterium | reverse complement strand
TTTCTCCAGTGATGCGGCTTTCGACGATTACGCGCGCGCTCGTTACGCGCTGCATGACAGCTCTCATCTTCAGGTATCCAAGATGGTTTCGGAGTTCTGGAAAACAGCGATCTTACAGGGCGCCCGATTTTCCTGCAAAACAAAAGGGGGTCCAAAAACAGTCAGAAACTCACCGTAACCTTTCGCTGCCCGCGCAGTTATGGTAATTGAGAGAACACGCCATGGCTGGCAGGCGTACTCCCGGAGCACTCGTTGAAGGCGCCACAAAAGCCAACAGACGAGCGGCTGGAAGCCGAGCGTTCACTGATTGCGGCGGCGCGGAGCGATCCGAGCCGGTTCGCGGAGCTGTACGAAAATTATTTCGAACGGGTGTACGCGTACGTCCTGCGGCGGGTCGCCAGCCGCCAGGAAGCCGAGGACGTTACTTCTGATGTTTTCCATCAGGCCCTTGCGAACATTGGAAAATTCGAATGGCGCGGCGCGCCGTTTTCCGCGTGGCTTTTGCGAATCGCGGCGAATTCCACAGCGGACAAGTGGCGGAAGCAGGCGCGCGAGCAGGGAAATCCTGGAAAAGAGGCCGGCGAAGAATTCGATTTCGAATCGAGTGCCGAGCAGGCGCGACTTTTTCATTTGGTGAAGGAACTGCCGGCGGAGCAGCGGCTGGTGATTGGAATGCGTTTCGCGGAAGAAAAAAGCATTCGCGAAATCGCGCAGGCGATTGGAAAAACCGAAGGAGCGGTGAAGCAGTTGCAGTTTCGCGGGATTCAGAATTTGCGGCAAATGATGGGTTCAAGGAAACAGAAGAGCGCGGTGAAGAAAAATGCCTGAGCGTGGGCAGCACGACAAACTGAACCAGCAGATTGATGCGATTCTCGCAGGGCGCGGTTCCGCGTCTCGTCACAAACCGGGCGCCCATACTGCGCCACTCGCGCGCGTTGCGCACGAATTACGCGGATTGCCGCGGCACTACTTCAAGGCGATATTGAAGGCGGATTTGTTAGGAGGTGAAAAAATGAGTGGGGA
>DAIRCW010000382.1:0-600 GCA_036796475.1 Candidatus Acidiferrales bacterium | reverse complement strand
AAATGGCAGCGCCAGCGCAGCAGACGGCCGTACCGTACTTGTGTTTCAAGGATGCGGCGCGCGCGCTGCAATTCTATAAAGATGTTTTTGGCGCGCAGGAAACCATGCGCCTGACGGGGCCGGGCGAAAGAATCGGCCACGCCGAAATGCAAATTGGCAATGCGCGCATTATGCTCTCGGACGAATTTCCGGAATACGGCGCGATCAGTCCAGAAACGCTGGGCGGCTCAACGGTAAAAATCAATTTGAGCGTACCGGACGTGGATGCGACCGTGAAGGGTGCGCTGGATGCGGGAGCAAAAATTGCGCGTCCGGTACAGGATCAATTTTATGGCGAGCGCTCGGGGCAAATTGCGGACCCGTTCGGCTACACCTGGATTATCGCCACGCATAAGGAAGACGTATCGGAGGAGGAAATGCAGCGGCGACTCAACCAATGGAATGAAGAATCGGAGGAGGAAAAAATGGCAAGCAATGCAGCAGCGAGCGAGTCAGAGAGCGGTGCGGCGAAGGCTGTCCCGTACATCCGCGCGGGCTTCCGCACCGTTTCGCCGTACATTCTGGTGAATGGGGCTGCGAAGTTCATTGAATTCCTGGTCG
>DAIRCW010000381.1:0-1944 GCA_036796475.1 Candidatus Acidiferrales bacterium | reverse complement strand
GGCGTCGTCGAGGTAGTTGTGTTCCTTTAATTTTTGCAGAACGGTGGCGGCGTGGTCGGGATTTTCGGCGCGCGCTTTCAGATAGTCCTTCATTTCGTGAACGGAATGCGCGCGGCGCATGAGGGCGCGAGTGGCGGCGTTGTAGAGGCCGGCTTCAGTGGAGAATTTGCGAGGGGAGGAGCGCACGAGGGAAGGATACTACAACTGGCTAGTGACTAGTGGCGAGTGGCTAGCAAACGCAAAACCAATCGAATCGAATCTTGAAAGCGTAGAAGTAAGGCAAAGAAGCAGGGAGGCAAGGAGGCGGTCGTTCGAGGCAACTGCGAGGATGATCATTCGCGGTGTGGCAAAGCGGCGTCGAGCCCTGCCTGCGGCAGGCAGGCGCCGCACACCAAAGAGGCAAAAGCAGATCCTTCACACGGCTTGTAAGACGCAATCGGGTGCCCTTCGCAACGGTAGAACAAGCGGGATGACAGCTTAGGAATCAGTCGCGGCGGTTGGGGAGGCGGCGGCCCCACCAGTCGTAGTCTTCGCATTCCTCGGAGAAGGCTCGATAGAAGCCCCAGCGGCCCGGTTCGACGCTGCTGTGGAGGCCGAACCAGAGGGCGATGGAGAAAAGTCCGGTGACGAGCGCGAGAGTGGCGGTGTGGCTGAAAGCGATGGCGGCGGCGCCGGCAAGGCGCGGGGCGAGCGGGCCGCCGGTGCCGATGGTGGCGCAGATGAAAATGGCATAAGCGAACGCAAGAATCGCGGCGAAGAGGCGGAGGAGTCCGCGGACGCCGAAGAAAAACGTGTACCAAGGATGCTTGGGTTCAATGTAGGGCATTTTGGAAAAGCGAATTTACATCACAAATTTGTAAGCGGCAAATATTTTCAATGAGAGTGTTTCCAAATTGCGTCAACGGCCGGACGCACGGCGACGCAGTCGTTCCCCTAATCTCCCGTTGCTACTTCGACGATTTTTTTCAACCGCCTGTCCCAGTACAACGCTGTTTCGGCCTTTTCGAAATACGATAGCTGTACTCCAGTTGTCGTCAGTTTTACTGCAGGTGAGTTGTTTTCTCCTGCAGTTTCCGTTTCAGCGATTTTTGAACCCGCAGGAATTCCCTCTAGGTAGGAGATTTCCGAAGCCCCAGTTATATCGATTTTGTAAACAGCGTGGCACCGCTCGGTATTTTCGCAGAGCAGAATCACCAGCTGAGCTGCTGTTGAGTGGTCACTTTTTAGGAGCATGGCGTAATCCGGATGTCCGTCGCCGTCGAAATCGGCGTGAACGAGGCTCGGACTCGAGCCCTTAAAACGTTTGGTGAGGAACGTCCTGGTGTCTGCGTCTCGTTCGCTCGTCTGCAATAGATGGAAGCCGGGATAATTCTTACGCACAAGTTTATCCAAGGTGTTTTCCTTGGGTTGAGCCGCGGCCGAAAGAGAGCAGCTAACCACCAGGGCAATGCCGAGCAGAGTCATTCGCAGTCGCGAGGAATTAGAGCTGACTGACAATTAAGATCCCTTAGCGGCGGGGGCCGGTGCGCTCGAATTCTTGCATCTGGCGCTCCATCTCTTCGCGAGCGGCGTCGGAGGCGGAACGAATGCCCTGGATGCGCAGCTTGAATTCGTCGGGATTGGAGGCGCGAATCATGGCTTCGTCGAGCGTGATGAGATTGTTCGAATAGAGATCGAAGATGGATTGATCGAAAGTTTGCATGCCGTACTGGCTGGTGCCGGCAGCGAGCGCATCGCGAATGAGGCGCGTCTTGTCGGGATTGATGATGCAATCGCGAATGTAGCCGGTGGAGATCAAAACTTCGACAGCGGGGACGCGGCCGATGCCGTCACTTTTGCGCACGAGGCGCTGGCTGACAACAGCTTTCAAAGTGGAAGCGAGTTGCAAGCGGATCTGTTTTTGCTCCGGCGGCGGAAAGACGGCAATGATGCGCTGGATGGTTT
>DAIRCW010000380.1:0-1944 GCA_036796475.1 Candidatus Acidiferrales bacterium | reverse complement strand
CCGGCAAAACGAAAGTCGAATGCTCTTCCTATCGCGCAGCTTTCTTGCGCGAGTATTCATCTTTGAATTTCTCCCTATTGCGCGGCACTTCCTGCGGAGTGCAACGCAGCGCGCAAACCGCCTTCGCCTCTCTTTTCCAGCTTGCCCGCCGCGGCGGGCTTCCAACCTCTAGCCTCCAGCCTCCAGAACTACATCATCCATCCGCCCGACACGCTCAGCACCTGCCCCGTCACGTAATCCGCCGCGTCCGACGCCAAAAATTTCACCGCCTCCGCAATGTCATCCGCCGAAGGCGGCCTCCCCACCGGAAACCGCGCATCGCGCATCCGCCGCGCCTCTTCCAGCGACAATTCCTTGTCATCAATGTTCGGCGGATTCACCACGTTCACCGTAATTCCGTTCTTCGCCTCTTCCAGCGCCAGCGAACGCGAAAACGCCACCACTGCCGCCTTCGCCGCCGCGTACGCCGAAATCGTCGCCTGCCCAAACGCCCGCTCCGCTCCCACCGCGCCCAAATTCACAATTCGTCCCCACCGCTGCCGCCGCATTATCGCGATCGCCGCTTTGCTCGTGTAAAACACGCTCAGCAAATTCGAATCCAGCACCTTCCGCCACTCTTCCACCGTCGTTTCCGCCACTGTGCCCCAGTTGAAATTCCCCACGTTGTTCACCAGCACGTCCAGCCTTCCAAACCTCTCCGCCACCGACGTCACCAGTTTCTCCGACTGCCCTGCATCCGTCGCATCCGCCTCCACCGCAAAGCATTCGCATCCCAGCGTCTGCAACTGACGCAGCGTGTTCTGCGCCGCCGCTTTGTTCGCGCGATACGAAATCGCCACACGCGCGCCCTCGCGTCCCAGCCCCATCGCGATTCCCTTCCCGATTCCGCGGCTCCCGCCCGTCACCAGCGCCACTCGCTGCCGAAGACTCAAATCTTTCCTCCTCGTAGGGCCGGAGCTTTAGCTCCCACATCAATCTTCATGCCTTATTCAGGGCTTTAGCCCCTGAAGTCCTGCGAACTTGACACGAACGTGCATTCATCTTTCGCAGCCAGCGCATTTTCCTTGACGCGCATTTGTCTCGCTCTCTTTAAGAGAACTCTTCCTGCACAAAGCGCCCACTTTGCGATCGCTCACGCGAACAGTCTCTGCCACACCCGCTCAACCGAACTTCCGCCACATCGAATCCCTGCACATTACCGGATTCCGCCGCCCTTGCCAAGCCATCGACTTCGTCGTGAATGACTTCCACCCCGCATTTGTGTCCGGACACGCTCTGCCCTTCTCGAAGTCATTCACGGAACACGGGCCACGATTCACGGGACACGGCTTTCCTAGCCACTCGCCACTAGCCACTAGCCACTTCTTTTGTCATATTGTCTACCCATGCCATCCCTTCACCGCCTCCGCGCCTTCTGGCGAACCACCTCTCCGCTCGACCGCCTCGCCGCCGCCATCATCATTTTCACCATTCTCGCCTGGACCACTCCCCTCGGCCGCCTCCTCTCCTTCCTCAGCGGATGGCTCTTCCTCATTTTTCTCATCGCCGCCGGCTACCTCATCGTGCGATTCGCCCGTTGGACGCGCAAGCGCCTCCTCTGGGGCCTGCGCAACCGCCTCATCATCGCCTACGTTTTCATCGCCGTCGTGCCCGTCGTGCTTCTCGCCACCATGGTCGGCATCTCCGCGTTCTTGCTCTATTTCCAACTTGGCGCGCACTTGCTCAGCGACGATCTTCACGAACGCATAGACTCCACCGCCCACGTCGCCGACACCCTCGCGCGCACTCTCGCCGCGCATCAAAATCCCGGCGCCTCCGTCACGCCTGCGAATCTCTTCTCGCAACCCGGAATCGTCGCCCTGCTCGACGGCGCTCGCCAGCACCTCCCCGGCCTCGAAATTCATATCGCCTCCGCTGACGAACTCGGCGCCAAAGCCCGCGCCC
>DAIRCW010000379.1:0-1946 GCA_036796475.1 Candidatus Acidiferrales bacterium | reverse complement strand
GGCGTCAGCTACGACCTCACGAAAAGCACTGCGCCGCCCTACATTCGCAATTTCATTGACTGGCCCAAGCGCGTCGAGCAGGACGGCAAAGCGAGTGGCATCTTCGCCGATTATCACTATTACGGCACGGGCGACATCGGCGGCTCGCCTGACGAAAATTCCGTTCGCCTCGTCGAAGAAATGGTCACCAAAAGCATGGGCGTCCTTCCGCCGCATAGCAACGACCGCGAAAGCGACGACGAAAACGCCGAACAGGCGCCCAGCGGCCCTGAAGTTCGCATGGGCACTGGCCCGCTCCACGTGATTTCTTCCGACGCCGATCAGATGTTCAAAGATATTTTGCGCGAGCATTTGGCCTCCGGGCTCCCCACGTATAAAGGTGATCTCGAACTCACCAATCACTCCGCCGGTTCGCTCACTTCCGAAGCCATGCACAAGCACTGGAACCGCAAAAACGAAAATCTCTCTCTCTCGGCCGAAGCAACTTCATTCGCCGCTTCATGGCTCGGCGCGCGGGAATATCCGTTGGAACGCCTCAATCACGCATGGCGCCTCGTCCTTGGCGGCCAATTCCACGACATCATGGCCGGCACCGCCACGCCCAAGGCCTACACCTATTCCTGGAATGACGACGTCATCGCCATGAACCAATTCGCGCAAATCCTCCGCAGCGCGACTTCCGGAATTTCCATGAAGTTGAACACGGAAGGCGCGGGCGTTCCGATTGTCGTTTACAATCCGCTCTCGATTTCCCGCCAGGATGTGGTTGAAGCAAACATCGCATTTCCGAATGGCGCGCCAAGCGCCGTGCGCGTCATCGGCCCTGACGGCAACGAAGTTCCATCGCAGATTATTGCGCCGGGAGAAAAGTCAAACGCACGCACAACCAAGATTCTCGTTCTCGCAAACACGCCGTCCACTGGCTTCGCCGTTTACCACGCCAAGCCTGCCGAGAACTCAAGCGCGAATTCGTCTTCGGAATTGAAGATCACTGAGTCCTCGCTTGAAAACGCGCGCTACCGCGTCCAAATCAATTCCGACGGCGACGTCACCAGCATCTTCGACAAAATACTTAATCGCGAACTCCTCTCGGCGCCGATGCGCCTCGCCTTTCAAAGCGAAACGCCATCACAATGGCCCGCGTGGAATATGGACTGGTCCGATCAGAACAAGCCGCCGCGCGGCTATGTTTCCGGACCGGCAAAAATAAGCATTGTTGAAAATGGCCCCGTGCGCGTCGCGTTGCGCATCGAACGCGAATCCGAAGGCTCAAAATTCGTCGAAACGATTCGGCTTTCCGCGGGCGATGCCGGCAATCGCGTCGAATTCGTTAATGCCATCGACTGGAAAACGCGCCAAGCGGCGCTGAAAGCTGCGTTCCCGCTCAGCGCTTCCAACGAAAACGCCACGTACAATTGGGGCGCGGGCACGATTGAACGTCCCACCGATAACGAAAAAACTTTTGAGATGGCCTCGCATCGATGGTTCGACCTCACCGACAAATCCGGCGATTTCGGCGTCACGATTCTCTCCGGCGCAAAGACCGGCTCCGACAAGCCCAGCGACAATACCTTGAGGCTTACGCTGCTCTATACGCCCGGGATCAGCGCCAACGATCAGGAGTATCGCGACCAGGCGACGCAGGACTTCGGCCATCACGAATTCGTATATGGAATTACCAGCCACGCTGGCGGCTGGCAAAATTCCGACGCTGCATGGCAAGCCTACCGTCTCGATGATCCGCTCATCGCATTTCAGAGCGATGCGCATCCCGGGCCGCTCGGCAAAACATTTTCGCTGCTGCGAGTCAGCAGCAACGATGTTCGCGTGATGGCCTTCAAACGCGCTGAAAAGTTTAATGAAGCCGTGGTGCGCGTCGTCGAAATGTCCGGCAAGCCCGCGCATGATGTGCGCATTTCTTTTGCCGCGCCGGTGACGGCTGCGCG
>DAIRCW010000378.1:0-1948 GCA_036796475.1 Candidatus Acidiferrales bacterium | reverse complement strand
CGCGTACGCCGAAATCAGCCATTTGGACTGATTGGTCATGATGATCGCCGCCCGCGTGCTGGCGCCAAGTCCCGCATCCTGCAGCGCGCGCGCAAAGGGCAGAGCTTTTTCCTTGAACTGGCGATAGGTGAGGCGGCAGTTCTCGCGCTCGCGGTCCGCTTCGATCAGACAAATTTCACCGGGCCAACGACCGAGGGCAGCGCGCAAGGCTGCGCCGAGAGAGGAATATTCGCTGAGGTTCAGCATCACAGGCGCGCGTGAATGCGTGCGGCGAGCGTCTGAAAATCCGTTACGCCCTGCAGTTCGTAGTCAGGCAGCTCGATTCGGAAATGATTTTCGATGCGCGTCAGCAGACTGAGCGCCTGCAAGCTGTCGATACCCAGCTTCTTGAAAAAATCATCGCCGGGCGCAAGTTGCTCGCGCGAAACTTTGAAATTCTCCGCCGCCAGCTGTAAAACCTCGTCTGTCACCTGTTGAAGTGTTGGCATAATTCAATTCCAAACTCGTGCCGAGCAAAAAACCTTCGCGCGCGAAATCCGCCGCCGTCTCTGCGCTTTAGCGCTATTTCAGATATTTATTCAGCCAGCCAATCCAGCGCGTCATCACGTCTTCGCGATGCACGGGATCGCCCGGAAAATGCCCAAAGACCGGATACGCGTAAAATTCCGTCGTGGTGCCGTTATCCTTCAGCGCGTGATACATCTCATAGCTTTGCACAATGGGCACGCGAAAATCACCCGTGTCGCACAAAATCAAAGTCGGCGTCTTGATTTGCGCCGCGTAGGTAATCGGCGATTCCTCGCGGTAAATTTTCCAGTTGTCGCCGACCCAAGGCGAGCCGCCCATCGAGGGATAATCGGTGCGATTCCCGTCGGAAACGGCCGCTTCCATGGTCAAATCGTTCACCGCCGCTCCGGAAACTGCCGTCTTCCAGATGTGGTAGTGCCCGATCATCCACGAAGTCATGTAACCGCCATACGACCATCCCGACACGCCAATTTTGTCCTGATCAACAATGCCCATTTTCTCCACGGACGCCACTCCGGCCATCACGTCGCGTCCGGGACCATCGCCGGCATCGCGATAAATCGCGCGCTGATAGGCATTGCCAAGATTGTCGCTGCCGCGATAATTCGGCTGAAATACCAGATAGCCCTGCGCCGCAATGAGCTGCCCCAGCATATCGAATCCAATCGTCGAACTCGCCTGCGGCCCGCCATGAATCAGCAGCACCAAAGGGTACTTGTTTCCCTTCGAGAATCCCGGCGGATAGTCCAGCACGCCATCTTCATGAAAGCCATTCGGCCCTTGCCACTCGATCCCTTCAGCGCGCGCGAGTTCGATGGATGAAATCCAATCGTTGTAATTCGTGAGCCGCCGTGGCGCGGCATCCGCAGAGCTCATGTAATAAAGCTCGCCGGGGTGCGACGCGGTGCTGCCGGTGAACGCAATGTCGCCCTTCGGTCCGACCATCGCATCCACCCAGAAGCCCCAAGATGGCTCGATGTCGCCCAAATTTAATTTTTTTGCCGCGCCGTCAACGGGCTGCAGCCATAGTGAAGTGCCCACGCCGTCGTGTCCGCCAACGAGCAGCGTTTTTCCATCCGGCATCCAGATCGCGCGCAAAATGTTGCGGTCAATTCCCGCAGTGACGTCTGTCCCATCCCCGCCGCTCGCGCCGGTAACGAAAACTTCATTCTGATTGTTGAGGTCGCCGTCTTTGGTGTACCAATAAGCGACCTGCGAGCCATCCGGAGAAAAAATGGCAGTGCTTTCCACGTGCGTGTGCGAAGTGAGCTTGCGCGTTTTGCCGCTGCTCACGTCGAGCACCTGAACCGTCGTCATGTCGCCGTCCCCGGGCTCTGGCGTCTCCTGGCGAGTGATGAGCAGCGACTTTCCGTCCGGCGACCACGAGAGCGGCGAGGCGGGGGGCGAGGGCGGAAACACG
>DAIRCW010000377.1:0-1968 GCA_036796475.1 Candidatus Acidiferrales bacterium | reverse complement strand
TGTGGCTGGGCGAGCAGATCAGCGACCGCGGCATTGGCAACGGAATGTCGCTGATTATTTTCGCAGGCATCGTGGTTGGGCTGCCGCGCGGCGTCATGGACCTGTGGGACAAGACCACGACGGGCCAGTGGGGCGGGTACACGCCGATCGCTGTCGCAGGAATCGTTATCTTGATGGCCGCGGTGGTTGCGTTCATCGTGTTTGTCGAGCGCGGGCAGCGGCGCATTCCGGTGCAGTACGCCAAGCGCGTGATGGGACGCAAAGTGATGGGCGGGCAGATGACCTACTTGCCGCTGCGCGTCAATTCCGGCGGCGTGATTCCTCCGATTTTCGCCAGCTCGCTGCTGACGTTCCCGCAAACCATCGCGCTGATGATGCAGAAGAAGTCGCCCTTTTTCGAGAGCCTGTCGCATACGCTGGGATGGGGCGAGCCGCTCTATACGCTGATCTATATTGTGCTGATTATTTTCTTCGCGTTCTTTTATGTGGGAATTATTTTCAATCCCACGGAGCTGGCCGACAACATGCGCAAGTATGGCGGCTTCATTCCGGGCATTCGGCCGGGGCGAAACACTTCGGAGCACATCAACCGCGTGCTGACGCGGCTGACGTTCGTCGGCGGATTGTATCTGGCGGTGGTGTGCATCCTGCCGGAATGGATGATGTCCGGATTGCATTTGCAGCATTTGCCGCTCGTCGGCAGCTGGATTAACGACCACTTCTGGCGCTTCATTCTCGAAGGCCTGAATGTGAATTTCTATTTCGGCGGAACGTCGCTGCTCATCGTGGTGGGCGTGGCGATGGACACCGTACAGCAGCTGGAAGCGCAGCTGGTGATGAGGAATTACGAGGGCTTCACCAAGCGCGGGCGTTTGCGCGGCCGAGGGATGTAAACCGTGGCGCAGGCGGAAGTAAAGAAGCTGCTGGCGCGGCCGGTGATTTTTCTCGGGCCGCCGGGAGCGGGGAAAGGCACGCAGGCCAAGCTGGTTTCATCGCATTATGGCGTGCCGCATCTTTCGACCGGCGACATGCTGCGCGAAAACATCCAGTGGGGCACGCCGCTCGGGCTGCTGGCCAAGCCGATCATGGAGCGCGGCGATTTGGTGCCGGACGATTTGATTTTGCGCATGGTCGAGGAACGCATTTCGCGCGCGGATTGCAGCGGGGGATTCGTTTTCGACGGCTTCCCGAGGACGCTGGCGCAGGCCGAGGCGTTAGACGCGATGCTGACGGACGGGAAGTCGCCGGCGGTGATTTACTTCAACGTGCCGGAAACGATTTTGATGCGGCGCATGACCGGCCGGCGGACGTGCAAAGTCGGTTTTGAGATTTACAACATTTACGAGCGGCCGCCGAAGGTCGAAGGGCGCTGCGATGTGGATGGCGGGGAATTGATTCAGCGGCCGGACGACAAGCCGGAAGCGATTCGCGAGCGCCTGGCAGCGTATCAGAATCTGACGCAGCCGCTGGTCGCTTATTACGGCGCGAAGGGCGTGCTCGATGAAATCAAGGCGGACGCCAGCGTGGCGGACGTGACCACCGCAGTTTTTTCGGCTCTGGGCCGGCTGGAGAAGCGGCTGTGATTATCTGCCGTTCCGCGACGGAGCTTGAAACCATGCACCGCGCGGGACTGATTGTGTGGGGCGCGCTGACGGAACTGCGGCAAAAAGTGCAGCCGGGAATGACCACGGAAGAAATGGACGATTTGGCCGAAGAGTACGCGCGAAAGCACAAGGCCCGTCCGGCGTTCAAGAATTATCACGGCTACCCGAAGTCGCTGTGCGCTTCGATCAACAACGAAGTGGTGCACGGAATTCCTTCGGCGAAACGCGCGGTGAAAGAGGGCGACATTCTGTCGATGGATTTTGGCGTGGAATTCGAAGGGTATTACGGCGACGCCGCGCTGACCATTCCGGTGGGGCAGATCGACCCGAAACGCGAAAGGCTGCTGCGCGTGACGCGCGAGGC
>DAIRCW010000376.1:518-1973 GCA_036796475.1 Candidatus Acidiferrales bacterium | reverse complement strand
GGTGGAAATGGCGGCGGTGGAAGCGCCGATTCGCGCGGCGATTACCGAGCCGGAGCTCGAGCCGGGCGAGGAAGCGGCGAAGATTCGCATTTCGGGATTCGTATCGCGTCCGGAAATCCAGCGCGTGAACCGCAACGGGATTTACATTTTCGTGAACCGGCGGTTGATTCGCGACCGGCTGGTGTTGCACGCGATCAACGAAGCGTATCGCAACATCGTGCCGCCGGGAGTTTTTCCCGCGGTGCTGGTTTTCCTCGAACTACCGTACGAAGAAGTGGACGTGAACGTGCATCCGGCGAAAATCGAGGTGCGCTTCCGGCATTCGCAGGTGGTGCACGATTTTGTGCGCGACGCGATTCGCATGGCGTTGTCGAACGCGCGTCCGGTGCCGAGTTTTCCGGCGGCTGCGGCGGGCAAGAATGAAGCGGCATTTGCGGCGGGAGCCGGCGCGGGCGCGAACGGAGGCGCGGCGCAGAATTTTGCGGGGAGCGCAGCGGCTGCACCGGCATTTGCACCCACGGGCGAGCGCGAGGCGCAGCGCACGGATGATTTCTCAGTGTCCGCGAACGAGGCGGTTGCGGTTCCCGTACCACCGTCGGCGGAATTCGAAGGACGACTGGAAGACGCGTTCGTGCTTTCGGGTGCGCCGGACAGGCCGATTCCGCAGCGGCTGAAATTTGAAGCGGCGGAGGACGTCGAAATTCCGCCAACTGCGTTAGCGCCCGGAGATGCGTGCTCGGCAGAAGGCATCGCAGAATCCGAAACAGTGGGCGCGCTGCCGTCGGTGCAGGACATCGGCAGTTTGAAGCCGCTGGGGCAGATCAATGCGAGCTACATCGTCGCGGTGAACACGGAAGGCCTTTGGATTATTGACCAGCACGTGGCGCACGAGCGCGTGCTCTTCGAAAAACATCTGGCGGCGCGGCGCGCGGGCGCGGTGGAAGGGCAGCGGATGCTGATGCCGATGGTGGCGGAGCTGACGCCTCGTCAATTGGTGATTTTCGAGCAGATCGCGGAGGAGTTGCGCGCGAACGGATTCGAAGCGGAAATGATGGGGCCGCGGAGCGTGGCGATTTCGGCGGCGCCGGCAGGTGTGTCCAGCACGAATGCGGAAAAGCTGCTGGCAGAAATTCTGGACGGCGTGGCGCGCGAGTCGCAGGCCATTTCGCTGGAATCGCTGCAAGCGCGCATCGCGGCTTCGACGGCGTGCCAGGCGGCGATTAAAGTGAATATGCCGCTCGATCAAACGAAAATGGAATGGCTGCTGGCGCAACTGGCGAAGGCGGAGTATCCGATGAGCTGTCCGCATGGCAGGCCGGTGGTGCTGCGGTATTCGGTGCGGGAAATTGAGCGGGCATTCAAGCGAATTTGAGAGATGACCCAGGTGCAGCAGATTGAATTCGCAGGCGCCGTGCTTGTCGTGGCTTTCACCTTATTCTACGTAGTCTTCGCTCA
>DAIRCW010000376.1:0-508 GCA_036796475.1 Candidatus Acidiferrales bacterium | reverse complement strand
CAAAGTGCGCGTTAGATTCGGCACTGCCCAAAAGGAGATTGAAAAGGCGTTCAAGCGGATTTGAGCATGGTTCCTTCTGGGCCGCTGACAATTCTCTTCGCCGCGATGATCACTGTGTATCTGTTTGCTTTAGCCCTATTCCATCTGATGATCCTCAAGGTCAACCGTCGTCTTACATGTGACGACAGTATTCCTCATTCGCTCTATTGGCGTCGCGGAGGCTGGAATGAACTGAAGGAGCGGTACCAGAGCTTCTACCCGCGGGGCCGGCTGTTTTCGCTGACTGTATATCTGACAATTCTGTTTTTCGGCCCCGCGTTGGTTCTATCTGCTGTTCTGTGGTGGCGCTTTATCCATGGAAAATGAGAGTGCGTAATCTAGTCATTGCGATAGACGGGCCGGTGGGGTCGGGGAAGAGCACGGCGGCGCGGCGCGTGGCGGAGCTGCTGGGATATACGTACATTGACACGGGCGCGATGTACCGCGCAGTGGCGCTGAAGGCGTTGCG
>DAIRCW010000375.1:0-1983 GCA_036796475.1 Candidatus Acidiferrales bacterium | reverse complement strand
CCCGCCTCGACCGCGTCATCTCCTACGATCCCGGCGACCTCACCCTCAGCGCCGAGCCCGGCCTTCCGCTCGCGCGCCTCGCGCAAACTCTTGCCGAGCACAATCAGTTTTTGCCCCTCGACGTCCCGTTCTACGAACGCGCCACCATCGGCGGCACGCTCTCAAGCGGCGTGGATTCGCCTCTGCGCCAGGCCTATGGCACGCCGCGCGATTTCGTCCTCGGCATGGAATTCGTCTCCGGCGAAGGCGCCCTCGCCAAGAGCGGCGGCCGCGTGGTGAAAAATGTCACCGGCTACGACCTGCACAAACTTTTTCTCGGCGCCATCGGCTCCCTCGGCGTCATCACCCGCGTCAACTTCAAAACTTTTCCGCGTCCATCGGCCAGCGCGACATTGATTGCGTCATTCTCGTCCATGCAAGCCGCCGCCGCGTTCAATACGCTCATTCACAAGTCGCCCCTGCGCTGCCAGGCCATCGAAATTCTTTCTCCGTCGGCAATCGCTCTCTTTGCTGAAAATGCTTTGCCGCTCGCCGATGCCGCTGCCATGAATTCGTTTGCCGTGGCTGTTAGCATCGCTGGGAATGATGCCGTTCTCGCCCGCTGCGAACGCGATCTGCGAACCATGGCCGAAAGCTCCGCCGGTTCGCTCCGCTCATTCACGCTCCTGGATGGGTCCCGCGAGCAGCATCTCTGGACTGCCATCCGCGAATTCCCAGCCGCCGCGCAATCGCGCGCCAATGCTGCAATCCTGAAATTCTCGTGCCTGCGCTCCGATTTCGCCGCGTTTTTCAACGAGACATCCGGTCTCTCCAACGCTCATTCTCTCGCGATCGCTCACGTTTTCCGCGGCTGCGGCATCTGTTACTGCCTGCTCACGTCTCCGAGCGGCTCGCTTTCGCAACTCGAGAAGTGTTGCGCACAGCTTCAGCAGAACGCTGCCAATTCCGCACGCAGCGCTCAAATTTTGTGGTGCCCAATCGAATTCAAAAGCCAGCTGAACATCTGGGGCCCTTCGCGCGAAGATTTCCCGCTCATGCAGCAGCTCAAGCGCGCCTTCGACCCGCGCAACATCTTCGCGCCCGGCCGCTTCGTCGGAGGCCTCTAGTGCCGGTCAAAAAACTTCCTGAACTTCACAACGGGAATCTTCGTAACAATAATTCGGAGCCACGCTAGACAAAATGCCCGTTCTTCCGCCGCAAACTCACGAAGAAGCCCAGCGCGAATTCGCTGAAACCCTCAGCGGCTTCACCGCCGGCGACAAGCCCGATTACGCCGACTACTCCCGCTGCATTCACTGCGGCTTGTGCCTCAACGCCTG
The DNA here is from genome assembly GCA_036796475.1 of Candidatus Acidiferrales bacterium. Classification (GTDB taxonomy): domain Bacteria; phylum Acidobacteriota; class Terriglobia; order Acidiferrales; family UBA7541; genus DAHUXN01. The sequence continues at coordinate 664 of DAIRCW010000375.1, read as the reverse complement.
TCCCACCTACCGCCTCTGGCACAACGAAGCCGATTCGCCCCGCGGACGCATCCGCCAAATGGCCCTCATCGATCAGGGACGCCTCGAATTCAGCGACGCCTTCGTCACGCACATTGACCGCTGCCTCGATTGCCGCGCCTGCGAAACTGCCTGCCCCTCCGGCGTCGAATACGGCAAGCTCGTCGAACTCGCCCGCGCCCAAATCGCCCGCAACTTCCAGCGCCCGCGCCTTTCGCGCCTCGCTCGCCGCTATGTTTTTGAGCGCCTGCTCCCAAGTCCGCGCCGCATCGCGCGCCTCGCCGGCCTCATTCGCGTTTATCAGCGCTCCGGCCTCGAAACTCTCGCGCGCGGCTCAGGCATCCTGCGCCTTTTCGGACTTCAGCAACGCGCCGCGCTTCTCCCGCGCATTGATTCCGAATTTTTCTTCTCGCGCCTCGGAAAAACATTTCCCGCAAAAGGCCCCCGCCGCGCCCGCGTCGCCTTTTTCGCCGGATGCGTTGCGCAGGTCACCTTCACCGAACTCAACGACGCCACCATCCGCGTTTTGCAGGCCAATGGTTGCGAAGTTGTTGTCCCCGCCGATCAATTTTGCTGCGGCGCCCTTGCCGCCCACGCCGGCGAACGCGATATCGCGCGGGACCTCGCCCGCAAGAACATGTCCGCG
>DAIRCW010000374.1:0-1984 GCA_036796475.1 Candidatus Acidiferrales bacterium | reverse complement strand
CACCGCGATTTTCTCGATCGTTGATGCAATTTTCCTTCGCCCCCTGCCATTTCCAAACGGAAGCCATCTGTACGTGGTTGACCGCACGGGAAATCGTCTCGGGGGCTCGTCGATCTCTCCGGCAATCTTCGCCGCGTGGCAGCATCAGGCCGCGCTGATCTTTGAACACTTCACTCTTTTTCGTTCGATCGGCTCGGTGAAAATGACCGGCGTAGGAGAAGCACAACTCGTTCCCGCAGCCGGAGCTTCGACAGAATTTTTTTCCACTTTGGGCGTTCAACCGGCGCTCGGCCGTGATTTCCGTCCGGAGGAAGGCCGGCCAGGAGGGCCTCATGTCGCGATCGTAAGCGATGGTTTCTGGCGCAGCCATTTCGGAGGCGACCCGAATGTTCTCGGCCGCAACATCATTCTCGAAGGGCAGCCGTTTACGGTTGTAGGTGTACTTCCGCCGGGATTCGTTTGGCCGGTCTGGTCCGCTGTGAATCCAGAAATCTGGCTTGCCGTTCAGACTTCACCAACGAGTGACAATCCTTCAAACGGCGGGCGTCTCGCTATCGGGCTGCTGAAACCCGGCGTGTCCGCAGCGCAAGCTGAAGCCGCGCTCACGCCTTCGCTCGGAGACCTGCGCCACCAATTTCCGAAGATGTTCGCTGAAGGCGAGCGCGCGCACTTGGACCTTCTGCGCGCTTTCGTGAACAAGTCAGCCGGTTCAGCGCCGCTGTTGATACTCGGAGCGGTTGGACTGGTGCTGTTGATTGCGTGCGCGAATGTTGCCAGCCTGATGCTTGCCCGTTCGGCAACACGTAAACAGGAGATCGCGGTTCGCTCAGCGATTGGCGCGAAGCGCAGCCGTATTATCCGCCAGCTTCTCACGGAGAGCGTGGTGCTCGCAGCGCTCGGTGGCGCGCTGGGAATCGCGATTTGTTATGCCGTTTTCGGAAGCGTTGTTTCGCTGGTTCCGGCAGACACTCCTCATATTGGATCGTATCGCATCGATTCCACGGTACTTCTTTTTGCGTTCGCCCTGAGCATTCTCACAGGAATCGCGTTTGGATTAGCGCCCGCGATTACCGCTTCGCGGGTGGACCTGAACAATTCGCTGAAAGAGGCGGGTGCGCAGAGCAACTGGGGAGGCGGCGTCCGCAATATCCTGGCCTCGGGCGAGCTGGCGATTTCATTGGTATTGCTGATTGGAGCAGCGCTCACGGTCCAGAGCCTTGCGCGCCTGGTGAACGCTCCGTCAGGATTTGATCCATCCAATGTGCTCACTTTTCGCGTGGCTCTTTCCGGCGCGAATTACGGCACAGCTCGGAAGCGCGCTGAGTTCTTCCGCCAAGCCATTGAACGCTTTTCCTCGATTGCGGGAGTGGAAACCGCTGCGCTCACGGACACATTGCCTTCACTGAACACCGGCAGCGATATGCTTTTCAGTTTGGAAGATGAGTTCAATTCGCAAAGCGCCGGGCATGACGCGGACATTCGCATTATCAGTCCAGAATATTTCCGCGCGCTACACGTGTCTCTCATGCGCGGGCGCTTCTTCACGCGAGCGGACGGTACGAGCAGCCAGCCCGTTGTGCTCATCAATGAAGCAATGGCAAAAGAATTCTGGCCGGGGCAGGACCCCATTGGACATCGCGTCTGGATCGGAAAGCCAATGGGGCCATCAGCGGCAGAGGCGGCTCCGCGGCAGGTCATCGGCGTGGTGGCGGACATGCGTCAGGACGCGCTTGCCTATCCGCCGTATCCGTCCATGTACATTCCGTTTGAGCAGACGCCCTATACGGATAGCGGGTATTTCGTTTTGCGAACGAAAAGCCCGCCACTCTCATCGGTAACGGACGTGCGCAGCGTTATCCATCAAATGGATTCGGACCTCGTGCTGACGCAAGTCCGCAGCATGCGCGAGGTTGTTTCTTCATCCGTCAAAGACTGGCGGTTTCACGCGATCCTGCTGGGAATTTTTGGCGCGCTTGCCATGCTG
>DAIRCW010000373.1:0-1984 GCA_036796475.1 Candidatus Acidiferrales bacterium | reverse complement strand
CGGCTTTCGCTTTTTATATGCGGAAGAAAGCTTCTAATCGACACACCTATGAAAAATTAGAACTTCAGCTAAGCCCTTTGCCATCAGCAAAAGTGTCCGTTCTAATCGACACAAAAACATACTTTGTCCAAGGTGTTTTCCCGTTTTCGGACACCCTAAACGGAAACGCTAAATTGGAGGTGATTTCGAGCAGATCCAGCTAACGGCTGGGCGCCAACCCGAACGCCCGGGAGTGGAATTCGAACACGGCAGGCAGGCGCGCGGCAAAGTACTCCGCGTCATGGTGACCGGGATAAAGACCGAACTCGTGGGAAATATGGCGTGAGGCCAGCACGTTGTGGAGCGCTTGCGCGCCGTGCTCGAAGCCGTAATCGTCCTCTGTGCCGCAGTCGAAATAAATTTTGAGGCCGGAGAGATTGGCCTTGCGCGCGAGTTGCAACGGATCGTTGCTGCGCCAGAACGAGGGATCGGGGGGAATCCCAAACGCGTGCAGCGCGCGAAGAAGCGGCGACTGCTGCGGATTCGCGACTCTGACGTTCGGCAGATTTTCAAAGAGCGCGGCGCTGTTCGCGGTCACCGAGACAAAACTCTTCGGACGCGCGAATGCCAGATGCAGCGCGCCGTAGCCGCCCATGGAGATGCCTCCGATGGCGCGCGCGGCGCGTTTCGCAGTGACGCGATAGTTGCTTTCGATGAACGGAATGAGTTCCTGAAAAAAGAAATCTTCATAGCGCACGCGGCCATCGCGGGAGTTGATGTAAAAAGTGGTGTCCGCCTCGGGCGTGACCACGAGGTATTCGCCGATTTTCTTCTGCTGCCACTCGTCCTCGATGATGTTCCAGCCGCCGGAACGTACCAGAAACTGCTCGTTGTCTCCAAGTCCGTGAAGAAAGTAGAGCACCGGATAGTGCCGCTTTTTTTCGGTGTCGTAGCTCGGCGGGAGAATCGCGCAGTAACCCACGGGATGGCCGAGAATGTCGCTCGGAACGGAGCGGCATTCGATTCGCCCCAGCGCGGCATTTGCTGGACGCACACATGCGAGCGCGCAAAGGAGGAGCGCGGCGAACGACAACGCGCGGCGGCAGAAATTCAGGCGCGTCGGATGGCTATTCATAGCGCAGAGCTTCGACGGGATTGAGGCGAGCGGCGCGCGACGCAGGATAGAGTCCCGCGAAAAGGCTGACAACAACGGCAAACCCAATCGCCCCGAGAGCAAGCCACAGGGGTACAGCAGTGATTTGCACGGAAGGCAAACTGCGGCGCGCGAGATAAACATTGGTGCCAAACGTAAGCGCGCGACTGATCAGCCAGCCAAGAAAAACTCCGCCGACGCCGCCGAGCAGGCCCATCACTCCGGCCTCGGCGAAGAAAAGCTGCTTGACGTCGCGGTCGTCGGCGCCGAGAGCTTTGAAGACACCTATTTCGCGGCGGCGCTCAAGGATGGCCATCACCAGCGTGTTGACGATGCCGAGAGTCGCAACCGCAAGCGCCAGGCTGCCAAAAATTCCGAGCAGCAAATCAATCACGGTGAAAAAGAGCCGGAGATTGCGGGTGGTATCGAGCAGAGAAAAAGTTTCGAAGCCCATGGCTTTGATGGCGTCTTCGGCGGATTGCACGTCGGTGGGGCTTTTTACGCGCACGGTCAGGCTCGAATACGTTTGCGACGCGCTAGAGCCGCTGACGAGCTGTTGAAGATCGCTGACGCTGGTGGCGCTCAAATCTTCGGCGATGCTGAGAGGAATGAAAACGCGGCTGCGTCCGAAGCCGCCGAAACCGCCTTCCGGTTCGGTATCAATGATGCCGACGATGCGCAGGCTCTTTTCTTCAGGGATCACGGAGAAGCCCGTGGACGCTGGATTCTTGCGCGGAGAGTTCCCCGACGAATTGGCGGACGAAGCCGGAAGCGACTCGCGCTTGGCGTAACGCAGAATGAGCGTTTTGCCGAGCAACGCGGATGAGTCGGGGGCCAGTTCTTTGGCGAATT
>DAIRCW010000372.1:0-1989 GCA_036796475.1 Candidatus Acidiferrales bacterium | reverse complement strand
GGCTTGCAGGACGATGAGCACGGAGGCGAAAGCGAGTCCCCCTTCAACGAGTCTGCTGAGCGGCGAGCCGAGGCTGAAGCTTGGGATCACGTTGCCGAGGATGGAGGGGACGATTTCGCGTCCCACGAACCAGAGCCAGCCGATGCCGAGGACGCGCAGGCATCCGACGACAAGCCAGAGAATGCCGAGCGTGCGGATGTGGTTCTGGACGCGATTGGCGGGATACGTTTGCGCATAGCCTTGTGGCGCGTAACGGGGATCCGCGACGGGCTGCTGGACGAATTGCACGGCGACAGCGCGTCCGCAATTGGGACAAAAGTGAGCATCGGACGCCGCCTCTTTGCCGCACTGGCTGCAGAACATGGTTCACCTCCAAAGTGCTGCGCTGCAAAATCGCGCGCATCTACAATGAAATACGCGCGGGACGGCAGAAAAGTTCACCCGCATTTACTGACAGCGCGCGAAAAATGGAAGCGCCGCCCGCGGGGTTCGAGGACGGCGCAAGCTGGTGATCAGCCAGCTTATTTTTGCTTTTTCTCAGGACGATTTAGGAAGGAAAAACTATTCTGCTTTGCCCTCCTTTCTCCGCAGCGCGGTGCCAGTGAGAACCAAACCCATGCCGAAAAGCAGCAATGTGCCGGGTGCAGGAGCCTGGGCAGCGGAATCGGACTTGATTGGATTTGCGTTAACGATTGATGTCGCCGGGAGTTTTGCAGCGCTGAAGCGCGACGGACTGGCGAACGTCAGCGCCGCTCCAAACAGCATCACGGCCGCACAGGCTGGTACGAATAGCTTTGCCTTAATCTTGCGAACACACATCTACTCATCACCTCGTGGGCTGCTTCAGACAGCAGCGGATTCAGTTGTGCAAGAGAAGCAGCAGACGGGCTGACGTTTTCGGCTTCCTCCTACCCTCTAGTGCGCGACGATAGGCGGAAACGTAAGGCAAGAAAAGCGGGTGGAATATCGACTTTCACTTAAGGGAATTCGCGTAGTGCCGGCGGAGAGAAAAACTGACGACTAGAAGTACTGGTGGCTAGAAGTGCTGGCCCATCTTGCGGAATTTATCGTAGCGGCGGTTGAGGAGTTCCTGCGGAGAGAGATTCGATATTTTTGCGAAGGCGCGCGTGACGGCTTCATCGAGGAGCTTCGCGGCGGCTTCGTGGTTGGCGTGGGCTCCGCCCTCCGGCTCGGGAATGATTTCGTCGACTAATTCGAGGTCGAGCAAATCGGTGGCGGTGATTTTCAGCGCTTCGGCGGCGAGCTCGGCCTTGCTGGCGTCGCGCCAGAGAATTGCAGCGCAGCCTTCGGGCGGAATCACAGAGTAGACGGCGTTTTCGAACATCATCACATGATCGCCGATGGCCACGGCCAGCGCGCCGCCGGAGCCGCCTTCGCCGATAATTGCCACCACAATCGGCACAGGAATGCGCGACATTTCCCGCAGATTCCGCGCAATGGCTTCCGCCTGCCCGCGCTCCTCGGCGTCCACTCCCGGATAAGCAGCTGGCGTATCAATGAGCACGAGAATCGGCCTCTTGAACTTGGCCGCGAGTTCCATTGCGCGCAGCGCTTTGCGGTAACCCTCGGGCTTGGCCTGGCCGAAATTGCGCGCGAGGCGCTGCTTGGTGTCATGGCCCTTCTGATGGCCGATGAGCATGATTTGCTTGTCGTGGAATTTCGCCATCCCGCAGACGATTGCAGGATCGTCGGCAAAAGCGCGGTCACCGCGAATTTCCGAGAACTGCTCGAACATCAGCGGAACCAGGTCGAGCGTGTAGGGGCGCTGCGGATGGCGCGCCAGCTGCAACCGCTGCCACGCGCTCATGTGCGAAAAGAATTCGCGCTTCAGCTCGCTGACTTCACGGCGCAGGCGCGCGAGTTCCGTCGCGGCCTTCTCGTTCGTCGGCGCAAGACGGGCGAGCTCGTCCACATCCTGCTCGATGTCCTCGATATCGCCTTTGCGCTTCTTGGAAGCCAAACTTCCTC
>DAIRCW010000371.1:0-2007 GCA_036796475.1 Candidatus Acidiferrales bacterium | reverse complement strand
GAATGGTCGCTCCAGATGGAGCAGCAGCGCGGAAACTATTACGGCGTGGGAATGAGCATCATTCCTATCGATAACAAAGTCGAAGTCCTTTCGCCATTCCCGGGTTCGCCGGCCGATCGCGCTGGCATCAAACCCGGCGACATCATCGTCAAAGTCGACGACAAGCCCACCGCATCCCTTTCCTCCGTGCAGGTCGCGGATGCCCTGAAGGGCCCGCGCGGAACCGTCGTTACCATCACCCTCAGCCGCGAAGGCTCTCCAAAGCCTATCATCGTGAACGTTATGCGCGACCAAATCCCCCAATCCGCCGTTCAGTACTCCGGCATGATTAAGCCCGGCATCGGCTATGCGCGCGTCACCGCATTCACTTCCGAAAACACCGACACCGATCTTGCCGACGCGATGAACAAACTCGATTACTCGCACTTGCAAGGTTTCATTCTCGACCTCCGCGGCAATCCCGGCGGATTGCTTATGGAAGCCATCGGTATGGCCGACATGTTTCTCTCGAAAGACCAGCTCGTCGTTTCCCACAAAGGCCGCGCCTCTGCTGAGCGCCGCTATTACGCGCTCCACGGCAATGGCGGAGACCAGATCCCTGTGGTTGTGCTGATTGACGGCTCATCCGCTTCGGCCTCTGAAATTGTCGCCGGCGCTCTGCAGGATCACGACCGCGCCCTCATCGTCGGCTCGCGCAGCTTCGGAAAAGGCCTGGTCCAAACGCAATATCCCATCAACAACGGCACTGCCCTGCTCCTCACCACCGCGCGCTATTACACGCCAAGCGGCCGTCTGATTCAGCGCAATTACAAAGGCGTTTCCATTTACGATTATGAATTCGACCGCCATCCAAATAAAGAAACGGAAGTGAAACTCACCGATAGCGGCAGGAAAGTTTATGGCGGTGGCGGAATCACGCCGGACGTGAGCGACCCCGCATCAAAGTACAACGATTTTCAGACCCTTCTGCTCGAGCGCAACGTGCTGTATCCGTTCGATGTTGGCGTCGGCGACTTCACCCGCTACTATATGGGCACGCATCCAACAGTCACGCGTGATTTCACCGTGGATGACGCCGTCTGGCAGCAATTCATAAGCTTCCTGGGACGCGATGACATCAAATACTCAGCGGACGAGATGCGCGCCAACGAAGACTGGATTAAAGAACACATTAAGCGCGAATTCTTCACCTACAATTTCGGCCTGCCCGCGGGCTACAAAGTTTCCGTCGACCATGACCCTCAGGTGGAGAAGGCCGCGGAACTGATCCCCCAAGCCAAAGCCCTCTACGAGAACGCCAAGAAAATCGTAGCCGAGCGCGAAGCCGCCGAGCAATCACCGAACAACCCGTAGTTCCAGTAGCCCAGTTTTGTAGTTCGTAGGGGCAGGGCTTGCTCTGCCCGCGCGACTCCCTGAGTCACGCCCTGTCGTGCCTACGCCATCACTCGCTCGGCGGAATCGTCTCGCCCTTCACCAGCACGCGCTCGAAGAAATCCGCCGTCGCTGCGTACGCGCGAATCCACGTCTTCCACATCAGGAATCCATGAATCTCGTCCGGAAAAACCATCTGTTCGAACGGTACATGACTTGCGCGCAGTCGCTGCACCAAGTCCACCATCTGGTCGAACGGCACGTTGCGGTCATCGTCGCCCTGAATCAACAGCACCGGCGATTTCCACGTTGATACCGACGCATCCGGCGATGAGCTGAACGCCAGCTTCACCGCCTGTCCCACATCCGGCGCGCCCTGCGATTCGCTGCCCTCATAACGCGACCAGCGCGAGAGAAACGCCGACCAGTCGTGCACGCCATGCATGTCCACGCCGGCCTTGAAAATATCGGAATTGCGCGCCAGCCCCATCGCCGTCAAAAATCCACCGTACGATCCGCCCCACAATCCAATTTTATTCGGATCAACATACGAGAGCACCTGCAGATACTTCGCGCCCGCAACAATATCTTGATACTCCGACGCGCCGCGCCACCCCGCATTGGCAGGTTCGCGAA
>DAIRCW010000370.1:0-2046 GCA_036796475.1 Candidatus Acidiferrales bacterium | reverse complement strand
ACCTTCGCCGCGTCCTCTGTCTGATTATTGTCGCCAAGCAGCATCGCGTACGTGACGCCGAGCGATTCGTCGCTGCCGCTTGTGCTGCGCGCTTTCTGCGCTTCAGCTAACGCTGCTTTGATGTCGCCGCTCGCGCGGTACGTGTCAATCAGCAGCAGTTCGCCGCGACGTTTGCTCGCCGGCCCCAGCTCCTGCATCTGCTCGAACGTGCGCTCCGCCGAAACGTAATCGCCCGCGCCGCGGTGCGCCATGCCCAATTGCTCGTAAAGAATGGCCAGCGCGCTCGGCCCCGGCTGCCCCTGCGCCTGCTGCGCTTTGATTCCTGCGATGGTGTCCGAGAGCACCTGAATCGCGTCTTTGTACCGCGCCTGCGCTTCATCAAGCAGGGCTTCGTTATAGAGAACTTCCACATTGTCCGGCGCGTATTTCTTCGCCTGTTCCAGTGCTGTCTGCGATTTGTCCAGCTGGTTCATGTGCCGGTAAATCTGCGAAATCCGCAGATAATTCTCCGCGTTGTCCGGCTCCATTTGCGAAAGTTTTTCGTACTGCTCGAGCGCCTTTTCGTATTTCTCGTCCGAGAGATACGCCTGCGCCAGCCCTTTGCGGTGGCTCGCCTCGTCCGGATCCATTTTCACCGCCTGCTCGTACGCCGCTTCCGCCTTCCCGTTATCGTGCGTCTTTGTGTACGCATCGCCGAGCAAATCGTAAAGGTCCGCGTCCTGCGACGACTCCACCGCGTCCTTCAGCAGCGCGATGGCCTGCTCCGGATGGCCTTCGTCCAGATAAAGCTGGCTCAATTGCCCGAGCGCGCCCGGATTATCCGGAGAGTGCGTGAGAATTTTTTTCAGCTCCTGCTCCGCCAGCTGCGGCTTGTTTTCAAATCCGTACAGATGAGCGAGCCACAGCTGCGACTCCAAATCGCTCGCATCGAGCCGCTCAACCGCTTGCAGTTGCTCGACGGCCGCCGCAATCACGTCGCCTTGATTCGTTTCCGAACTCGCATTCCCCAGCTGGCGAATATAAATGTGCGCAAGCAGCCGGTGCGCCGCCAGATTGTCCGCGTCTTGTTCCAGCGCTGCCTTAGCAGTGCGAATCGCGTCCGACGTGCGCTCCATCGCGGCATAGACTTCCGCCAATCGCTCTGTAATCGAAGCGTCCGCGTCGAGCGCCAGCGCCTTCTTGTAATAATCCACCGCTTGTTGCGCTTCTTCCGGCTTGCCTGTGGTTTCGAACTGCCGCTCCGCGAGATGCCCGATCATAAAGTCCGCATAAGCTTCGGCCCTCTTAGCTTGCTCCGGCTGCGAATATGCCGCCGCGCCGCGCGCGTTGTTGTCGCCCGAGGAGCTTGACGAGCTTTGCCCCGCAGCGCCCGTTGCGCATAAGCAGATGGCCAGAATTGCCCCGGAAACATAGGTCTTCATACGAACTCCAAATTGGAAGCGGTCACTTATTATTCTATACGCTCTGCCGCGCGTCAAAGCCTTCCGCGCCGCGAGTTTCGGTTTACCGCAATCACCGGCCAGTCACTCGCGGCCAATGACGGGCCAATCAGGTTGGATGCGCTGAACTTGCACGAAGGTTAGTGGCGGAAATGCCGTACGCCTGTGAAAACCATAGCCATTCCCAGCCGGTTCGCTGCTTCAATCACCTCATTGTCTCGCACCGAGCCGCCCGGCTGCACCACGGCCACCGCTCCCGCTTTCGCCGCCTCTTCCACTCCATCCGCGAACGGAAAAAACGCGTCCGACGCGACTACGCTTCCCTTCAGTGTCAGTTGTGCCTTCATCACCGCGATTTTCACTGAGTCCACGCGCGACATCTGCCCCGCACCGATCCCCAGCGTCTGCCCCTCGCGCGCGAAAACGATGGCGTTCGACTTCACGTGCTTGCAGACGATCCATGCAAAACGCATCGCCCGCATTTCTTCCGCGCTCGGCTGCCGTTCGGTCACAGCCTTCCATTCCGCTTCGGCAATCGGCCGCTCATCCGCGTCCTGCACGAGCGCTGCGCCGGAAATTCGTTTGATCTGCAAGTCGCCCGCTGCGG
>DAIRCW010000369.1:1848-2068 GCA_036796475.1 Candidatus Acidiferrales bacterium | reverse complement strand
AAGGCGGTGCAAGCTCATCGCAGCTTGCATGCGACACGCGTGTCGCGTCGCGCCTGCTGCCGCAAGCTGCCAGGGCACCGCAAAGGCGCCGCGCACAGCGCGAACTGCCGCGTGCGGAGCGGAGAGCCACGCACTTCGCCGCTTAGGAATGTTTGCCCGACGTGTCGGAACCTATTCGCGACAATCGTGCCCCCTGGGGCGCATTTTCCGGGTACGTGAA
>DAIRCW010000369.1:353-1838 GCA_036796475.1 Candidatus Acidiferrales bacterium | reverse complement strand
GGGGTGTCGTCTCGTTGGCGCCGCGCGGGGCTTGTTGATTTATTCGTTTCGCCCCCTAGGATTCCCACGGTCACTGTCGATTCCGTTCTTGATTTCAACATTGGGCAGCCGTGAGAGTTAGAGAAACCTGGGCCTATGTGCCCGATCGCGAGCGGTTGGCGCTGCCGACGCTCGAGAAAATGATCGCCGAAGACGATCCTGTTCGGCTTTTTGACGAAGTGCTTTCCCAGGTCGATTGGACGCCCTGGAAGGAGAAATACAAGCCTGGCAAGCGTGGCCAGCCTCCCATTCCTCCACAGCTCATTGCCGCCGCCATTTTGTACGGGCTCTATCGCGGTATCCGTAGCAGCCGCCGCCTGGAGGAAGCCTGCAACTACCGCGTCGACTTTAGATGGTTAGTCCATGCCAAGCGAATCGACTATAGCACCATCGCCAAGTTCCGCACTCGCTTTCACCAGCCGTTAAAAGACCTGTTCCGGCAAATCGGGCGTCTGGCGATGAACCTGGGGCTCATCCGCCTGGGCGAGGTGGCTTTCGATGGCACGCGCGTGAAGGCCAATAATGGGCGTTTTCGGACGCAAACCGCCGCTGACCTGGAGGAAAAACTTCGCGCCCTCGACGAGCTGTGCGAGCGCCTTTTGAGAGAATGCAAGGCTGCCGACGACGAGGCCGCCATGGCTGGCTCGCCCACGCGATTGCCCAAGGAAATTGCGTCCGCAAAAAAGCGACGCCAGCAGATTGCGGCCGCCCTCGAGCAGGCACACGAGGCTGACAAGGCGCGAAAAAAGAACGGGATCAATCCAGAGAAGAGACCGGCTCAAGTGGCGATGACGGATCTTGATTCGCGCGTGATGCCCAACAAAGACGCGGGGTATGCGCCGAACTACACGCCCATCCTGACCACGGACGGCCACGACGGTTTTATCTTGGACTGCGACGTGCTGAATGAGACCAATGAAAGCGAGGCGTTGCCCGGCTCGGCGGATCGGGTGAAAGAGACGTTCGGCCAGCCGCCGGAAACGGTGCTCACCGATATTGGCAACGGCACGGGCGAAAACATGGCGCGGATGGAGGAGCGAGGAATCGAGCTGTTGACGCCCGTCGCGTCTCAGCAACCGCAGCCTGGCAATCCGGCATACCGACCGGATCCGCGCCAGCGTGTGCCCGAGGAACAATGCGCCAACTTGCCTCGCAATGCCCAAGGGCGACTGGCCAAATCGTGTTTCGTTTACGATGAGGAGGCTGATCAATATTATTGTCCGCAAGGGCGGCCGATGCCCTTTCGGCGGATGAATAAGGTCGATCGTAACCGCGGGCTTCGCGAGTGGCGCGTTTATCAGTGTCGGGACTGCAAAGGCTGCCCTTTGGCTGCGGCCTGTCTGTCTCCGACAACGAAGTCTGGCCGAACAATCCACCGGGACGCTTACGAAGAGGTGCGTGAACGAATGGCGGCGCGCATGTCGGGTGTGAAGACGAAGCCGTCGC
>DAIRCW010000369.1:0-343 GCA_036796475.1 Candidatus Acidiferrales bacterium | reverse complement strand
GAGCGCTACCAGCGACGACAGTGGATAGCTGAAACGCCCTTTGGCATTCTGAAATCGGTGATGGGTCTGCGACAGTTCTTGCTGCGCGGCCTGGAGAAGGTAAAAACCGAATGGCGCTGGGCGGCGACGGCGTTCAACATCGTCAAGCTCGTGCGTGGCATAGGACGACTGCGCGCCCAGTTCGCCGAAATCGCCGTAGCGGGCTGAAAACGAGGGAAAAACGCGCCTTTGGTACCACTTGCCAATGGCCGCGGACGGCGACTCATGCAGCCGGAGCGCCTCGGCAACCCATTTTTGTCTCAGAAGCAAGAGTTCGACGAGTTCGCGCAGCGCGTCACGACAT
>DAIRCW010000368.1:0-2073 GCA_036796475.1 Candidatus Acidiferrales bacterium | reverse complement strand
AAGAATGCCGCGAAACGCGTGGCACGCACTTCCTCGAAACTCTGTGGCAAGACGTCCGCTTCGCGTTTCGCATCCTGCGCAAAACGCCGCTCATCACGAGCATCGCCCTGCTTTCTCTCGCTCTCGGCATTGGCGCCAACACCGCAATTTTCAGCTTGATCGACGCCGTCATGCTCCGCATGTTGCCTGTGCAGAATCCTGAACAGCTCGTGCAAATCGGGTTGAAACCTCGCATGGGTCAAAATGCAAACACCACCGTAACGAATCCGATTTGGGAGCAGGTGCGCGATCATCAGGACGTTTTCTCCGGCGTTTTTGCCTGGTCGCCAAGAACTTTCGACCTCGCCAACGGCGGCGAAGAAAACGATATCAACGGCCTTTACGCTAGCGGAGATTACTTCAACGTTCTCGGTGTGCGCCCAGCCGCAGGACGCTTGCTCGCTGCTTCCGATGACATCCGCAGCTGTCCCGGCGTCGCCGTGCTCAGTTATGGTTTCTGGCAGGACCATTACGCCGGTGCGCAATCCGTGATTGGCAGCTTCATTCGCGTGAACGGCCATGAATTTCCCATCATCGGCATCGCACAGCGCGGCTTTACTGGCACGGATGTTGGCACACCGTTCGATGTTGCGATTCCGATCTGCGCGGCAGCGATTTTCGGAAGGTCTCTCGACAATCGCACCGCCTGGTTCCTCTCGATGATGGGGCGCCTCAAACCCGGCGCAAACATCGCGCAGGCTCAAGCTCGCGTGAAAGTACTATCGGCCCCGCTTTTTGGCGCCGTTGTCCCTCAGGATGTTAGCGCCAACGCGCAGGACTTTTTTCGAAGGAACACGTTCGCCCTAACTCCCGCATCTACTGGGAGCAGCAGTGTCGATGGCGTGCGCGACCAATACAGTCAGTCGCTGCAAATCCTGATGTTCGTCGTTGGACTGGTTCTGCTCATCGCCTGCGCGAACATCGCCAGCCTTCTGCTCGCTCGCTCCGCGGCGCGCCAGAAGGAAATTGCTCTGCGTCTGTCTTTGGGAGCCTCGCGAGCCCGTTTGATTCGACAGGTTCTCACCGAAAGCATCGTGCTCTCCGGCACCGGTGCGATTCTCGGAGTTTTCTTCGCCCGATGGGGCAGTGCCCTGCTCGTACGTTTCGTTTCCACGGACCAAAACCAAGTCTTTCTCGATCTGAAAATGGACGGCCGCATCTTGGCCTTCACCATTGGCGTTGCGGTGCTCTGCGGTTTGCTCTTTGGAATCTTGCCTGCGTTCCGCGCCACACGCGTCTCTGCCAGTTCTGCGATGAAAGAAGGCCAATCGCAAGGTGCAGGCGGGCGCTCGCAATCGGCTCTAGCGCGCTGGATTGTCGCCGTGCAAGTCGCTCTCTCGCTGATTTTGCTGGTTGGCACCGGTCTCTTCGTCCGTACATTCGCCAATTTAATGACCGTTGATCCGGGCTTCGACCGCAACAATGTCCTGTTGATCGATACGAACGTTCATAGTGCTGGACTGCCCAAGCCCGCTCTCGTGCCGCTCTACGGCCAAATGCTTGCGAAATTGCAGGCGCTTCCCGGGGTCGTTTCCGCCAGCCAGTGCCTGTTATATCCGCTCGACTCGGGCGATGAGTGGACCTCCGAGGTTTCAGTGCCGGGCTATCAGCCGCCGAGCGGCGTTGTGCCGGGTGTTTATTCGAACTGGGTCACGCCTGGATACTTCTCCACGATGCGCACGCCGCTGCTCGAAGGCCGTGTGTTTGCCGCTCGCGATTCCGCAAACTCCACGCCCGTTGTCGTCATCAATCAGTTGCTGGCGAACACCTACTTTCGCGGACAAGATCCCCTCGGGAAGCATATCCAGCTTGGAGGGCCGGAAATCGGAGACAAACCACTCGAAATTATCGGCGTGGTGCAGAACGCAAAACGCGATTCGCTGGATCAGGACTTTCTTCCAACAGCGTACGTCCCTCTTGCCCAGATTCATAGCATAAGGGAAGACACCACGTTTGAGATTCGAACGGCAATGACACCCGGCGCACTGATTCCTGCCGTGCGAGACGCCATGGCCAGCATCAACAAATCCGCTT
>DAIRCW010000367.1:0-2091 GCA_036796475.1 Candidatus Acidiferrales bacterium | reverse complement strand
CACCGCCTCATCGCACGAGACGCGCCCCTTCTGCAGTGCCTCCACCAACCCGCGTATGTCTCCTGCGTTCACCGTTGCACTCTTCCGCTCAATTGCGAACGAGCATTCTAGCATCTGCCAGCTCGGCTCGGCGTACCGTTCAGAGAATTGCGCTTCAAATCTTAGTTGGGTGCCCATCGAAAACCGAGTGCTACAATCATCCAGTGTCCCTACGAATGCGGCTCCTCGTCGCGGCGATTGGAGTTTTTGCATTACTTCTAACGTGGGCTGAATGTGCCAGGCTCCGTTATCACGGTGATGGGAGGCTTTCGGGCCCGCACTTGCTCCGGCCTCGCTACACTGATTCGTTTCCTGACGTTCCTCTCGACAAAGAGGGCACGTATGATTTTCATTTTCGGGGGATTCCCGAAGAGGAAATGACTCTGATCCTGTATATAAAGGGCAACGCTGACCTTTCCTTTGACGAGCGAAGATCGTTTGAAACCCTTGGCACAACTATCGATGCCAGTCTCACCGATGATAGGGGCAACGTGGCATGTCATGTATCGGGTAGGCCCTCGGATGGAATCTGGGTGTTACAGGGGCCACCCGAAGCCGGTTATTTCGGCCTTCGGCAGTGCCATCCGGTTCGGGTGTATCCTAACCGTTCCTATGACCTGGCGATTCAAGTAAGAGATGTCGAGCCACATGGCAAGGAGGTCGTGATTGCGCCCAGACTCGAAGGGGGTGGCATAGAACTCCCGTAAGCAGCCTCCGCCGCCTTGACTTCCCTCAACGCCGCTCCCTACACTCAATACTTCAACTCACCGCAATGGCCCACACCGAAGGCAAGACCATCACCGTAGGCGTCACCGGCGCGAGCGGCGCAATCTACGCGCAAACAATTCTCCGCGCACTCGACGCCGATTCGCGCGTCGCTCGCGTTTACCTCGTCGCCAGCGACGCCGGTCTGCGCCTCATGTCCACCGAACTCGGCATCGTCGCCCAAGATCCCAAAAAACTCGCGTCGCTCCTCACCAAAACGCCCGCGAAAAAATTCGAATGCCTGCCCAACAAAGACATCGGCGCATCCATCGCCTCCGGCAGCGCTGCCGTGGACGCCATGGTCGTCATCCCCTGCTCCGCTGGCGCGCTCGGCTCGATCGCTTCCGGCGTCAGCGACGATCTGCTCACGCGCGCCGCCGACGTTTGCCTCAAGGAGCGCCGCAAGCTCGTCCTCTGCCTTCGCGAAACGCCGCTCAACCGCATCCACATCGAAAACATGCTGCGCCTTCACGACGCCGGCGCGCTCGTCATGCCCGCCACGCCTGCTTTTTATTATGCGCCAAAATCCATCGACGACGTCGTCCAGCAATTCGTCTTTCGCGTCCTCGCGCATCTCGATCTTCCGCAGGACGAGCAATATCATTGGCAAGGCGGCAAGAATGGCCAGTGAACTTCCCGCGGTCCATCAAAATGCCCACTCAAACGCTCAGCAAAACTTAACGCCGAACGCGCCGCCGCGCGTGCACAGCCGCATCCGCACCGTGCTCGAAATGATCAAATTCGAGCATTCCGTCTTCGCGCTTCCGTTTGCCCTGGTCTCCGCGCTGCTCGCCGAACGCGCCGGCCGCGCAACTTGGCCAGCGCCAAAAACCATTGCCTGGCAAATTTTCTGGATCATCGTCGCCATGGTTGGCGCGCGCTCCGCCGCCATGACCATGAACCGCATCGCTGACGTGCGCTACGACGCCGCGAATCCTCGCACGCAAAATCGCGCCCTCCCGCGCGGACAGCTCACTCTGCGCTTCGCCTGGATTTTCACGCTCCTTTCCGCCGCCGTGCTGGTCGTTGCCGCCGCGCAACTCAACCGCCTCGCCCTCGAACTTTCGCCCGTCGCGCTCGCCATCCTCTTCCTCTACTCTTACACCAAGCGCTTCACCTCCTGGTCGCACTTCGTGCTTGGCTTCTGCCTCGGAATGTCCCCCGCCGCCGCATGGATTGCCGTGCGCGGCTCGCTCGACGCGCGCATGCTCATCCTCTGCGCCGCGGTCACTCTGTGGGTCGGCGGCTTCGACGTGCTCTACGCCTGCCAGGACGTTGAATTCGACC
>DAIRCW010000366.1:869-2102 GCA_036796475.1 Candidatus Acidiferrales bacterium | reverse complement strand
CCGGCGGGACTTTGTATTTCGCGTTTCCGGTATTGTACGCGTCGAGCTTCAGCGGATTCTATTTGCCGCTGATGATGGTGCTGTGGCTGCTGATTTTGCGCGGGGCATCGCTGGAATTTCACCGGCATGTAGCGACTCCGATGTGGGCGGTGTTTTGGGACGGCGGATTCTTCCTGTCGAGTTTTCTGCTGGCGATTTTTTACGGGGCGGCGCTTGGAAATGTGGTGCGCGGAGTGCCACTGGATTCGCAGGGGCGCTTTTTCGAAGCGCTGTGGACGAACTTCCGGCCTTCCGCCTCGCCGGGAATTCTCGACTGGTACACAGTACTGACGGGCGTGGCTGCGCTCGTGGCGATTTCTGTTCACGGAGCATTGTGGGTTGCGCTGAAGACGGAAGGGGAACTGCACGAGCGCGCCTGCAGGTTTGCCGTGATGCTGTGGGTTCCGCTGGCGGTGTTCACGGCGATCATCACGTGGGCGAGCTTTGGGCTGCAGCCGCATCTGCTGGAGAGCTTTTCTGCGCGGCCGTGGGGCTGGATTTTTCCGCTGGTTGCGCTTGCGGGATTGGCGGGGCTGCTGTTTTTTCGCAGGAACGACGCGCGGGCGTTTTATTCTTCGTGCGTTTACCTCATTGGGATGCTGTGCAGCGTCGCTTTTGGGCTTTATCCGGACGTATTGCCGGGCACGGATCCAGCACTGTCTCTGACGGTGCAGAATGCGAAAGCACCCGATAATGGCCTAAGAATCGGGGTCGTGTGGTGGATTATTGGAATGATCCTGGCGGGAATTTACTTTGTGTTTGTGTACCGGCGGTTTCGGGGCAAAGTTTCCGCGTCAGACGAACACGGCTACTGAATCGAAGAATTTCGCACATTCCTGCCGCACTCCAAGTACACAACAGCGCTCTAAGCTTTGCGCGCTCCGGAAATCATCAGGGCGGCGCCGATCGTGGCGAACGGAATGCTGCACCAGAGCGGGATATGGAAGACCTTGCGGGTTTCGAGGAGGATTTTTTCCGGGCCGATCTGCGCGTAGTGCTGATTGACGCTGTAGCTGAACTCCGGATGAAAAATCGCTACGATTCCGGCGATCAGAAACCCCGCGCCGAAGACAATTGCCGGCCAATTGCGGGTTGGTGGGCGCGTTTGCGGATTCGAAGGCATTCGGCTCCTATTGGGATGAGCGGTGGTTATTGAACCAGTCCCGTAATGCCTGCCCAGATAGTCGCTCTTTC
>DAIRCW010000366.1:0-859 GCA_036796475.1 Candidatus Acidiferrales bacterium | reverse complement strand
CGCCAATCAGCTGCTCCAGTACGCCTGCTCCTGAAAACTTGGCTGCGCAGTGATTTCCCGCAGATCTTCCCGCACTCGCATCAATACTGCCTGCGCCGAACACGATTGATAGCCTGTTGCGTCTCCCTTGATGCGTGCGAGTTAGAAAGCATTCGTTCATAGCGTCGAACGCCGCTGGCATTCGGCTCCTATTGGGATGAGCGGTGGTTATTGAACCAGTCCTCGACGTAGAGGACTTTGGCGATCTGGTGGCTTGGGCGGACGCTCACGCCGTGGGGCTCATCGGGCATGCGCACCAGCACGGCTTCGATTTTTCTGAGCTTGAGCGCGGCGTAATACTGCTCCGCCTCGGAGATGGGCGTGCGGTAGTCGGCTTCGCCGGTCATCAGCATGGTGGGCGTCTGCACTTTGCCGACGAGCGAAATCACCGAGCGCTTCATGTACTGGTCGGGATACTCCCAAGGCGGGCCGGGAAACCAATACTGGCTGCCGAGAATGGGAATGTCGGTGGTGAGCGTCCAGCTATACCAGTTGACGACGGGATAGAGCGAGGCGGCTGCGCGGAAGCGGTTGGTGCGGTCAATCATCCAGCAGGTGAGCACGCCGCCGCCGCTGCCTCCGGTGACGAAGAGATTGTTGGAATCGACGTAGCCCTTGGCGATCACCGCGTCCACAGCGGAATTCAAATCGTAGAAATCGTCGCCCGGATAGGCGTGATGGATTAAGTTGCCGAATTCTTCGCCGTAACTGGTGCTGCCGCGCGGATTGATGTAGACGACAACGTATCCGTCGGAGGCCCAGATTTGCTTTTCGATGTCGAAGCGATTGCCGTAATTGGCGAACGGGCCGCCGTGAATTT
>DAIRCW010000365.1:0-2121 GCA_036796475.1 Candidatus Acidiferrales bacterium | reverse complement strand
TGACAGGCAATTACTTCCCGGTTCTCGAAGTTCATCCAGCGCTAGGCCGGCTGATTGGTCCTGAAGATGATGCCATGCGTGACGCCGCTCCGGTCGCGGTACTGAGTTACTCCTTGTGGCAGCGGAAATTCGGCGCTAGCCACAGCATTCTAGGCGCCAGGATCATTTTGAACGGCTATCCCTTTACTGTAATCGGCGTCGCTCCCGAGAAATTCACCGGCGTCTTGGCAGTGATAAAGGCCGACGTTTGGGTGCCCATGAGCATGCTGGACGAAGCCATGCCCGGCTCAGCTGACCAGCGCTTTCTGCAAGAGCGCGCGTGGGGATGGCTGCGCGTCTTCGGCAGACTGAATCCCCAATCTTCATTCGAGCAAGCACAGGCCGAGATTGACACCATCGCGCGCCAGCTCCAGTTGGCCTATCCAAGCACCAATTCCGGACGGACAATCGCACTCGTGCGCGGCGTGGGCATTGACCCCGACACTCGCGCCAGCCTGACCGGCCTGCTCGGGCTGCTTTTTGCCGCCGTTGGCCTGCTGCTCGTCATTGCCTGCGCGAACATCGCTGGCTTGTTCATGGTTCGCTCGACAGGACGGCAAAGAGAAATCGGCGTCCGCTTGGCCCTCGGCGCAACTCGCGGGCGGCTGATTCGCCAGCTTGTCACCGAAGGCCTGTGTCTTTCCTTCGGTGCCGGCGCTTTAGGCTTGATTTTGGCTCCGTGGATAATCCGGGTCGCCGTCCATTACGCCCAGCCTGCATCCATCGTTCGCGACTCAAATGTTAGTCCCGACGCAACCGTGCTTGCGTTTACACTGCTGGTGTCAGCCCTCGCGGGCGTTGTATTTGCCTTGCTTCCCGCTCTGCGCTTCTCTTCACTCGATATTTTGAAATCCCTGAGGGAGGGAACACCCGGAAACAGGCGATACCAATCGCTCCCGCAACGTTTCCTTGCCACGGCACAAGTGAGCGCTTCATTTCTGCTCCTCATCGCCGCGGGCCTGCTTTTCCATGACATGCACCGCATCCTCAACGCCAATCCCGGTTTCGACACCAGAAACATCTTTTTAGCCTCGATTGACCTCACCAGGCAGGGCTATCAAAACACGAATGGCCGATCCCCCGGCACGTTTCGCACTCAGGATGGCGAGGAGATTGCCGGGCAGCGCGCGGAACTGTTTTATCGTCAGCTCTTCGACCGCCTTCAAAAGCTGCCCCAGGTATCCTCCGCCAGTCTTTCCACCTCGATTCCGCCCAATTCATTTCCCGGTGCTGTTTCCGTTTTTCGGCCCGGCGAAGAACCGCCGCAAGCGCTTCTGCGAGGCCAGGAATTCCAGCGCGGCTTGCGGGTGAATATCGTCACGGTTTCACCTGCTTATTTCCAAACGCTAGGGATCCCGTTGCTGCAAGGCCGCGACTTCACTTCGTCCGATGACCAGAGCGCACCGTTGCGCGCCATCATTAGCCGCAATCTTGCGGAGAAGATGTGGCCGGGCGAAAATGCCATTGGCAAGCGCATCTCCTGGCCTTCACTCGTAGGGCCTGCTCGTCCGCCGCTTGAAATTGTGGCCGTTGCTGCCGATTGCAAGTATCTTTCCCCGGCTCAACCGGCTCCGCTCGTCATGTACGTGCCCCTGTCGCAAAACTATTCCGGCCGCGCCACCATTGCCTTGCATACAGCGTTGTCTCCGGGAGCTGCGTTGGCTGAACTCCGCGAAGCAGTGTCTGCTTTGGACAAGACCCTGCCCATTTTCGAAACCAAGACCATGCAAGAGCACGTCGCCTTTTCCGTATGGCAGCAAAAAATGGCCAGCAGCCTCATCGGCGCGTTTGCTCTCTTGGCGATATTCCTTGCCACTATCGGAATTTACGGCGTGATTGCGCATTCAGTTTCCCAGCGTACGCACGAAATTGGCATCCGCATGGCCCTCGGCGCGCAACCAACTCAAGTTCTGCGCATGGTCATACGCGAAGGAGTGCTGCTGGCAGCGATAGGAATCGCCTGCGGACTAGCGGCTGCGCTGGCCCTCACACGTTTCATGGCTGGTCTGCTTTTCGGCATCAGCCCGACCGATCCAGTAACCTTCATTGGCGTCGCCAGCTTGCTGGCGCTCGTCGCCATGG
>DAIRCW010000364.1:0-2129 GCA_036796475.1 Candidatus Acidiferrales bacterium | reverse complement strand
CGAGCCTGGTGACGGGACCGGCGGTGCGTCCCATGCTGAGCCTGGTGAGCGCAGTTTTTCTGGCGCTGGCAGGCGCGGTGCTGATTTTGGCGTGCGCGAATATTGCGAATTTGTGCCTGGTGCGTGTTTCGGCGAGGCACCGCGAAGTCGCGGTGCGGTCGGCGCTGGGAGCGCCGCGAAGCCGGTTGATTCGGCAACTGCTGACGGAAAGCATTTTGCTTTCAGCGCTCGGATGCATTGGCGGAGTTCTCGCGGGGCTTGCGGCGAGCCGCGCGTTTGGATCGATTCCGCTGCACACGGCGATTCCCACGGTGCTCGATTTCCGATTCGACTGGCGCGTTTTCGCATACGCGATTGCGGCGGCGGCGCTGACGGCAGTGCTGGTGGGAATTACGCCGGCGCTGCGCGCATCGCGAACGGAACTGAGCGAGATTCTGCACGAAGGCGGGCGTACGTCGACAAGCGGGCGTCAGCGGATGCGCAGCGCGCTGGTGACGGCGCAAGTGGCTGGTTCGCTGATGCTGCTGATTGTCGCGGGACTCTTTGTGCGCAGCCTGCAGAAGGCGCAGCATTCGGATTTGGGATTTGATCCGCAGCATGTGCTGAACGTGTCGGTGGATCCACACGAGGCGGGCTATCAGGAGGCGCAGACGCGCGAGTTTCAAAAGACGCTGCTGGAACGGGCGCGGGCGCTGCCGGGCGTGGAATCGGCGAGTTTGGCGCTATGCGTACCTATGGGATATTCGAGTTACGGCGCGACTTTGAAGGTTGATGGGTACGAGCCGCGTCCGGGCGAAGGAGATCCCTCGGCGGGATTCAATGCAGTATCGTCAGATTATTTCCGCACGATGCGAATTCCGCTGACGAAAGGGCGCGCGTTTCAGGACTCCGACGCACAGCAGTCGCAGCAGGTCGCGATTATCAATCAGAATTTCGCGAAACTCTATTACCCCGGGCAAGATCCCATTGGGCGGCACTTTAGCCAGAAAGCGGACGGCGCGCGTCCGATACAAATTGTCGGTGTAGCGCGGAACAGCCGCGATTCGGACATTTTTACGAACAACGATCCGTTTTATTACGTGCCGGTGGCGCAGTATTTCAATTCGGTGATGACGCTGCAGATTCGCACGGCGGCGGCTCCGGAGACGCTTGCGCCGGAAGTTACCGGGATGATTCATTCGCTGGATTCGACGATTCCGGTTTTCGACGTGGAGCCGATGACCACGGTGATGGAAGGCCTGAATGGTTATCTGCCGTTTCAGATGGGCGCGGCGCTGGCGGCGGCTCTGGGAATTCTGGGGCTGGTCCTCGCGATTGTGGGAGTCTACGGCGTGGTTTCGTACGCCGCGAGCCAGCGCACGCATGAGATTGGAATACGGCTGGCGCTGGGAGCGCAACCTGCGCAAATTCTGGGAATGATTTTGCGGCAGGGACTCGTCATTGTAGGAATTGGCGTGGTGGCGGGAATTTTGGCGGCGGGGGCGCTGGCGCGAGTGGTTGGGAATTTGCTTTACGGCGTGCCGCCGCTGGATCCTGTGACGTACATCAGCGCTTCTGTTGTGCTGGGCGGAATTGCGCTTCTGGCGTGCTACGTTCCGGCGCGGCGGGCGATGCGCGTGGATCCGATGGTTGCGCTGCGGTACGAATGAGGCTGGTTCACCGAGCAGCAAGAGGAACCGAAACTTCGACGAAATTTCTGTGACAGGTGCCACACTCCTACCACAAACGTCAGCGGCTGAGGCCGCCCTTGCGGACGGTTTACGGCATGGCTGAAGCCATGCCCTGACAAAACGGCGCGCTCTTGTAACGCTTCAGCTGAGGCGAAATTCTCTCCATTCAGCTAACAATTGACTCGGTTGGCCTCGTCCTTCTGAGGGCGAATTCTACTCGGCAGGCGAGCGATTCATTCGGCGGTGGTGGCTTTGGCGCGCAGGAGGGATTCGGCGCGGGCGATGTCTGCGGGAACATCCACTTCGACACTTTCGTAAGCGGCGGCTTCGGCGACAGCGATGCGGTAGCCGTTTTCCATCCAGCGAAGCTGCTCGAGTTGCTCGACGCGTTCGAGTTCGCCCGGGGGAAGCGCGGGAAAATCGAGGAGGGCTTCGCGGCGAAAAGCGTACAGGCCGATG
>DAIRCW010000363.1:0-2135 GCA_036796475.1 Candidatus Acidiferrales bacterium | reverse complement strand
CCCGCTTCGGATAGCTTGTCGGCGAATAAAGCGGCCCGCGAATCATCCCCGCCAGCAGCGCCGACTGCGGCAGACTCAATTCCTCCACCGGCTTGCCAAAATAAAATTCCGACGCCGCCTCCACGCCGTAATTCCCGTTCCACAAATAAACCTGATTGCAGTACATCGTAAAAATCTGCTGCTTGGTGTAATGCCGCTCGATCTGCACCGCCAGCATCGCTTCTTCGATTTTTCGCCGGAAGCTCCTGTCCGCGCGATTCAAAAAAAGCCCGCCAGCCAGCTGCATCGTAATCGTGCTCGCGCCCTGCACCACCCGCCGGTGCATCATGTCCGTCCACGCCGCCTCCGCCACCCGCGGAAAATCAATTCCCCAGTGGTCCATGAAGTGCCGGTCTTCCGTGGAAATAATCGCGTCTCTCAGGATTTTGGGAATTTGCTCGTAGGTCAGCAGAATGCGCCGCTGCAGCGCGAAGCTTCCAATCGAGCTCCCGTCGTCCGCGTACACTTCCGTCACCACGTCCGGACGGTAATTCTCCAGCTCCTGTATCTGCGGCAAATCGCTGCTGTAAACGAAAAGCAGTCCCGCCGCCGCCCCCACCGCGATCGAACACACCAGCAGCAGCACAATCGCCACCCGGCTGAATACTTTTCCCCCGCCAATCCGAATCAGCACCCGCGGCACGCGCGGCGCTCGCGGCCCAGCCCCCTCGCCCTCTGCAAAATCCTCCGCTGCGTTCTCATCCTCCAACAATGTGTTCTGCAAAATCCCCCGCCACCGCCGCCCCTGCTCCGCCAATGTCTCGTGCGATCCCGCCTCGCGCGACTCTGTCTCGTGCGATCCTTCGTCTGAATGTGTGTCCTCGAATTTTGCCGAGAACTCCTCCTGCTCTGTGGGACCATCCTTCCTTGTCCGGAGCGAATCGCCCAGACGAGAATCTCGCCCAAAAGACAGTCGCGACTCAAGGCCCCCGAGAGAATTAGGGGCTTCAGCCCCTGAAGTATCACCGCGCCATTCTTGTTGCGCTTCCTCGCGCTCTGCGTCCGCCCGCTCAACATTTGCATCACGCGCCGATTCGCTCTGCTCGTCTTGCGACTCTACGCTTTGGTGCGACTGGTTTTCCCACGACAGATCGCTCCCTAAAACCTCCCGCCACGCGTGCCCTCCGGATTCGTGCCCGGGCGAAGGTTCCTCCTCACGCGCCGCCGATTCGCTTGCTTCTCCCTCTTTCTTTCCCGGATCGCGTGCGCCAATCGAGAATCCGCTCCCGAGAATTCCGCCCCGTCTGTGCTCTTCGGGAGATCCCACTTCACGTGGCTTCTCGTCGCCCGAACGTATCGCCTCAGACCCTGCAGAAAAACCTTCCTGACTCGTCGGACGCGCGGTTTCACCATGCGCGCTCCGCCTGAAACCTAGCCACGACATAAGCTCCGCAAAGTAACCGCGTGCTTTAGCCCCTGAACCGCCGCCGCGCGCCGCGCCTATATGCTCCGTTCTCCTCTGCCAAATCTCGCGAATCTGCTGCTCCCGCTTCGCCATCTCCCGCGACAGCCGCTCATTCCACCGCACTTCCTCCTCCGGCGCTTCTCCGTGCGTAAAATCTTTGCGCTCTGGATTTTCGCCCTGCGCCGCAACGCCACGCGCCGGATTCTCGCCGAATGCGTTCCCGCCATCCGTCGTTTTCCCGTGTGACTCTTCGCGGCGTGAACTCTTGTCCTGCAAATTCAAATCCTGAGGATTTTCGTCCTGCGATTTCATCTCGTGCGGTTCTTTACCATGCGGACCTTCACCCTGTGGAATTTCGTCTTCTGGCCGGTCGCTCATTGGATCCCAATTCTACCGCAAGTGCGAGAGCTAGACTGGCCGCTTGTCTAATCCCCAAAGCGCCAAGCGTGACTCGAAATAGTGACGTAACAATGTATATCGCTCGATCAGTTTTGCGTTTTCCGATCTCGAGGCTCGTTCTTGCTCCGCTAGCACAAACGCATACGAGGGTCGCACCATGTGTGTTGCGGTTTTGGCTTTGTCAGGTCCGGCGTTTTCCACCATGACTGCACCCAAATAATCCAGGATGCGCTTTCCATCTTGATCCGTAGCGATCATCTGCATGGCTTTCCCTATGACGGCCACGATGGCT
>DAIRCW010000362.1:0-2159 GCA_036796475.1 Candidatus Acidiferrales bacterium | reverse complement strand
CTTCTGAATGTCATTTGTATCCAGGATCATGAATTTGCCTCGTCAGGCCGCAGGTATGCGCAAGCGCGGCGTGCAATGCAACCATTTTATACGAAAGGGAGAGGCCGTGGAATCATCGTCCAGTCTCGTTTGACTTCGCCATGGCGGTGCCACCTGAGACCTGTCTACAGCCGCGCATGGATTGACTCGCTCGGCCCTACAGCGGGAGAATTCAGCTGGCAGCCCGCACTGCAGGACGTGCCGGTGTTCAGCGAAATTCTAAAGCGGCGCGCGCAATCGCTTCTCGAACGCGCAGGCATCCAGATCAATGGCAATCATCCGTGGGACATTGCCGTGCATCGCGACGAGTTCTACGGGCGCGTTTTTCGCGAAGGTTCCCTGGGGCTCGGCGAATCCTACATGGATGGCTGGTGGGACACGCCGTCGCTCGACCAGTTCTTTGACCGCATTTTCCGGGCGCATCTGGACGAGACGCCCATTCCTGCGTGGGCCGCGCTCCGCCTTTATCTTCTCTCTGTTGTCTTGAATCCCCAGAGCAAATCTCGTTCCATGAAAGTTGGCGAGAATCACTACGATCTTGGCAATGATCTCTTCGAAGCGATGCTCGACAAGCGCATGGTTTACACCTGCGGCCGCTGGAAGCGCGACGCAGATTTGGACGCCGCGCAAGAATCCAAGCTCGATGCAGTGTGCCGCGCGATGAATCTTCAGCCTGGCATGAGGATTTTGGACGTCGGCTGCGGCTGGGGCAGCTTTGCGAAATTTGCCGCTGAAAAATATGGCGCGAGAGTGACCGGAATCACTGTTTCGCAAGAGCAGGCGAAACTCGCCAGAGAACGCTGTGCCGGCTTGCCCGTCGAAATTCGCGTGCAGGATTACCGCGATTTGCAGGGCCATTTTGATTGCGCCGTTTCTCTGGGAATGTTCGAGCACGTGGGATGCAAAAATTACCGCGTCTACATGGAAGTGGTTAGGCGCGCGATTACCGGCTGCGGGCGCTTTTACCTCTCCTGCATCGGGAAAAACCAATCTGTGCGTGTCACCGATCCCTGGATCGAAAAATACATCTTCCCCAATTCCATGCTGCCATCGCTAAAGCAGATCGGCGCAGCAATCGAAGGTCTTTTTGTTCTGGAAAACATGCAGAACTGGGCTTCGGATTATGACCGCACGCTGATGGCGTGGTTTCACAATTTCAAATCGCATTGGAGCGAGCTGCGCCGCCACTATGACGAGCGGTTCTGCCGCATGTGGGAATTTTATCTGATGGCCAGCGCCGCTTCGTTTCGCTCCGGCAGATTGCAATGCTGGCAGATGGTGTTCTCTCCCGAAGGCGCAGACGCCTGCTGACCCGCTATCCAGCGCAATCTCGCATTCGCGCGAATCGTGATACAGTGCCTGCATTCTCAGCTCAAAGGACATACGAATATGCGCATGCTTTCCAGTCAGCGTTTCCTCGTGATTTATTCCGGGATTGTGACGCTTGTCTTCGCCGCTACGATTTTGACCGGCTTCGCGCAAGAGCAGCGCAAGGCCAGCTTCGAACAGATTGACGTGCAGCGCATCAACATTGTCGGTCCGGACGGCAAGAACGAACTGGTGATTGCCAATCACCAGCTAATTCCCGACGCCATCATCGACGGAAAAACTTTTCCGAGCCATGGCCGCCACGATGGCGCGGGAATGATTTTCTACAACAATGAAGGCGACGAAGACGGCGGCATGGGCTTCTCCGGTCACAAGACCGCGAACGGCTGGGAAGCGGACGGCGACTTGATGTTCGACCAGTACAAGCAGGATCAGACCGTCGGACTCGAGTACAGCGACGAAAACGGCAAGCGCCGCGCTGGATTCCACGTATGGGATCGTCCGGACATGGATCTGGCGCAAATGGTCGAGCACTTCAATTCGGTGCAAAACATGCCGGCGGGGCCGCAAAAAGATGCGGCCATGAAACAGTTGCAAGAGCAGGCGAAGAATGGCGATTTTGGCGCGACGCGCTTTTTCGCAGGAAAAACTCCCGATAAGAATTCTGTCGTCGTACTGTCAGACGCCAAAGGCCAGCCGCGACTGCGATTGTCAGTCAGTCCCGCGGGCGAAGCGAAAATTGATTTTCTCGATGAAAACGGGAAAGTGACGTACAGCCTGCCGCAGCAAAA
>DAIRCW010000361.1:0-2170 GCA_036796475.1 Candidatus Acidiferrales bacterium | reverse complement strand
AATTGCCCAGCACGTACGCCGCGATTAACCCCAACCAGATGTTCTGCTGCCAAATCGGGAAAACCAGAAACCCCGCCGCACCCGCGAATCCGATGACCACCGAAACCGTCATGCTCCGCGCCCGCCCCAGCGGAAACCAAAGCAGCGAACGCAGAATCTGCCCGCCATCCAGCGGATACACCGGCAGCATGTTGAATACCAGCAAGCCGAGATTAATCCACGAAAGTGTTCCGAGCAGCGTATACACATCAGGCATGCTCGCCGCCCAGCCCGCGCTGTGGCTGACAGCAACAAGCACGCTCAGAACCGGCAGCAACGCCACATTCACCAGCGGGCCCGCCGCAATGCTCCACAGCATCGCCCCCGGCCGCTGCGGAGGATTCACGTACGCCACGCCGCCGAGCGGCCACAACACAATCTGCTCTGCTGTTCCTCCCACTTGCCGGCACGCCAGCGCGTGCCCGAATTCATGCATCGTCACGATGAGAAAGAGCGCGAGATACTCCAGCACGTTCCAGTAAGGAGCCGAATACGCACGCCCGCGGTTGGCGATTTCGAACGCCGCCACCAAAAACCACGACCAGTGCAAATAGACATTGATTCCGCGGAAGCGGAAAATTTGCAGCGTTCCTTTGCGAATGTTCATTGACCAGATCCGGTCGCTAACGCGCCGCGATTCCTTTATTGTGCCTCATTTCCGCCCCCAGCGCCTGCCTCACTCCGGCCCTGCGCGCTAACCAAACAACACAAACTCTCGCGCGCTCTCTCGCCCCGCACCTGTCAACGCACCTTGAATTTTTCACCGCCGGGGAGTAACTTTCCACTCCCGCGCCTCTCGCGCGCTTGCCGCTGACATCACAGGAGGTTCTATGGCTCCCGCAACTACGGAAATTCGCCTTCGCGTGAACGGAAAGGACTACGAAAGCCCCGTCGAGCCCCGCCTCCTCCTTGTTCATTATCTCCGCGACACGCTGGGCCTCACCGGCACGCATATCGGCTGCGAAACCAGCATCTGCGGCGCGTGCACCATTCTCCTCGACGGCAAAGCTGTGAAGTCCTGCACCATGCTCGCCGTCCAAGCCGATGGCGCGGACATCACCACCATCGAAGGCCTTGCCGCTAGCGCGAAGTCGAACGGCGCCGCAGCATCTGCCGGCCATGCCACCGTGTGCGGTTGCGCGTTGCATCCGGTTCAGGAAGCGTTTTGGGAAAAGCACGGCCTGCAATGCGGTTTCTGCACGCCGGGAATGATTCTCACCGCCGCCGCTTTCTTGCATGAAAATCCGAATCCCAGCGAGTCCGAAATTCGCCATGCCATCAGTGGCAATCTTTGCCGTTGCACCGGCTATCAGCACATCATCGACGCCGTGCAGTACGCCTCAAAGAAAATATCCGCCGCAAAGGCGCGGTGATGCTTGTTTGTACCGTTTTGTAAGGGCACGGTTTTAACCGTGCCGTAAGTTGTTGGTTAAAAGAGCGGCTTCAGCCGCTGAGGTATTTTGTTCATCTTTTGCGGGCCGCTTGAGGCATACGGCGGCGCGAAATTCGCGCAGTTTGTTCACGGGAGGGAATGATGGCCACCGCAGCGAAATACATCGGCAAGCCCATGAAGCGCAAAGAGGACCCGCGCCTCATTCAGGGCCTTGCGCACTACGTGGACGATATTCGCCTTGTGGGCATGCTGCACATGGCCGTTCTCCGCAGCCCCTACGCGCACGCCAAAATTCGTTCCGTTGATGCCTCGAAAGCAAAGTCCGCTCCCGGTGTCGTCGCCGTTCTCACGGGCCAAGACCTCGCCGGAAAAATTGGCCCGGTCCCTTGCGCTGCTGTAATTCCCGACATGAAATCCGCCATGCGTCTCCCGCTTGCTACCGATAAAGTCCGTTTCGTCGGCGAACCCGTCGCCGTCATCGCTGCCACGGACAAATACTCCGCGCGCGATGCACTCGATCTCATCGAAGTGGATTACGATTCGCTTCCGGCAATCATCGATCCCGAGAAAGGCATCGCCAAAGGCGCGCCAAAAATCTACGAGAATTTCGACGGCAACGTCGCCTACCGCTGGGAACTCGAAGGCGGCGACGTCGCCGGCGCCTTCAAGAACGCCGACAAAATCGTCAAGCAGCGTATGGCCAATCAGCGCGTGATTCCTGTTCCGATGGAATGCCGC
>DAIRCW010000360.1:0-2188 GCA_036796475.1 Candidatus Acidiferrales bacterium | reverse complement strand
AACGCCAGAGGCACCAACGTAAAAACAAGCGCCAGCCCAAAATGCAATTTGTGACGCCATACCGCCTTGTGCACCGACTCCAAATCGCGCTTTTCTTTTTCCGCTTCCGGCGCAATTGCTTTCGCGGCGCGCAAACTCTCCAGCGGCGTGGCCGCCTTTCGCGCGACTCGCTCAAACTCCGGATTCTCGTGGAAATAATTCTCGACCAGCTGCCGCGTGTCTTCGCTCGCCTCGCCCGAGAAATACACCGGCAGCAAATCCGCTACGACATCGCGTGTCACGCTCATAATTCTTCTCCTGAAGCCGCCAATTTCTCCCGTGGCGGATTGCGAATCTCCATCAGCTTGGCCCGCGCCCGGTGTACTTTCACTTTCGCCGTAGTCACCGGAATCTCCATCGCCGCGGCGATTTCCTCATACGGCATGTCATCGAGCGCCCTCATCAACAGAATCGTCCGGTCGATTTCCGGCAGTTCCTGCAGCGCCATCATCACCGCGCTGACTTCTTCTTTTTGTTCAAAATGCGCGTGCGCTCCAATTTTCGGATCGGCTCTATGCTCATCCAGTTCCGTTTTGCGCCATTCCCGGCGCTGCAAGTCGCGATAAACATTCCGCGCGATCATCATCAAGTAACTTTTCACTGTCAGTTCGCGTATCCGCCCCTGCGCCAGCCACGCCCGCAGAAATGTGTCCGAAGTAATGTCGTCCGCCATCATCGCGTCCCCGCACAAAAACAGGGCGAACCTCCGCACCGCCGGCGCATACTTCTCGTATAGGCTCTGGAAGTCCATCGCTCTGTTTGTCTTTCAGATTACGCGCGAACGACTGGAAGGTTACAGCGGAAGCCTCATCGAGGAGTGAGAAAAAAGGCTCGCCTACTGTAGTCGCAAGCGAGCCTGCCAGGAAACCTGTAATTTTAAATTACAAACCCAAAATGCCGACGAGTTCGCGCACTGACGCCGCCGATTTTTCCAGCGCCGCCTTTTCCTCCGCCTGCAACTTGATCTCGATAATCTGCTCAATCCCGCGCGCCCCCAATTTGCACGGCACGCCCACAAACAATCCTTTAATCCCGTACTCGCCCTCCAAATACGCCGCGCACGGCATAATTTTCTTCTTGTCCTCCAAAATCGCCTCGCACATCGCAAACGCCGCCGCCGACGGCGCGTAATACGCCGAGCCCGTCTTCAGATAATTGACAATCTCGCCGCCGCCCTTGCGCGTCCGCTGCACAATCGCGTCCACACGCTCTTTCGGCAGCAAATCCGGCAACGGAATCCCCGCCACTGTCGAATACCGCGGCAGCGGAACCATGTCGTCGCCATGCCCGCCCAGCACGAAGCACGAAATATTTTCCACCGACACTTTCAGTTCCATCGAAACGAACGCCGCCATGCGCGCCGAATCCAGCACGCCGGCCATTCCCATCACGCGATGCTTCGGAAATCCGCTGATCTTGAACGCCGCCTGCGTCATCACGTCCAGCGGATTCGTCACTACAATCAAAATCGCTTCCGGCGACAGCTTGGCAATCGGCTCGACCACGCCCTTGATCACGTCATAATTCGCCTTCAACAAATCGTCGCGGCTCATCCCCGCCTTGCGCGGAAATCCCGCGGTAATCACCACGATGTCGCTTTTCTCCGTCGCCGAATAATCTCCCGCGCTCGTCGAAATTCCCTGCGCCGATATGCTCGACCCGGAAATCGCCGCCGACTCCAGCATGTCCAGCGCTTTGCCCGTCGGCACGCCTTCGAGAATGTCCGTCAGCACCACGTCCGCCAGCCCCGAATCCACCAGCCGCTGCGCCGTCGTCGCGCCAACGTTTCCGCCGCCCACCACCGTCACTTTTTTCCTCATCAATTTTCTCCTGGGAATGATTGCCGATGAAATTGTCCTGCGCGAAACACAAAAGTGTAAAGGTTAACCTGCCAGGTTAAAAGGCAAAATTTCCGAAATTACTCAGAGACGCGGGAATATAATTCTAATTAACCGCATCTAACGTGCTTACGATTCATTGGCGGTCCGCGGCGGGAGACGTAATCATCGAATGCTCATAGGTGCGTTTGACGCCAGTGGCGACAAGAAATCTCCAGTTCTTGCGGTAGCAGGATTTGTATCGAGCGAGAAAGATTGGCGTGACTTCAGCAATGCGTGGTCACAAAGATTAGCTAAAGATAACATTAAGT
>DAIRCW010000359.1:0-2198 GCA_036796475.1 Candidatus Acidiferrales bacterium | reverse complement strand
AACAATTTCTTCCCATTGCCACTTACATGGCCGACGCTCGCGCGCAGCAGCTTCCGCTCCTCACCGTCGGCGACGGAAGCTACATCATCCACGACTGGAATTACCTGTTCGCGAGTCTCGGCCTGCTTAATCACGACACGCAAATCGCAGCCATGATGCGCGCTCTGGGCTGGCTCGGCATGTGCGCAACGCTTGGTTGGCTGCTTTACCGTGGACTTCATTCGCGCGCTTCTGCGGTTCGGGTTGTTCCGGACTAACGCGACTCGTTCGATTTCGCTTTCAACTCTCAACCCCGAATTCGGTCCCCATGCGATAATTGAACTGCGATGAAGCGCATCGTTGTCCTCGGTTCGGGATTCGCCGGCATGCAGGCGGTGGTCGAACTCGAGGGCCTGTTCCGCCGCGACGCCAATTACGAGATTCTCCTCATTAGCGAACAGAACTTTGTTCTGTTCACGCCGCTCCTGCCGCAGATTGCCTCCAGCCAGATTGACCCGCGCCACATCGCGCAAGCCATTCGCGACGTGCGCGGCCATCGCCGCTTCCGTTTTTTGCGCGCCACGGTGCAATCCATCGATCTCGCAAATCGTCGCGTCGAAACGGGCGCTGGCCCCGCCGCTTACGACTCGCTGGTCATCGCTCTCGGCGGGCGCACAAATTATTTCCATACGCCCGGCGCGCGCAAAAACACGTTCGACTTCAAAACGCTCGAAGACTCGGTTGTTCTCCGCGAGCACATTCTCGATCTTTGCGAACACGCAGACCACGTCGCCGATGCCGCCGAGCGCCGCCGTCTGCTCACCATCGCAGTCATTGGCGGAGGCTACACCGGCGTGGAACTGCTCACCGATTTGCAGGATTTTCTTTTCAACTATGCGGCGCGGCGTTATCGCGGCATCACGCGCGATTCTTTTCGCCTGCTGCTTATCGAAGCCACCGACAAGATTCTCGCCACGATTCATCCCAAGCTGCGCGCGCACGCCATGCGCCGTCTGAGCCGCGAAGGAATCGAGATACGCTACAACTCGCGCGTCACGCAAGTTTACGAGGGCGGCGTCGAAATCAACGGCACGGACAAAATTCCCGCCGCGACGATTGTTTGGACAGCGGGCGTCCGCGCGCACCAACTCGTCGAAGCGCTTCCCGGTCCGCACGATCGCGCCGGACGCGCTTGCGTTAACGAGCATTTGCAACTCGAAAACTTTCCGGAAGTGTTTGTTGCTGGAGATTCAGCCGTCGCATCTTCTGAACCAACTGCTCCGCAGGTCGCGCCCGTCGCTATTTCTCACGGGAAAATTGTCGCACGCAACATCGCGCATCGTGAGCGCAACGAGCCGCTCGAATCCTACCGCTACACTTCCGAAGGAATGCTCGTCTCGCTCGGCGCGCGCGACGCGGTCGTCAGCGTTGCGGGATTGCAAGTCCACGGCTATTTCGCGTGGCTTTTCTGGAACGCCGTTCACCTCTACAAGCTGGTGTCGTTGAAAAAACAGTTTCAGGTTGCCGCCGATTGGGCCCTCGCCACTGTTTTCCCGCGCGACGCCGCCATCATTCGCCGCCCCCGGGGCTGCAAACTCTGCGAAGCCGCGTCAAGAGACTCACAAACAAAAACCGCGTAAGCTAGCTCAACTCTTCGCGGAGTAGAATTTGATGTCGACGGGGTCGAACATTTGCGGAGTGGGCAGGCCCCTTTTTTCGTAGGCGGAAATGTCGGATTCGTGCTCCAGGGTGAGGCCGATGTCGTCGAGGCCTTTGAGCAGGCAGCGCTTGCGGAACGGGTCAATTTCGAAGGAACGCTGGAAGCCTTTGCCGTCGCTGACCGTCTGATTTTCCAAATCCACAGTGAGCGTGTAGCCGTCGTTTTTTTCGAGGCGCTGGAAAAGTTCATCCACGTCGGCTTCGGAAAGCGTCACGGGCAAAATTCCGTTCTTGAAACAGTTGTTGTAGAAAATATCCGCGTAGCTCGGCGCGATGATGGCGCGAAATCCGTAATCGCCGATGGCCCACGGCGCATGTTCGCGGCTCGAACCGCATCCGAAATTCGCGCGCGCCAGCAAAATCGAAGCGCCTTTGTAGCGCGGCTTGTTCAGCGCAAAATCGGGATTCGGTTTTTCGCCGGGCAAATAGCGCCAGTCGTAAAACAGGACGCGGCCGTAGCCTTCGCGCGTCAAAAATTTCAGGAACTGCTTGGGCACCAT
>DAIRCW010000358.1:0-2199 GCA_036796475.1 Candidatus Acidiferrales bacterium | reverse complement strand
ATGGCCCGGTGGGGTCGGGAAAGAGCACGGCGGCGCGGCGCGTGGCGGAGTTGCTGGGGTACACGTACATTGACACTGGCGCAATGTACCGCGCGGTGGCGCTGAAGGCGTTGCGGCGGAAAATCCGCGTCGCTGATGCGCCGGTTTCTTCAGGGGCTAAAGCCCCGATCACACCGCCATTAACGGCGGGGCTGAAGCCGAGCCCTCCTGAAGAGAATGCAGAGGAGCTGGTGGCGCTGGCGCGCGACACGCGGATCGATTTGCGGGCGGGTTCGCCAGAAACAGGCGGCACGCAGCGCGTTTTCCTCGACGGGGAAGACGTGACGGCGGCAATTCGCACGCCAGAAGTTTCGCAGGCGGCGTCGAAGATTGCGGTGATTGAGGGGGTGCGGCACGTGCTGGTGGCTGAGCAGCGGCGCGCGGGGGCCAGCGGCGGCGTGGTGATGGAAGGACGCGACATTGGCAGCGTGGTTTTTCCGGATGCGGGGCTGAAAATCTTCCTGACGGCGTCGGACGAAGTGCGCGCGCGGCGGCGCTGGCTTGAGCATCAGCAGAAGGGCGACAAAATTGATTTGGCGCGCACGCTGGAGGAAATTCGCGAGCGAGACAAACGAGACGCTGGCCGCGAGCATTCGCCGCTGATCCGCGCGGACGGCGCGGTTTACGTGGATAGCACGGCGATGGAACCGGAGGAAGTCGCGCGGCTCATTGCCATGCTGGCGCGTGAGCAGAGTGATGTTGCGGCAAGCTGGCGCTAAACGGAATCCCCTTCGCCACTGCACAGGCAGGCTCAACGCACTAAATCCCCGCCGGACTTGGCACCTCACGGGCTGAAGCCCTTTTATCCCGAGGATTCAACGGCACCGATCGCCGTGTGACGAGTGAGCAGAGTAACGATTCGGCAAACTGGCGCTAAACGGAAAATCACCAACTGTGCGCTGCATAGCTAGTTGGAACTGTTCGCCGCTGCACAGGCCGGCTGAGCGCGGCAAGTTCCAATCAAGTGTGGCAGTTCAGGGCCGAAGGCGTTTCCCCCGGAGAGTGAGGGAAATCCCCTCAATTGAGCAGCAGGACGCCCATTTGAAAGTCCTTGACAGGTGAGCTATCGCAGAGTATATCGTGCGATAGTACATACGATGCAGCGTGCGAGCAATCTGACGCTGGCCGTTGCACGCAAACGGAGGATACAATGTGCGTGACATATGCCTATAGGAGCGGTTGCGGCTGGGGAGGGGAGGAGCGCGGCATGAGGCGAGGATGGGGCGCGTGGCCCGGGTTCGTCGGCTATCGCGGCGAAAGCGGGCGGTGGGGCGTGGGAATGAAGTACGGAAGCGGCTGGTCGGGCCGGTTTTTCGAGGCGGGCGAAGTGCGGCTGGCGCTCCTGTCGCTTTTGGCGGAGGCGCCGAAGCATGGATATCAACTGATGAAAGATCTGGAAGAACGTTCCGGCGGTCTTTACCGGGCGAGCGCGGGCGCGATCTATCCGACGCTGCAGCAGCTTGAGGACGAGGATTTGGTGAAGGTTTCCGAGCAAGATGGGAAACGCGTTTACCGGATCACGGAAGCCGGCAAAAAGGAATTGGAAGCGAACAAGGAGGCCATCGCGCGCATTTGGGAGCGGGCCAAGGGTTTTCGGGAGTGGGCGCCATGGATGGGTCCGGAAGCGTCGGCGGTGGCGCGGCCGGCTGCGCAAGTGATGAAATCCGCGATGCGTGCGGCCACGCGCGGAGGCGGCGAGCCGGACCGGATCAAGAAAATCCATGAGATTTTAGAGAAGGCGCAGCAGGAGCTGGATAAGCTCGAGAAGTAGAAAGAATACGATTCCGCCCGACAAAATTGCCGCAAGCAAAACCGTAGGGTGTGAAAAGCACAGACGCTGCGCTACACGGCTTACGCAGACTGGACGATTCGCTGCGGCGCAGGCGGGCTCAGGATGCAAGTCCTAGACGGATTTGTCAGCTTGGGCTGGACATGGAGCCGAGGAATTCGGCGTTGCTCTTGGATTTGACGAGGCGGCCGAGAAGCAATTCCATGGCTTCGACGGTGGAGAGCGGGCTCAAGACTTTTCGCAGCACCCACACGCGATTGAGTTCGTCGGCAGGCAACAGCAATTCGTCTTTGCGCGTGCCGGAGCGGTTGATATCGATGGTGGGGAAGACGCGCTTGTCGACGAGCCGGCGGTCAAGATTGATTTCCATG
>DAIRCW010000357.1:0-2209 GCA_036796475.1 Candidatus Acidiferrales bacterium | reverse complement strand
CGTATGGCCTCCGTTCGCTATCGAAATTTCATCAAGAGCATCCTTTTGTGTTGACGCTCGATGGGCATGAGAACACGGTGGATTACGAGCCGGCGGAATCCACGACGGCGCTTTTTGGAGGGAATTCGAATTGGCGCGGCCCGGTGTGGTTTCCGCCAAATTTTCTGCTGATTGAGGCGCTGCAGCGCTTCGATTTCTATTACGGCAAACAGCTCACCGTTGAGTTTCCGACAGGTTCGGGGCAGCTGCACACACTTTGGGAAGTGGCTGGAGAGATTTCACGACGGATGGTGCGTCTTTTCCTGAAAGGGAAGGATGGCCGGAGGCCTGTCTATGGCGGCACGGAGGTTTTTCAAACCGATCCTTACTGGTGCGATTTGCTTTTGTTCTATGAATATTTTCATGGGGACAATGGAGCAGGGCTGGGCGCCAGTCATCAGACGGGGTGGACGGCGCTGGTGGCGAAACTGATCGAGCAGAGCGGGAATCACGGTTAGAAGACGGAATAAAATATTGAAGAGCGGCCAAATTGAAATGAACAGGAGAGGCGCATGAACATCGTGGAATTTATTTTGAATGAATTTCGAGATGAGGCTCCGGCGACGCGCCGCGTGCTGGAGAGAATTCCGGGCGATAAGCTTTCGTGGAAGCCGCATCCGAAGTCGCGTTCACTGGGAGAACTGGCGATGCACGTAGCGAATCTTCACGGGCTCGCGGAAAACATCGCGACAGCGGATGAATTTGCGGCGAGAGCGGGCTCACCGGCGGTTCCAAACAGCGTGGAGGAAATTCGCGCGGCGTTCGAGAAGAACGTGCGCGCGGGCGAAGAAGCGTTGCGCAATCTGAGCGAGCAAGCGGCCATGGAAAATTGGAAATTGGTTTACCAGGGCAAGGAACTATTCCGAAAAACGCGGGTGGCCGCGCTGCGGACGAATCTGCTCAATCATTTGTATCACCATCGCGGGCAACTGTCAGTTTACTTGAGGCTGCTGGACGTGCCGGTTCCGGTGGTGTACGGGCCGACGGCGGACGAAAATCCGTTTGTGTGAAGAGTCAGCGCGTGTTTGCGCAGGCTTGTCTCAGTGATCTGGGACGAGGCCGAGGCCGAACGAGACGCGGTTAATGTAGTTAAAAAAGGCGACGACGAGAACGGTCTCGCGCAACGCGTCCTGAGTCCATCCTGCGCGCAGTACTTCGTCGACATCACTTTGCTCGATTTCGACCG
Organism: Candidatus Acidiferrales bacterium; assembly: GCA_036796475.1. Lineage (GTDB taxonomy): Bacteria > Acidobacteriota > Terriglobia > Acidiferrales > UBA7541 > DAHUXN01. The sequence continues at coordinate 984 of DAIRCW010000357.1, read as the reverse complement.
GTTTGCGGGTGAGTTTGTCGGCAAAACGGAAGAGGGCTTTGGTTTTGTCGTCTACCGGCGCGTTCATGTAATTGGTGGCGAGCTTGCGCGCGGTGGCCTTGTCGAAGCCGAAGCGCTGTAACAATTCCATATGAATGGCGATGCAGTAGGAGGACGAGTTGATGCCGCTGACGACGAGGCCGATTTGCTCTTTCACCGAGGCGGAAAGCGCGCCATTGCCCATGATGGCGGAATTCATCCGCAACTGCGCAGCTATGACGTCAGGGGTGGCGCCGAGGGCTTTGAAAAAATGGGGAAGCGCGCCGAAATCCTTTTCGATTGCGGAATAAATTTCGCGCAAGCCGGGACTGGCTTGCTGCTGCTCGATTTCAGAGACAAATGGCATGCCCCGCTCCTTCGAACTTCAGTTGTTATTCTCTCATTGAGAGTACGCAAAATGCGGCTGGTTAGTTTCCGCTGACGAGAAGCAACGCTGAAGAGATTCTACTTCTTTCTCTCCACAAGTTCGATAAGAATCTTGGGCGCTCCGGACGCACTGACGAGGAAAAAATTGACGCGAGTGCCATCCGCGCCGTCGCGCGTTTGCGGGTAGATAGCATTGACCGAGAGGCGCGAGCGCAGCAGGCGCGTGGCCTCGTCTACGTTATTCGTGAGGAATTCAACTTGCTGGATGCCTTCGCCGAATTTGGCGAGGAATCTCGCAATCGCGCCATCGGCGGAGGGCGCGCGCGTGGTGAGAATGTCGAGATGGATATTGTCGGGGAGTGACCATTCGAATTCCTCAGCGTCCTGGTCGGGCGGCACCGTGGCGAGCGGAGGATTCTGGAGCGCAGAACGGATTTTCGCAAAGCGCGCAGGAGTGACGGCGATTCCCACGGTACCCTCGGCCGAAATGCCGCGCGAAACTTCGGGGTCCGCGCGCCATGGGGCAATGGCAAGTTCGGCGGCATCGCGGCCGCGGCGGAAGAGCTCTCGAGCGGCGGC
>DAIRCW010000356.1:0-2236 GCA_036796475.1 Candidatus Acidiferrales bacterium | reverse complement strand
ATTCTGCGAACCAACGATGTCGCTGAGTCGGCTGCTCGCAACTGTGGCGGAAGAAGTCACGATGTGACTGACTCAGAGCGCGGAGAGTTTTGCGCGGCACCGGCGAGCGGCATGGGACGGATGCGGACTTCGCCACAGCCTTTGCCGGACGGGAAAATTTTGCCGGGATTGAGCAGGCCCGCGGGATTGAATGCGTCGCGAACGCGTTTCATCAAGTTCATGTCGTCTTCGGTGAAAAGCAGAGGCATGAGGCGGTCTTTTTCCATGCCGACGCCGTGTTCGCCAGTGATGGCGCCGCCCATTTCGACGCAAAAGCGAATGATGGCGTCGGCGGTGGAGACGGCGCGCTGGAACTGCTTTTCGTCGCGCGCGTCGAAAAGAATGATGGGATGCAGGTTACCGTCGCCGGCGTGGAAAATGTTGCCGATCTCAAAGCCATTGGCCTTGCCGATGCGATCAATTTCGCGCAGCGTCTGCGGCAATTTGGTGCGCGGGATGACGCCGTCCTGCACATAGTAAGTGGGCGAGAGCCTGCCGACGGCGCCGAAGGCGTTCTTGCGGCCTTTCCAGAGAAGTTCGCGCTCCTTCGCGTCGCGAGCCACGCGGACTTCGCGCGCACCGCATTTCTTGCAGACCTCGGTGATCTGCGCGGCGTGTTCTTCGGCGGCTTCGCGCAGGCCGTCCACTTCGATGAGCAGGACGGCGGCGCTGTCGAGCGGGAATCCTGCGTGGACCCAGGCTTCGACGGCGCGAAGAGTCCAGCCGTCGAGCATTTCGCAGGCGGCAGGAGTGATGCCGCGGGCGGTGATTTCGACGACGGTTTCCGTGGCGGCGTCAACGGAATCGTAGATGGCCAGAAGAGTTTTTGTAGATTCTGGCAGGCGCGTAAGGCGGACGGTGATTTCGGTGACGAGCGCGAGAGTGCCTTCGGAGCCGACGAAAAGTCCGCAGAGATCATAGCCGGGCGCGTCGGGCGATTCGCCGCCGATGCGAATGAGGCGGGCGTCAGGCAGGACGAGTTGCAATCCGAGGACGTGATTCGAGGTGACGCCATAAGCCAGCGTGTGCGGGCCGCCGGAATTTTCGGCGACGTTGCCGCCGATGGTGCAGGCTTTTTGGCTGGAAGGGTCGGGAGCGAAATGCAATCCGGCGTGCGCGACGGCCAGCGAAAGATCGGAATTCACGACGCCGGGCTGGACGACAGCGAGTTGGTTTTCGATGTCGAGTTCGAGGATGCGGTTCATGCGCGCGAAGGAAACGATGATGCCGCCGTTGCGAGCGAGCGCGCCTCCGGAGAGGCCGGTGCCGGCGCCGCGTCCGACGATGGGAGTTTCGTAGCGTTTGGCGAGCTGGACGATTTGCACGACGTCAGAAGCATCGCGCGGGAAAACGATGCACTGCGGGCGGGCGAGTTCGACGGAACCGTCGTATTCGTAAAGCAGCAAGTCTTCAGGGCGAGAGAGAACGTTGTCGCGCGTGAGGAGCGTTTGCAGGTCGCGGATGAGGCGCTGATTCATGGTCGGTTAGACGTGGAGAGGCCAATATAGTCTTGCGGGAGTGCGGGGTCAACGCGAAGGACGTATTAAATTGGGGCCGCTCGAAAGTACCCAACCGTTGGGGTCGCTCTCTAGTTAAACGTGCATGACACTTTTTCTTCAACCTCAACGGGTTGCTTGAGGACAAGATAAGGCGCGAAGACCCATTTTCGGACGGAATCCTCGCAAGCTTTGTAGCCGTCCCGAGGGCCAGAGATTCCTTGAGCGCTGATCACATGCCCGTCTTTTCCGATTACAATGTCGACGGTCACTGTAAAATGCTGCCCTCCTAGCGATCCTGGCGACTGAAGAGGTGCCGTTTTGACTGGCATTTCGAAAATACCAGAAATTCGGCCGCCGAGAGGACCAACCGCGTTGGACGGCGGTAGAAAATCCGCATCACCGCCGTGTGGAATTAATTCAAGGGTTTGCACCCGCAGCTTGAGATAAGGTTTTCCGCCGTTTGTGACATCCACATCCTGAGCCACATTGCGGTTCTGAAAGGTAACAATCCGATTGTAAACAGTTTGGAACCAGCCGAATCCACGGCTGTATCGAAGGATTGAGCTGTCCGGTTCAAAACAGTACTGAGTTGGGTCGCTAATGCTCGCATTTTTCTCCACCGCAACGCACTGAAGCTTGTACGCGCCGAATGTGCGCTCCACGGGGCGCAAATGGACATCTTGGAGCGTGGCCGCATA
>DAIRCW010000355.1:0-2258 GCA_036796475.1 Candidatus Acidiferrales bacterium | reverse complement strand
AGTCGTTGAAGGGTGAAAGGCGAGGTAAGCAGCCTGGGGGCGACAGCTTGAGCAAAATCCTCAGTTCGTTTGCAATGATTCTTGCGGTGAGTTTCGTCTCGGCAACAGCTCTTCCGGCGGCACCGAATAGCGCGCAGGACATGAAAAGTTTTGTGCAGGGTTTCGCGACGGATTGGAACCGCCACGATATGGAGGCATTCGGGAAACTTTTTGCGCCGGACGCCGATTTCGTGAATGTAGGAGGGAGTTGGTGGAAAGGAAGGAAAGAGATTCAGATGAAGCATGCCTGGTCGCACGGCGCGATTCCGCGCGACACGCCGGGTTTTGATAAGGCGGACCCGCACTACGGAATATTCAAGAGCAGCACCATGAAGTTCAGTGATATCGAGGCACGATTCTTGCGAAAGGACGTAGCGATTGCTCGCGTGAGATGGGAATTGCTTGGGGATACGCGAACGTCGAATGCGAGGCGCGGCATGCTCATATTCGTGATCACTCGCGAGAAAGGCGGATGGTTGATTGCCGCCGCTCAGAATACGGAAATCAATCGCACTGTGAAATGAGCGCTGCGCCGGAGCGAGAAATTTGTGCTGACGCGCCTTCTGATCCATCGCTGGTTGGTGACAAGCTAGAACCTGAGTCCATGGCTACGAAAAGACTTTCCTCGGGCGCCGTTCACAGTGTGCCGGCAGATTTGCGGAAGGCACTCATTTCGGATCCGGAGGCGCGGGAAAAATGGGAAGACATCACGCCGCTGGCGCGGAATGAGTGGATCTGCTGGGTTATCTCGGTAAAGAAACCGGAAACGAGACGGCAGCACGTGGAGCGTGTGCGCAGTGAACTAAAGGAAGGAATGCGGCGGCCGTGCTGCTGGCCGGGATGCCCTCACCGGTGAAATAGAGAACGTGGAATTTTATTCTTCCTCTCAGAAGGACAGCCGCCACGATGTGCAGGCGCGAGGCACACGGAAGGTAAAAGCCACAAGGGTTGGGCAAGGGATCAAGGCAACGACTGGGTCACGAGGGCGCGGTGGCAAAGCGGCGTCAAGACGCCGCACTCCCAAAAAAGGCAAACAGAAAAAAAGGCCGCAGAGTCGCTGAGGGGTACGACTCTGCGCTACAGAGGTAACGGCAGGAGCCGCAGATTTTCGCGAGGGCGGCAAACTGTCGCGCTACTGAATCAAGAGCAAAAGACAACGGCTGGCGGCATGAAGCCGCCGCTACAGTCTCGGCATGAGCGATTGTGCGCGAATGTCAATGCGCCAACACAAGAGCGTGCTGGAGGAAGTCGAAGTCGCCGCCGGGAGAGAGTTGAATGTTGGCGAGGCGGCGGCTGTGGACGCAAACGTTGTCGTAATACCAGAGATTGATGTACGGCTCGTCCTGGGCGACGATCTGCTGAATTTGCGCGAGGATTTTCTTGCGCTTTGTTTCGTCCGAGGTGACGCGGGACTCTTCGAGTAGCGCATCCAATTGCGGATTGCGGTAGTGGCCGCGATTCGCTCCTGCCGGCGGAATTCTTCCGCTATTAAAAACATAATCGAAAATGTCGGGGTCGAGATTCGCGCCGACCCAGCGCAGCGTGTAGAGCTGGAAGCTGCCGCGGGTGATGTCCGCGTAGAAGGTGGCGAATTCGAGCGAACGCAAATCGAGCTGCACGCCGACGCGATGCCATTGGTCCTGCAGAGCGGCGGCGAGAATGCGCGTGGATTCGTCGGTAGAGGTTTTGATTTGTATGTGGAAGCGAATGCCGTCAGGGCCGCGCGAAAATCCGGCGGCGTCGAGCAGGGAATTGGCCCGGGCGGGATCGAAATTGTACTGCGGGACGTTTGCATCGGAATTGGGGGCGTCGAAATAGGGATCGGCGGGGGGCAAGAGGCTTTCCGCGGGACGGGCTGTGCCGTGAAGAAGATACTGGATGAGCGCGGGGCGATCTGTGGCATAAGCGAGCGCCTGGCGGACTTCGCGGCGCTTAAGAATGGGGTCATCGAAATTGAAACAGATGTAGGCGAGCGTTGTGCCGGGCGCGTGGGAGACTTCGATGCGCGGGTCGCGGGCGAAGGCGCTCACCATATCGGGCGTGAGCGAATTGGATTCGAGGTCGCCGGAGCCTTTGCGAAGTTCGAGGGCGCGAGTGAGCGCGTCGGGAATAATGCGGAAGCGGACGGTTTCGAGCGCGGGCGGGCCGGCGAAGTAGGACGGATTTCGTTCGAGGACAATTTCCTGGTCGGGAACAATGTTTGCGAGGTGGAATGGGCC
>DAIRCW010000354.1:0-2262 GCA_036796475.1 Candidatus Acidiferrales bacterium | reverse complement strand
CAGAACGAGCGGCAAGAAGTTCATTTCGCTTTCGCGTTCACGCGGGAAGCGCCTCGAAGACGGCCATGCCGGTGGGAGTGGGTATGACGCGATTCAGGCGGAAGCCGGCGCTCGCGAGTAGCTCGCGATATTCGTCGGGAGTACGTTCCCGGCCGCCGGTGAGAACGAGCATGACGATGTCCACGATTTTTGCCGGCGAAGGCTCAGGCCCTGCGGGCAAATTCCAGTCCACGAGGAGCAGTGCACCATCTTTCGGAACCGCGCGGCGGCAATTCCCGAGGATGTGCCGGGCCTTTTCGTCGTCCCAATCGTGTATAACGCTTTTCATAACGTAAGCGCGCGTGCCGGAAGGAATTGTAAGGAAAAAATCGCACTCGCGCATTTGTGCGCGGCTCTGCAATTCGCCGGAAATATAACCGCGCTCCTGGGCGCGTTCGAGCACGTGAGGCAAATCGGCGAGCACGCCCTGTAATTTCGGATGCGCGCGCAAAATCGCGGCGAGCAGAATGCCGTTGCCTCCGCCAACGTCGGTGATAGTGCCCCACTGTCCGAAATCGTAAGCCGCAGCAACGGGCGGGCCAAGAACTGCGGACATGCTGGTCATGGCGTCGTCGAAAATGCGGGCTTGGTCGGGATGCTGCTTCAGGTATTCGAAGCCGTCCATGCCAAAGACTTTCTCGCGGCCGGTTTTGCCGGTTTCGATGCAGTGGACAAGCTCAGCCCAAGGCGCATAGATAAATTCGATGTCGCCGAAAATGAAACGCGCGCGCAGCGAGCCGGGCACGTTGCTGCGGAGAAAATGCGACACGTGGTTGTTCGCGAAAAGGCGCGGCGCACCCGGCGATTGGGGAGCGATTTCTTCGAACACACCCGCGCTGGCAAGCGCGCGGAGAACGCGATGCAGCGCGGAGGCATTGACGCTGAGTTGTTTGGCGATGTGCGCCGCGCTTTGCGGGCCGTCGGTAAGCACATCGGCGACACCGAGTTTTGCGACCGCGCACGTGCAGCGGTTCACGATGAACCCGTCGGCGATTTGCAGCAGTTCTTTCGGCGGCATCCCGGGCGCAGCACCTCCGCTACGGTTCGCCGCGACAACCGGGCTGGATTTAGCGTCCATCAAAGCACCTCCGGGAAAAATTTGTAACCGAGCTCACGGATTGACGATCTCCGCTTGAACTTCGAGTGCTGCGGGGGCTGGCCTTTGCGGGCCGAAGCGATATGGGCCGATGCGCGCCATCAAGACGGCCGCGGCACTCGCGGCCAGCACGAACGCGAGAAGCGGCAGACGGTACGAGCCGGTCTTGTCGAATCCAAGGCCCATCAAGTACGGGCCAATAGCGACGGATATGACAAACGCGGCCCAGGCGTAGGAATAAATTTCCGAGAACGAACGAAGCCCGAAATACCGGCTGATCATGTAGGCCATAAGGTCCGCTTCCGCTCCCACCCCTAAACCCACGGAAACCGCTGCGATGAAGGGCAGCCAATTCGGCCCATGAACCACGAGCAAAAGGATTCCGAGGGCAGCCTGTCCAAACAAAAGCGCAGCTACATAAGGCGCAAAGAACCGGTCAAGGAGGTAGCCCGTGCCCACTCTGCCGACAAGCAGAGCAGCGCCAATGCAAGAAGCGGCCAGTGCACCGATTTGAGCGGTGCTTCCCCGATCGAGGAGCATGGCCGGCAGGTGAACTAAAGTCCCTTGCAATCCTGCCATGACCAGGCAAAAAGCGCAGGCCATGGACCAAAACACGGCGTCCACGCGGGCATCGCGCCAGCTCAAACCGTGGCCTTTGATCGTTTTCGCCACTGTGGCGAGCGTGTGTGATTCGCCATCGGGAAGGAGGCCCATGCTTTGGGGATGGTCCCTCAAAAACAACATGGGCATCGGCACGGCGATAAGCAGCATAGCGGCGCCAAAAAGCAAGTAGGAAACGCGCCAGCCAAATGCAGTAATCAGCCGCTGTGCCAGCGATGGCATGAGAGTTGCCCCAAGACCGACTCCCAGCATCATCAGACCCAGGGCCAAGCCTCGATGGCGATCGAACCAATAGGAGATTAGGTTGCTGTATGGCATCGCCCCAGTCCCAGGACCTAGAACACCGAGAAGAAGAAAAAAGATGTACAGCTGCCACAGTTTCCCAGAGACGAGGCCGTTGCAGAGGAGCACTAGCGCAAAGAGAAACGTCGCGAGTATCACGATCTTCCGGGCACCGAATCGGTCGATCAAACGGCCCATGATCAGCGCGCCGAGAGCGCCAGCAA
>DAIRCW010000353.1:0-2297 GCA_036796475.1 Candidatus Acidiferrales bacterium | reverse complement strand
GCTGCCAAACTCGCGCAGCAGCTTGCCAATCAAGCGCGCGCCGAGGCCCGGCGTGAGAGCGAGAGCCAACCATCCCAAGTGTTGGTCGGAGTCCATGGATCAATTGCCAGGCGGTGAGCCTACGCAGGGGAGCTCGGTGTTGTCAAGGATGAGAATACCACAAATGGTAGCGCCGAGCCCGCGCTGCCGAGGTTTTGAAATTTGCCCGATGTTCTGGTCGCGGGATGCATGCGCCTGAAGAACCTGCTGGCCATCATTTCACTTGCTATAGAAAAGTACTTTGGTATATAAAGTCAATGAGAGGTGACCCGCATGTCCGCTCAAGCCGAAGAAGTCCTGCGTGCCTCGAAAGCATGGTCCTCGTACTTCGCCGCGAAACGCACCGCCGCTGACGGCCTTCCCTGGGAGTGCGACTACACGCTCTCAAATGCAGAACACCGCGCGGTTGCCGGATCGATTCAACAATTTCAACTTGGCGAGGGTGCTGAGGGACGGCGTCTCCTGGAGCGAGGCAAGAAGTGGGCTCGTTCTGTGAACAACCCGCACTTTGTTACCGCGCTCGCCCTGTTCATCAAGGAGGAACAACGCCATAGCCGGATTCTTTTGCAGTTTATGACGCGGGAGGGCATTGCTGCCTTGCGGAACCACTGGCTCGACGGGATTTTTCGGCGCATCCGTGTTCTTGCCGGCCTCGAACTCGAACTGCGCGTTCTCGTGACGGCTGAAGTGATTGCTGTCCCGTACTATCGGGCTCTGGGTGGCGCCACGAAGTCCTTGCTTCTTCGTGAGATCAGCTCTGTGATTCTAGCGGACGAGGCTGCGCATTTGCGGTTTCAGAAATCCATGTTGGCGCAGATCACCGCGCGGCGGGCACCGGGTTTGCGCTGTCTCATAACCCAGTTGCACAGAGTCTTTCTCGTTGGGACCTGCTGCGTCGTTTGGACCGGGCACCACAGTGTGTTTCGTTCGGCGCGGTATTCCTTCGGCAGACTCCTCGAGGAATCTCTATCGGAAATGTCCGCACTCGAAGCGCCCTCAACCGAGTCGGCGGTATCGAGGGCCGTAGTCGAGGATTTCTGAAGATACGGGATACGCGTTCGTAAGGCTAGCGCGCCGTGCGGCCTTATGTCTCCATGGACGACCGTGGCGAGCTGTTTTTTGCCGCTACGCTCTTTCGCGCGCACCCCAGTAATATGTGAAGAAGCCGGGCATTTTCTCCATTCCAGCAGTTTTCTCCGCGATAGATGACAGCGGCTTGTCCTGAGCAGGCGCTGCAAAATTCCCGCGCGCGAAAATCGTGGACGTACAGAAAAGAACCAGAATGAATCCCAACAACCGCTTCATAACTGCCCCTGGCGATGGATGCAGTTGGTTTTTGCACTAGAATCGCGCGCTCGCAGCTCAGGTTTCTATTTTTTCGCGTGCAAGAAAGCGAATTCAGATATAGTGCGGGCTGCGCGAGGCCCCGAGAACAGTTCCCCGTTTGCACGCGAAGAGGAGTTCACGATGGCGAACACAAGCGCAAACCGCACCAGGCTTTCCATTCTTGTTTTTCTGGTCCTGACATTCTCGTTCAGTTCCGTTTTTTACCGGCTGATTATTCACAATGGCTCACTGGCCGTGCACGGTGGATTAGTCGTCCTCTGCCTGATGTGGTCGCCGGGAGCGGCGGGCCTGATTACGCGGCTCATTTTTCAAGGCAATCTGCGCGGGCACGGATTTGGATGGGGCAAAACGAAGTATCAGGCGGCGAGTTATGCCATTCCGCTCGCTTATGCCGCGGTCGTTTACGTTCCACTGTGGCTTGCGGGCTACGCGAATTTTCACGCGCCATTGATTGCGGGGCTGATGCAAAGATTTCATCTACCCGCCTCGGTGCCGAGTTACTTCGTGCTGCTCGCGACAATCGGAATGGCGCAATCCTGCACTTCGGCGCTCGGCGAAGAGCTGGGCTGGCGCGGTTTCCTCGTTCCACAGCTTGCGAAGATTATGCCGTTCGGCGGAGTGGCATTGGCCAGCGGCATTATCTGGTCACTTTGGCATTATCCGCTGATACTGCTGGCCAATTATCACGGCGCTGGGCCGACTTGGTACTCGCTCATTTGTTTCACCGTGATGGTCATCGGCATCGCGTTTCTGTTCGCGTGGTTGCGGTTGAAGTCCGCGAGCGTCTGGACAGGCATGTTCCTGCACGCGAGCCACAATATTTTCATTCAAGGATTTTTTGATCCGCTCACCCGGCCAGCGCCGCTGACGAATTATCTTATTGGAGAATTCGGCGCAGGATTGGCGATTGT
>DAIRCW010000352.1:0-2309 GCA_036796475.1 Candidatus Acidiferrales bacterium | reverse complement strand
CGCGCAATCTTCCATCGGCTCGTGGTTCGTGACGTTCCTCGCTGTCGTCTTCGCTGTCTGCTTTGGCGCATACTGGCTCAATCGCGATTATTTGCGCACGGACAATCAACTCGATTCGGTGGTTTCGCGCGAATCGAGTTTCCTCTTCAACAATTTGGTTCTCCTCGCCGCGTGTTTCGCTGTGCTGTGGGGCACGCTCTTCCCGGTGTTCACCGAATGGATCGAGGGCAGCAAGATTACTGTTGGGCCGCCGTTCTTTAATAAAGTGAATATCCCCATCGCGCTGTTTCTACTTTTTCTCACAGGCGTCGGCCCGCTGCTCGCATGGCGCAGGACTTCGCTCTCCAGTCTGAAGCGCAACTTCGCCTGGCCGCTCGCCGCCGGGTTTGCTGCCGGAGTTGTCGCGTTTATTTTTGGCGACCGCAATTTTTACGCGCTGATTTGCATGATTCTTGCAGTGTTCGTCACGCTGACGATTTTCTCGGAATTTTTCCGCGGCGCACGGGTGCTCTCCACGCGCAGCGGCGCAAACATTTTCTCGTCGGTCGGCCAGCTCACTATGCGCAACACGCGCCGTTACGGCGGCTACATCGTGCACTTCGGCATCGTGCTGATTTTCGTGGGCGTTTCCGGGCAGGCGTTCAATCAAAATATCCAACAGCGGCTTCCGGTCGGCTCAAAGATGAATATCGGCCCGTACACGCTGGTCGCGCAGAATTACGACGAGACTTCCAACGCCAACTACAATGCCGAGCGCGCCACTGTCGAAGTCTTCGAAGGCAATCGCTCGGTGATGATGCTCTATCCGGAGCGTCGCTTCTACACCGCAAGCGAAGTCACACAAACAGTGGTCGCGCTACATTCGTCGCTGGCGCGCGATCTTTACATCGTCTACTCCGGACGCAATCCCGAGGACAACAGCCCGGTCATTCATGCCTACTTGAATCCGCTGGTGAAATGGATTTGGCTCGGCGGACTTGTTCTCGTGCTCGGCACGGTCCTCGCGCTCATTCCCAATCGTCAGTTGCAAATTGTTCTTCACGCGGAGCGAGAATCCGCGCCTGCTACCGCGCGCGTACCTGTTAGCGTAGGTCACGCTGATGACTAAAGCCCCGCGAATTCAAATTTCCGCGCTGGCGCTGGTTCTGCTCGGATGCGCGCTGGTTCTTGCCGCGAGTTTTTCGGCGCCGATGCGGGCACAGGATGCGCCCTCGACGAAGGTCAAGGCTTTAAGCGACCGCATCATGTGTATGTGCGGCGGATGCAGCGACGCAGCAGGGAAGTGCACGCACAGCGGCGGCGCGTTCGCCGGGCCGTGCGCGTTTGCGCAAAAGGAAATCAAGGAAGTCTCCGACCGCGTCACGAGCGGACAGTCGGACGATTTGGTGCTGCAGTCGTTCGTGCAGGAATACGGCCCCACCGTGCTGATTTCTCCGCCAGCTGCGGGATTCGATTTGTGGGCGTGGCTGATGCCGATTCTCGTGTCGCTCGGCGGCATCGCGGTTGCATTGTTTGTGGTAACGCGCTGGAAGCGCCGCGCAGCTGCCGCGCCGCGCGTTTCTTCCGATTTGCTCGCGCGCGCCCAGCACGATTTGCGTGGTCATATCGACGATTGAGCGGCGTGAGTTTGTTGCGCCGTTCGCGAATTTGCGGCCTTTGATTTTGCGGGTGCCCCATGCTCGCTTTTTGAGCGTGGGGACTTTCGGCCAGTATTGTCAGAACAGAGCTTCAGCGGTGCCGCAAAGGCATGGCTCCATGCGGCTTTAGCCGCTGAGGTGAGTCTTTCGGCTTGGCGAAAAATAGAATTTTATGACGGCGGAAGTCATTCTGATCGCTCTCGTCTGTGTGGCGCTGGCCGCGGCGACGCTGTGGTTCGTCTTCGGCGTGAAATTCGAGGCGTCCGACTTTGCGCCGCACCGCTCCAAGCTCGATCAATTGCTCGAACGCCGCGACACGATCTACGACAACCTGCGCGACTTGCGTTTTGAGCATCGCGCTGGCAAATTTTCAGAGGAAGATTACGAAGAAATGAAGCGCGCGCTGGAGATCGAAGCCGCTCGCGTGATTGGCGAAATGGACAAACTTACCGGCGGCGCGCCCACTGCGGCCACGCGGCAAGCGATGTCGGAAAAAGCGCGATAACCACCGGAATGGACGCGGAAGAGATGCGAAAAACGATGATTTTGCAGCGATTTCAAAAACGCGCGGTGCGGGTAGCAAATGTAGCCGCTGTCGTGGCATTTTTCGCGCTCTCTGGCGCGCTTTCTACTTTTGCGGGAACGGTCTCCGGAACGGTAAAAAATGGCACC
>DAIRCW010000351.1:0-2313 GCA_036796475.1 Candidatus Acidiferrales bacterium | reverse complement strand
CGATTTTGCGCATTCGCGCGGAGGCAGAACGGGCGGCGCGGAACTTCATGGACAGTCAGGGCTACACGCTTACGGACGCGCCGATTTTCACTCCGGCGGCATGCGAAGGAACGACGACGCTTTTTGAGGTGGATTACATTGACGAGCAGAAAGCGTACCTGACGCAATCGGGGCAGCTTTACGTGGAGGCGACGGCAGCGGCGCTCGGAAAAGTGTATTGCTTCGGGCCGACGTTCCGCGCGGAAAAATCGAAAACGCGGCGGCACTTGACGGAATTCTGGATGCTCGAGCCGGAAGCGGCATATTCGCATTTGGAAGACATGATGCTGCTGGGCGAAGGCCTGGTGAGCGCGATGGTGCAGGCGTGCGTGAAGAACCGGGGGCGCGAGTTGGAGATGCTGAAGCGCGACCCGAAGAAGCTGGAGAAAATCGCGCCGCCGTTTCCGCGCGTTACGTACGAAGAAGCGATAAAAGTGCTGAATACGGCGGGCAATCCGGCGAAATTCGGCGATGACTTTGGCGGAGACGAGGAAACGGTTATTTCGAAGAATTTCGAGAAGCCGGTAATGATTCACCATTATCCCTCGGCGATGAAAGCGTTTTACATGGCCACCGACGCCGAGCGACCGGAACTTTCGCTGAGCTTCGACATGATCGCGCCGGAGGGTTACGGCGAAATCATCGGCGGCGGCGAGCGTCTGGCGAATTACGACACGCTGATACGGCGGCTGCACGAGCACAAGCTGCCGGAGGAATCGTTCGAGTGGTATTTGGATTTGCGGCGTTACGGGAGCGTGCCGCACGCGGGATTTGGACTGGGCCTCGAACGCACCGTGGCATGGATTTGCGGAACCGAGCACATTCGTGAAGTAATTCCGTTCCCTCGCATGTTGTACCGGGTCTATCCTTAGGGTTCGCTTCGCCTGCCATAATTTCAGGGGGATAAGCAGCGCATGGCGCAGAAAATTCGGATTCTCGGTGTGCCGATGGACTTGGGCGCGAGCCGGCGCGGCGTGGATATGGGGCCTTCGGCGCTGCGCGTGGCGGGATTGCAGGCGCGGCTGAAACAGCTGGGATACCAAGTCGAAGACTTGGGAAACATTTCCGTCAAGCAGCCGGAAGAGCAGCACTACGGCGACAAGCGCGCGAAATACTTGAAGGAAATCTCCGAGACTTGCCAGGGCTTGGCGGATGCCGTGGAACGTTCGCTGGCGGACGACATGATGCCGCTCGTTTTGGGCGGCGATCACTCCATCGCAGCGGGATCGGCCGCGGGAGTGGCTTCGTTCTACAAAAAACAGTCGAAGCGCGTGGGTTTCATCTGGCTGGACGCGCATGGCGATATGAATACGCCGGACACAAGTCCTTCGGGAAACGTCCACGGGATGCCGCTTGCGGCGGTCATGGGTTATGGCGCGCCGGAGCTGACGGAGATTTGCGGATTCAAGCCAAAGATCGAGCCGCAGAACATCGCGATGGTGGGCATTCGCGAACTAGACGCAAAAGAGCGGCAATTAGTGAAAAAGTCGGGCGTGCACATTTTTACCATGCGTGAGATTGATGAACGCGGGATGCGTGACGTGATGGCCGAGGCCCTGCGTTTCGCTAGCGACGACACGAATGGAGTCGCCGTGAGCCTCGACATGGATTTTTTGGATCCGGCTGAAGCCCCCGGAGTTGGCACGCCGGTGCGCGGCGGCGTGACTTATCGCGAGGCCCATTTGGCGCTGGAAATGATCGCTGACAGCCGCGCGATGGTTTCGTTTGAGCTGGTGGAAATTAATCCGGTCATCGATTTGCACAATAAGACGGCAATTTTGGGAGTCGAGCTCGTCCTCTCCGGCCTCGGAAAGAAGATTCTCTAATTTTGCTAACCTCACGCAAATGGCGATTAACATTTACTGGCAAAATGCAGACGGAACGACGCGCTATGCGGTGGTGACAGACAAGTATTATTCGATGGCGAAGCTCTGGCCTATTCGAGAGTCTTCCTATCCCTTGCTGCAATACGTCGATGAGTATGGCTACACGTTTTTTAACCACTTGCAGATGCCCCAAGTTATTGCAGAGCTTGAAAAGTTAATTGGCCAAGCGACTTCCGAGGAGCAAATCGAAGTACTTCGGAGAGTGTGCGATGTGGCTAAGCAATGCCAGAAGAAGGCCCACACTTTCTTGAGGTTCGTGGGTGATTAAGACAGTCCCAAACAGACAGATGCTCATTAGGTAGCTATGGAAAACAAAAAACGTTTACGAGTGGGGATTTTGTTTGGCGGACGCTCGGGCGAGCACGAAGTGTCGCTGGCGTCGGCGGCG
>DAIRCW010000350.1:0-2325 GCA_036796475.1 Candidatus Acidiferrales bacterium | reverse complement strand
TGTGCCGCACGATATCCGTCTGCGCCATGTGGCGACGCGGTGCTATAAGGGCGGCTTAGTGCAGAGTGAATACGAGCCGGACAATACGTCACTCGAAACAATGCCCCGCGCGAAAAAACAGCGCAAAAAGCCGTCGCGCGCTGGCCGAAAGAAAAACCCTGCCGCCTGATGCCGACGGGGCGGCGAACTAGAGGAGACCTTTCACATAGCCACCGTCCACAGGAATCGAGCAGCCGTTGATGTAGCTGGCGCGCTCGGAAGCGAGAAACGCAACCATGGCGGCGAATTCTTCGGGTTTGCCGACGCGGCGCAAAGGAACGTTTGCGGCGTAGCCTTCGATGATTTTTTCGCGGGCGACGCCGGAATTTTTTGCGGCGACGGCGGCAAGTTCGTCGAGGCGCTCTGTAAGCGTGTAGCCCGGGCAAACGCAGTTGACGGTGATGCCGTCGGGGCCAAATTCATTGGCGAGCGTGCGCATCAGGCCGGTGACGCCGGCGCGAATGGAATTCGAGAGCAGCAGGTTGTCTATGGGCTGCTTCACGGATACGGAAGTGATGGCAATGAGGCGTCCCCAGCGCGCTTTGCGCATGATGGGAAGGACTTCGCGGGCAAAATAGACAGCGCTCATGAGCGTGAGGTCGACAGCAGCGCGCCAGTCTTCAAGAGAAATGTCGAGGAATTTTTTGGCCGGCGGCCCTCCGGCGTTGGTGACGCAAATGTCCACGCGGCCAAAACGTTTTTCCATAGCGGAAACGAATTCATGAACGGCTTCGGGCTTGGTGACGTCGAGCGCGTGAGAAAAAACTTTGCGTCCCGTGGCCTTGTGAATGCTTTCGACGGCTTGCTCGAGATGGGCGGCGGAACGAGCGCAAATGGCGACTTCGGCGCCATCGCGAGCTAATTCTTCCGCCACGGCGCGTCCGAGGCCTTTGCTGGCAGCGGCAACGATGGCGACACGGCCTTTCAGTCCAAAGTCCATGAGTTCTCCTCCCTAATCAGGGCGAGCGTAGAGATGTGTATCCTAGCGGCGCAAGTAGGCGTCTGTTTTTTTGATCCAATCTTCGCGGGGCGGCGCGAAGACGTCGACATCAACGGTGTCTTCGAGAGCCTCAGCGGCGTGCGGGACATTAGCGGGAATGAGCAGCATTTCGCCGTCGCGCAAGACTCTCTCGCCATCATCAAAAATCAGTTTCAGTGCGCCGGAGATAATCCAGGTGATCTGCTCGTTGACGTGCGAATGGCGCGGGACAATCGCGCCGCGCGACAGCAGAATGCGCGCGAGCATGGCGCTTTCGCCGAATATCATCTGACGCGAGATTTTGTCGCTCAGTTTTTCTGGCTCGATGCTCTTCCAAGAAGTTTTTTCTGGCATATTGGCTCCGCCGGCGAAAAAGCCGGAGCAAAATCCTCCAACGAAATGAGCTTGGCGTCAATGGCGGTGTTACGCGCGAGACGGGCGCTGTGAACGGATAGCTTGCGTTGCGGGGAGCGAAGGCATCGAATAGAATCAGCGGCGTGCGGCAGAGATTCGCAATTCTGCGCGACGACGGTGGCGCGGCGTGAATGTTTTTTGCTGGATGGCCGCGCTGATTTTCTTTCTGCAGTTGCCCAATCCTATTTTCTGGCTGGTGGTGCATCCGCAAATTGATTTTTGGAGAGGGCGCGCGCGGGCCGCATATATCACAGGGCTCGTGATCTCCTGGGGCGGCGTGACGGCGTTGCTGGTTATTTTTCGCGATGCACTTTTGACGCGAGGCCAGCCGGGAGACTTGCAGATTGGCTTCGGGCTGCTGCTGATCGCCGCGGATATTTGGCTCTTCGGGCGAGTGCGGAAGGATTTAGGAACGTCGCGCCTGATTGGCAAGCCGGAGCTTAGCGGCGGCGGCGAGGTCGCGGAGACGGGCATCTATGCGCGTTTGCGCAACCCGCGCTACGTGGGTGTGCTGGCGTCGGTGCTGGGAGCATGCCTGCTGGCGGCGACGCCGCTGATGTGGGCAATCGCTGCGGCGTGGAGTGTGCTTGTTCTTGTGGTGATCGCGTTTGAAGAACGAGAACTGCGCGCACGGCTGGGAACTCCGTATATAGAGTATTGCCGGCGCGTTCCTCGATTCATTCCGCGGAATTTGTTTCGCCGGGAATTTTCCAGCGGTGAGGCGCGCGTGAAATGAGCTTCGCTCGTGCGAAAGAATTCACTTCGTGAAATCCTCCGTGTCTGCTTCGGTCATTCTGGCTACGTACAACGACTTGAACATTTTGGAATGGAGCCTGGCGGCGTTTGCACGACAAAGCGTCCGCAACTTCGAATTGCTCATTGCTGATGACGGC
>DAIRCW010000349.1:0-2358 GCA_036796475.1 Candidatus Acidiferrales bacterium | reverse complement strand
TACAGCGTCACGTCGAAGGAATCGAGCATCCATCCCACACCGCCCGCCAGCAGGGATTTGCGCTCCGCCGCGCTCACCTCCCGCGGCCATTCCAGCCCGAGGATTCTCCTCGTCGGCCGCTCCGCCGCAATTTGGACGCTCTTCACGCCGCTCGCTTCCATCCTTAAACTCTTCGTCCCCTCGTCGCCTGCCTCACTCGCGGGCGCTCGCGCCCGATTCTACGCCCGCGTCGCGCCTGTAGCTCAGAATTCGGCGCGACAACTCCCCAGACATGCTCGGCAGCCCCTGCCGTGCGGCGTTACCCTCAGGCTGCGCGTTCGTTCCCATCACGATAAACGAATTGTAGCGCTGGCCTTCAGGCCAGCATTGTTGCTTGAGGGTCGGCGCTATAACGGCTCTGCGACGACCTTTCTCAAAAATCTGCATCGTCCGCTGCAAACGAGACAACACAATCGGCTAATTGCACATCCCAGCAACAACGCTGGCGTTCCCGCCCTCTGACCAAGTGCGATGCACACGCAGGGAGTACGCACATGAACGGCGCAACAGCATCAACCCGCAGTGAAATGACCCTCCTCGGAATTCTCCTCGCCACCGGATTGGTTCTTGGCGGCCTGGTACTCGGCTCGCAAATCAAGGCCACGCGCCTCAGCGACCGCTACGTCACCGTCCGCGGTCTCGCGGAACGCAATGTCAAATCCGACCTGGCTATCTGGTGTCTCGGCTACAAGGATGCCGGAGACGACCTTCTTCCTCTGTATTCCAAGAGCGAAGCCGACAAGAAGGCCATTCTGGAATTTCTGTCCCGGCAGGGCATCAAGCCCTCCGAAATCGAAGTCGGCACCGTCAGCGTCACGGATACTCAGGCAAACGAATACGGCGGCGGTAACAACCGCAATCAGAAGCGCTACATCATTCAGCAGAGCATCTCTGTCAGCACGAATCGTGTTGACGTTGTCGCCTCCGCCTCCCAAAAGACCATGCAGCTCGTCCAAAGAGGGGTCGTGCTTAGTGCCAATGGAGGGCCGAGCTACAAGTTCACGGGATTGAATTCCATTAAACCCGATATGATTACCGAGGCCACGCGCAATGCCCGTGCTGCCGCCGACCGCTTCGCTTCCGATTCCGGAAGCAAGGTGGGCTCAATTCGCCAGGCCACCCAGGGCATCTTTTCCATTTTGGCGCCGAATGCCAGTGCCGACACCGGCGAATCCTCGTACGGCTATGGCGGCAATAACGACGAGAGCAGCATCACCAAAACTGTTCGGGTGGTTACTTCCGTCGAGTATTACCTGAACAAATAAATATCTCGCGGCTCGGTCCGTCTCCGCTGTCTGTGTTGTGCAGACCTTCCGCCCTTAGGAAGGTCTGCGGCTTTTCGGCCTATCAGTTCTTTAGAGCGCGCGCTGCCCGCCTCGTTCTCGTAGGGGCAGGGTTCACCCTGCCCGTCGCGCGAAGCGCGAAAGCTGTTTCGCCGCCAACCAATCGCACATGGATAATCAAATAGCTCGCAGCGCGTCCTGCCGGCGCCGTGCTAACATGTTTTTGGGAGAAGCCTTCAGCCGCCATGCCTGAGCAAACGCCCGTCCTCGTCGTCATTCCCGCGCGCTACGAATCTTCGCGCTTTCCGGGCAAACCCCTCGCGCCAATCGCCGGACGCCCGATGATCCAGCACGTTCTCGAACGCGCCCGCCAGTCCAAACGCGCCGCGCGCGCCGTAGTCGCCACCGATGACGAACGCATCCGCGACGCCGTGAAATCCTTCGGTGGCGAAGTCGTCATGACCCGCCTCGAACATCGCACCGGCACCGACCGCATCGCCGAAGTCGCCGTGCACATTCCCGCCGACGTCTACGTCAACGTGCAAGGCGATCTCCCGCTCATTCGGCCCGAAATTATTGATGCCGCCATTGACGCCCTGCTCGCCGCAGGCGACGACGTCCACGTCTCCACACTCTGCGTTCCCATCACCGCTCGCGAAGACATCATGAATCCCAACGTCGTCAAAGTGGTCGCCGATTTCGACGGCCGCGCGCTCTATTTCTCGCGTGCCCCCATTCCCTGGGTGCGCGATGCCGGCGAACATGTGGTCGCCCGTTTCTTCAAGCACATCGGCCTGTACGCTTTTCGCCGCGAAGCCCTCCTCGATTTTCCCGCGCTTCCGCCGGGCGAACTCGAGCGTGTCGAGCAGCTCGAACAGCTTCGTTGGATGGAAAATGGCTATCGCATCGCCGTCGGCGAGGCCGATCCGCCAATGAAAGGAACATGACATGAAGGACGTACTGGACGAACTGGCCGCTGCGCGCCGGACGATAGGAACAGCGGCCTTGCCCGCCGGCGACGCGTACACGATGGAGT
>DAIRCW010000348.1:0-2359 GCA_036796475.1 Candidatus Acidiferrales bacterium | reverse complement strand
TTTGTCGACCGCCGCCTCGAACAGGTCCTCTCGGGGCTCGATGCAGCCGCCCGGCGGCCGCGCTTTGCCGGCCGCGCCGAGGCGGCCTCGCCGGCGACCGGGCTCTTCAAGCACCATGTCGAGGAACAGGCCCGGCTCGTCGCCGACGCAATGGCGGCGTGAGGCGGCGATGACGGGCGAGATCCGGAAGCCGTCGACCTCCACGCCCAGCACCTCGGCCAGGCGATGCATGGTTGGGGCCCACATCTGCTGGATGACGCCGTTGGTGACCAGCTCCGGCTGGAAACCCGGCGGCTTGCCGAAGCCGAAGTATTCACGCGCGGCGTACTCGGCGGTGTAGCGCCGGAAGCAGGCGAACTGAAAGACGCGGTGGAAAGCGCGGAGCCGGATCCGGAGAGACGCAAAACGCTTTTGCAGCGCCTCGCAACCATGACCGTGCTGGACCGCGTGAAACTCGCGCTCACCGGCGGGCGCGAGGAGCGCATCGTACTGATTCGCGATCCGAACAAAGTGGTGCAGCGGTGCGTGCTGCAATCGCCGCGCGTGACGGACGTGGAAGTGGAAAGCTTTGCGTCAATGACTACGCTGACGATGGAAATTCTGCGCATCATCTCCATCAATCGCCAGTGGATGAAAAATTATTCCATCGTGAAAAATTTGATCTTCAATTCCAAGACGCCGCTGGACATCAGCATGCACCAATTGGCACGACTAACGCCGCGAGATTTGAAAGTGCTGAGCATGAGCAAGAGCGTGCCAGAGACGCTGCGTTCCATGGCGGCGAAGATGATTGTGAAGCGGAGCGAAAAGCCGGAGTGAAAAGCAAGTGGGTAGTGGTGAGTGGCTGGTGGCTAGTGGCTAGTGAAAAGAAGGAGTACGAAACCGGATCTTGCCGCGTGGTCATGTCGCTCTCAGTGCAAACAGAATGAAACCACAGAACAGGAGCAGCAGATGGGCAGGAACGCTATGAAGAAGAGTAGTGTGAGGAGACGCATTCGTAATGGCGCGCTGATGTCGGCGATGATGAGCGTTGCGCTGGGGGCGGGAGCGGTGCTGAAGACGCAGGCGGCAAAACAGGAGCAGAAGGCGTCATCGCAAGCGACAATCAAGCAGCTTTTCGACGAAGATCAGAAGGACCGGCAAGGGGCGATGTCGCTCGGTCCCAAACAGTGGAAGAAAATCAGCGCGCGGGACGCGGAGCGGCGGCGCGAGGCGCACAAAATGCTCGATGCGGGCACGTTGAAGACGGGCGAGGATTTCGAAGACGCGTCATTCATTTTCCAACACGGAGATACGCCGCAGGATTATTTGCTGGCGCACATTCTGGCGATGGCGGCGATGGAGAAGGGCGATGCGCAGGCGCGCTGGATTGCGGCGGCGACGCTCGACCGTTATTTGCAGGCGGTGAAGCAGCCGCAGGTGTTCGGCACGCAGTACAAGTGGACGGAGATGAAGCCGAAACCGCACGGGGCGTCGCAGGAGCCCTACGATACGAAGCTGGTATCGGATGCGCTGCGGCGGGATTTTTGCGTGAGCACCTATGCGGGTCAGCAGAAGAATGTGGCGGCGATGGCGCAGGGCAAGGATTTTCCTTCGCCGGATGGATGCCCCGAAAAACAGTGACTAGTGCCGAGTGAAGAGCAAATTCGAAAGTGCCCCTTAGATATTTGAGACACAGCTGAATATTGGCATTCCACTGAGACGTTTGAAGGAAATCTGCGTTGCCGTACAATCTTGCATCTCCAAATTATTTGCTTGAACCGGTTGATTTGTCGAATCTGTCCGGTTGGTTTGAGCGCGAGATTACGCAAGTGGAGTCTCAGGCCATTCGGCAAGTGGTCCGACACATCAACGTACACCTAAGTGACTTCGTACGGTGGCCGAGCCGGGCGCTGCTGCTCTGGGAAGGATGCGATCGCGTTGTGCCACGCGGGAAAAAGCAGAGATATCACTGCTATCCGGAGGGGATCAGGTCGCTCGCGAAATCGAGCTGGATGAAGCTCGATACGCGTCCAAATGGTCCAGCCATTGCCGCGTTTCAATTGGCTGGCGGGGAACGGCCTCTTAGATTCGGCAGCTCAAACTCGTGGTCAGTGCATCACATTTATTCGGGAAAATTCCCATACACTCCGGCCGCTGGGACTACGCATGCCGCAAAAGAGCCCAAGCATTTCACTCAAAGCGCAGGTCTAATCGCAACGCATCCGCTAGCCGATGCTGTCTGTGATGAGCTTCCATTTTTCAGTTGGCAGCTTCGGGCGGAATCGTTCCGCCGTTTCGGCTATGACCCTGATGGGGTATTTTCCGAAAGACAAGATGAAAACGGATTCACGCAGGGCACCGCCTGCGAGATCGTTTG
>DAIRCW010000347.1:0-2382 GCA_036796475.1 Candidatus Acidiferrales bacterium | reverse complement strand
GCGAAGATCGACGGCTGATCCAGATGCGCCTCCGCGATTACATCCGCCTCGAGACCGCCGCTCAGCCAATGATTGTCCTGATCGGACGTGAGCGAATACGCATCCGTGAGCGGCCCAACGTCGCGAATCGGCCAAGCGCGCCGCGTCCCCGTGCTGATGACCATCAGATCATAAAGCGCGCCAGCGGGCAGCACTGACCGGCGATACGCTTCCGGCTGCCGGTCGAACAACTCTTCGCTAACGGCCGCGATGATTTTCACATTAATGCCTGCTTCCTCGATGTGCGGTAGCTCTTTCACTAAATTCATCGTGGAACTGGCGCCTTGCACAACCACATATCCATGCCGCGGCTTGCCGGGAGCAAAATCGCGAATGACGTACAATCCCTTGGCAGCAGCATTGATATCCGCATCGGCAAAATGGCTGCGATCCGCCACCGCGAAATCGGGCCGCGCCACTTCAATGATAATGATTCCCACCTTGGGATCGCGCGCGGCAATCTCCGCCGCCGCAAAATAACCGGGCGCCACATCGTTGTAGTCCCAGAAGTTCAATTGAATGGTTTCCCCGCGCGGGAAGAGCTTCCACACTTGCGGCGCAAAAATTCCAAAGTGCGTACGCGCGTCCGCTGCGGTTTCGGGACCCGAATGCGCCGCCAGAATGTGCAGCACTCCCATGCGAAACTTGCTGTCTTGATTCTGCTGGCTCCATACACGCGCCGGCGTGTACATCAACGGCGTGAACGCGCCGTACGTGCCGCTGAGCGCCCACACTCCCGCAAACTTCGTGGGATCTACCGACGCGCTCTGGTTCACCAGCCCAATCGCCGTCGAAACATTTCCCGCTTCCTGAATGCCCGCTTTCAGCCGCGTGCCCAGCGGATTCGTCTCCGGGTCATAATGGCCCCACAAGCTCCCGTGCTCCACGTTAATCGACTCCGAAAGGTCCGCGGCAATCGTGAGGAACCGGTTCTCCGTCACATAGTTCATCCACTTGATGACTTCCGAAATGGCCCGCCGCGCTCCGGCAACTTCGCCGGGTTTGCGAAACAGCGTGATTCCAACTTCCTTCTGCTTCTTGGAAATTGAATTTGTTATCGAGAGTTTCTGCGGCTCGCGCGGTAAATTTGCCACGCGCAAGCGCTCGTCGAGAAATGGATCCCGCGTCACGTCAATGCGAACAGGAAGTTTATCGCTCAGCCCATCGCCGATCTCCACCAGCCGGTCCGCCAGCCAGTCCCCTAAGCCATTGCGGTCGAGCAGAGACATCACTGTGTCAATATTCGTCTTGAACTGGATCAGCCGCTCTCTCGCATCCGTCACCGGCCCTTTGCGTATGCCGCTGAATTCCACGCCGAAGCGCTGCTCAAACGTCTCCGCCAGCGCCACAAAATACTCCGAGTTCATCTTGTGCGAATACGGATGGCTCGGATAACCGATGATCTGCGCGCACTGATTCCGGATCTCACCGTGCACTGCCGTTGGCCAATAGCCTTTGATCGTCTTGCCAATCACGATCATCGGACGCCGGTCCGCCGCATCCCACTCTTCCATCTTTTTTAGCGCCGCCACCACCTGCCGGTAATCGTTGCCATCCTCCATCGAGAACACGTTCCAGCCGTACGAAGTCCACTGCTCATGGAGCTGGTAGCCCTCGTATTTTTCCGCGACCACTCCGCCGATCAGGCAATCGTCAATGCCGGCATTGTTGTTCGAAAATAGAATGCGCAACCGTTTGCCCACCTGCAGAGCGAGCGCCTGCGTTTTCAACTCCTGCGCATGCCCCTCAGTCATCGCAAATTCGCCTTCGAACGCGATCACTTTGGGCGAACTGGGCGCGCCAATGAAGTCCCAGAACGCCGCTTTGCCCGCGGCCGTCGCCACACCAATGCCCGAAGGCCCGCCATTCACATCGTTGGTAACGTCCGTGGACTCCGCGTGACCCTGCAGCGCCCGAATGCCGCGCCCTTTCGCTTGCGCAAACAGCGGATGCTCTTCCAGCCCCAAACTTGGCAGCAGATTTTTCAGCGCTCCTGCGCCGCGGCGGAATCCCAGCGCATCCACAGGCAACATCGCATCGTGCGGATCAACTCGGTAGCGCGGATCGCCCGTCAACGCAAACTTCCGTGCCATAGCCTGCCCCATAATCATCCACAGGGCATAACAAGTAGGAATGCAATGCCCTCCCGCCAGCATGAATTTGTCCGCGTAAGGATGTTTTGGCCGCCGGTAATCGTAGCGCAGGCCGCCCAGCTCCGGCCCGGCAAGGTGCGCGGCCACATTGTACGGCGTATACGCCAGTGGCCCGCCAAAGTGGCCCGTTTGCGCGTAATTTCCCAGCAGGACCAGAGTCATGCAGGTCATGAATCCCACATCTTCAAGA
>DAIRCW010000346.1:0-2383 GCA_036796475.1 Candidatus Acidiferrales bacterium | reverse complement strand
ACAGATTCAAGCGGTAGAGTCCCACGGGAATCAGGAGCAGCATGGAAAACGGCAGCACAAAAGCGACCTGCATGCCGAGGTAGTGGAAGGAATTCTCTTTGCTGACGCGAACAGGACGTCCCGACAATTTCAGGAGCAGCTGGATCATCGGAAAGATGAAGAATCCGCCGATGACGGCGGTGAGGATTGAGGCTTTTGGACTTACCCATGTCCCCAGGGCCGCGGAAGCCAACCATATAATGGAGATGACCAGCTGGCCGTAGAAACCGCCGATGTAAACAGAGCGCGTCTCGCGCTGCGCGTCCTCGATGTGCATTGCAAGCCTCGCAATCAGCTGATGTTTGTGCCGCTCCCCTTTAGGGTATTTTGAGTGGGTGAAAGAAACGCCGACAAAGTAGCACGATTTTGTGGAATTGGTAGAGCGGAGGAACTTCAACGGAGTTGCGTGGCCGGTTACAGCAACAGGCGAGTTCAAATTCCACCTTTTTGTATCACGGTCAAAAAAAACTACTCGCGCAGGTCTTCGGAATAGACAGGCGCAAATTGGCGGGGGTATACTGCGCGAACCAAATGTTTCATTTTTGCGCTTCGGGTGTGTCCGCCGAAAAAGGGCACTGGAAAGATGCGCGTGGAAACTTTTGAGCGCGTCTTTACGTACTGAAGAGGTTCAGGATGCTTCAAATTCAGAAGAAGTACCTCAGCGGCTGAAGCCGCTTTACTTGCGTCGCTGACGGCATGGCTAAAGCCATGCCCTGACAAAACAGGCCCTCGCGGCGTAGCTGGCCTTCGCGGAATTCGCTCTGGATAGGAGGCCATGGTGTGACGAGGCAGCAATTCTCGACGAGTGTGAGGTATTTGCAGAAATTAAGTTCGGCAAAGGAGAGCAGCGAATGAAGAAAGCCATCTTGGGTTTGATGGGTGTGATGTTTTTGTTGCTGACGGGGATTTGCTACGCGCAGGACGAACCGGGGCCGCTGCTCTTGCAGCAGCCGACGATGAACGAGACGCAGATTGTGTTCGTCTACGGCGGAGAGCTGTGGAGCGTTAGCCGGAAGGGCGGCGAAGCGATACGGCTGACGACGGGCGTGGGAATTCAATCGGACCCTCATTTTTCTCCCGACGGCAAATGGGTGGCTTTCACCGGCGATTACGGCGGCAATCCGGATGCGTACGTGGTGTCGGCGGATGGAGGCGTGCCGAAGAGGCTGACGTACCATTCCGCGCCCGATGAGGTGATGGGCTGGACGCCGGACGGAAAAAATGTGCTGTTCGCGTCGTCGCGGGATTCGTTTGCGAGCGGCGTGGGGAACTTGTACACCGTTTCGGTAAGCGGCGGACTGCCGCAGATGCTGCCGTTCCCGCTGGCGTTCGAGGGATCGTATTCGGCGGATGGGACGGAAATTGCGTACCGGCCCGTGGCGTTTCCCTGGGGCACGTGGTCGCACTATCGCGGCGGAACAGAATCGAAAATCTGGGTGGCCAAGCTGGCGGACTCAAGCTACGAGGAGATTCCGCGGGGCGACTGGAACGAATTCGACCCGATGTGGGCGGGAAACAAAATTTACTTTTTGTCGGACGAGAAAGGTGATTTCACGCTCGACGAATACGACACGGCGACGAAAAAAGTAACGGAAGCGGTGGCGAATGACGGGCTGCCGATTCGCGAAGCATCCGCGGGGCCGGGCGGAATTATTTATTCGCAATTTGGAGCGATCCACATTTACGACACAGCGAAGCATCGCGAGCATCCGGTGACGATTCACGTGGCAGGAGATTTTCCGGAGGTGATGCCGCATTTCGACAGCGCGGAAAAGAGCATTCTCTCCGCGGGAATTTCGCCGACCGGCGCGCGCGCGGTGTTCGAATCGCACGGAGAAGTGCTGACGGTGCCGGCAGAGCATGGAAATGTTCGCAACATCACGAATTCGCCGGGCGTGGCGGACCGGACTCCGGCGTGGGCGCCGGACGGGAAGTCGATCGCGTATTTTTCGGATGAGTCGGGCGAGTACGCGCTGCACATCAAGAATCAGGACGGCATGGGAGCGGTGAAGAAAATCGATTTGGGAAATCCGCCGTCATATTTCTACAACCCGATGTGGTCGCCGGACAGCAAGAAGATTGCGTACACGGACAAGCGGTTGAGCGTGTGGTACGTGGATCTGGCGAAGGGCACGCCGGTGAAGATTGACGAGGACGTGTTCGAGACGCCGGAGATGACCATGGATCCGACGTGGTCGCCGGACAGCGAGTGGATCGCGTACACGAAGCTGATGGGGAATCACATGCACGCGGTGTTTGTGTATTCGCTGGAGACGGGTAAGAGCACACAAGTGACGGATGGGCTGAGCGATGCGCGGTTTGCGGTGTGGGACAAGAATGGAAA
>DAIRCW010000345.1:1186-2387 GCA_036796475.1 Candidatus Acidiferrales bacterium | reverse complement strand
CGGACTGCACATCGCTCATCACCTGCTCGGAAGTTTCCCGCTCGGTTTCCTGCGCTTGAATGATGGCGTCCTTCGAACGCGCCATCTCGCCCTGATTGCGGTTGAAAACCGGAAGCGGGAAATTGACGAAGAATGACGTGGTGTCCTGGTTGGAGATGTGGGTGTAGTCGAGCGTGCCAGTGACGTCCACTTTGCCAACGGCGCGTTGCAGTTGGTAGCTGCTTTGCGCGGCGGTTACGCCCTGCTCGGCGGCGCGCAAGTCGGGGCGATCCTTGATGGCCATGGCTTGCAGGTCTTCGACGCCATAGGGCAGCTTCTGAAAAGTGAGATCGCCGGCCACGTCGTAATTCTCAGGAACTGATTCGAAACCCAGTAACTGCCGCAGAGCGACAAGAGACTGCTGCTTGGCGAGCTGCGCGGCAGTCACATCGGTTTGAAACTGCAAGAGCTGGAGCTTGATTTTCAGAAAGTCGCCTTCGCTGATGGCGCCGGCTTTGTATTGGGCCTCGCTGATGCCAATGGTGTCCTGAAAACTGGCGAGGTCCTGCTTGGCGAAATCGAGAGTGGATTCGGCGAGAAGCACGTTTACAAATGCGCTGGCGACATTGAAGGTGAGCGTGCGCTGATTATCAGCAACTGTGGACGTGGTTTCGGCCGTCTGGTCCTGCGCGGCACGCAAACGGTGCTGGCGCTTTTTGCCGCGTTCGAAAAGATAGCTCAGGCCGGCGTCAAATTCCGTGGTGTTCTTGATGTTGTCCCAGTTGAATTCGCTCGGACGCACGGGCAGACCGATGTAATCGAGACCTAGAGTGGGATTAGGACGAAGATTCGCGGTGGTTTCCTCGTCTTTGGCCTGTGCGATAGTGCTGTGCGCGGCGAGCAAAGCATGATTGTGCGCGGTGGCCAGTTGAATGGCCTGGTCGAGCGAGATGCGCAGCGGCGACTGCGGCGATTGGCCGTAGACGAGCGCGGCAAAAATCAGGAACGCGCCCAAAGATCCCGAAAAACGCAAGACACGAAAGTACATTTTCATTCCTCGATGAAAGCGCGAGTGTGGGGCGCACGGGCGCCCGAAAGGATGGCCCGGAGTTACAGAGACGGAGGCGCGCGGGTGGCGAACTGCGAAGTTACAGGGGTTTCAATGAACAGCGGATCGGCAAGAATTGGATTGGAGGCGATGGCCCAGAGCGGCGAGTCGGAG
>DAIRCW010000345.1:0-1176 GCA_036796475.1 Candidatus Acidiferrales bacterium | reverse complement strand
ATACGCAAAGGCGTTGGCGACGACTGCGCACGCGCAAGCCACGCGAACGCGACAAACACGCCCAAAGAGGCCGTAAAACGCGATACACGAGAGCACATTTTCATTCCTCGAAAAGAATGCGGATTGGGCGCACCGGCGCCCGTCAGGATGGCCGAATTACAGCGAGGGCGGCGCGCGGGAAGCGGGCTGCGAAGTTACGGGGTTCTCAATGAAAAGCGGATCAGCCAACGGTGGCTTTGATGCAACGGCCCAGAGCGGCGAGTCGGAGTGAATCACGATAGACTGCTGCGCCGTCTGATGGCTCAAATGGCAAATTGGGCAGGATGAGCCGGCGGTCACCGAATTGTGGTGATGCCAGACGCTCCCCGCCGTCGTCGCGGTGACCAGCAGAACGGCCAGGAACACAGCGAAGATGATGCGCCGGGTTTTTACGTTTCGAAGAATGCTCATGCTACTCAAAGCACAGGAGTTGACGCCCTGATTGTAGGTCAGACGTGCGGCGAAAACAATTGGTTGCACTTTGGGAGGTTCCTGACGTTAACCTTGCGGCAGCGGCTAGGCTATGCGCGATCAGATTTTGCGGTGAGCGATCCCCGGTGAGAGTGGTGAGCCGCGGAGGACTCGAACCTCCAACCCGCTGATTAAGAGAACTGTCCTACGCGTAATCATAAGCGATTCTCTTAAGGCAATTTAGCTTGCAACTTTGCGAAAGCGAAAAACTTAGCTTTATATTGCACAGTGCAGCGAGTTGCGCGGAGTTGATGGGAATTGTGCAAACAGTCCCT
Organism: Candidatus Acidiferrales bacterium; assembly: GCA_036796475.1. Classification (GTDB taxonomy): domain Bacteria; phylum Acidobacteriota; class Terriglobia; order Acidiferrales; family UBA7541; genus DAHUXN01. The sequence goes on along the minus strand of DAIRCW010000345.1, from coordinate 391 downwards.
TCGTTTTTCACTTCGCCCTCGTTCCCGTATACGGAAACTCAATCGGCCCGACCATGAACTCACGATTGTATTTATCGCGAAGCACTAGCTTACGCCGCAGCGGTTTACCGGGAGTCCCCAACACCGGGGTCAAAACCATAGCAATAAACGTCCTCTGCGACAGGCGAGGGGGCAGCAAAAGCTCAGAAACCGAAATCATTCGCGAGCCGGGGGGACTGCCCTCCAACGGTGGTACCTGTACGATCCAATCTATCGTTGGCTGCGTTCCCTTCAAATAACCCTTTAGAACAAAAAGCTCGCCCGATTCATCGTATGTGAACGTCCCGCCAACGCGCACGTTCATCTTTGTCTCAGTTTGCTCAGACCAACCGCAATTTTGTGCGTCCGCAAT
>DAIRCW010000344.1:0-2389 GCA_036796475.1 Candidatus Acidiferrales bacterium | reverse complement strand
AAATTGATTTTCTCGATGAAAACGGGAAAGTGACGTACAGCCTGCCGCAGCAAAACAAATAATTCGCGCGAAATTTAGCGGGTGAGCCAGGAGCGCGCGCGAACGGTCAGCAGCGCGTAGGGGAAAATCCAGAACAGCATGAAAAATCCGAAGTAGGCGTAGAGAATCCCGTACAGAAAATCGAGAGAGCGTTCGCTGCGCAAGAAATAGAGCATGTTAAAGAACGACATCACCGCAATGGCCGTCAGCAAACGCAAAATCATCAGCGGCTTTCCAAAAACCAGATAAATCAGCAGGAAAAGTACGGCGTAATTCACGGGATAACGGAGATTGGTGATCAGCCGCTCGCACAGCGCGATGCAGCGTGGAACTAGCGGACGCTTCCACACAATAGATTGAAAACGAATTTCTTCGCGAATATAGCTGCGATCCCAGCGCAAAAACATCTTGCAGAGCTTGGTGTAGTTCTCCGGCGCGACCGTATGGACGATGGCGCTCCGTTGGTAAACGGTGTGGAAGCCCGCCTCCAGAATGAAATTCGTCAGCGCGCGATCTTCGCCATATGTGCACGGCACGCCCCAAAAAGTCTGCACTGACCATGAGGGGAGCACCTTCCGCACTGCCGAAGTGCGGTAAGCGGTGAGCGCGCCCGGACAGCAATAAACAGTCCGGTACGACGATTCGACGGCGCGCAGCAGATCGAATGATAGGATGTAGCGCACGTGCAACATGCGCGGAATCAGCCCGTGCCGGCGATTGTATACAGCCACTTTTCCGGCCACTGCGCCAATCGATGAATCGCGAAAAGGCCCGGCGAGCGCCAGCAGCGCGCGCGGCTCAATCACGCTGTCCGAATCAATGGTCACAACAATTTCGCCGCGCGCCCTAGAAAATCCTTCGGCCAGCGCTTCCCGTTTGCCGCGGTTCTTCTCGAAACGAATAGGTGTCACCCGTCCAGGAAAACGTTCCGCGGCGCGAACGATGTATTTCCACGTGTCGTCTTTGCTGCCGTCGTCAATCACCAGGATTTCGAGCTGCTCTTTGGGATAAATCGCCAGCGCGGCAGATTCGATGGACTTCAAAACCATCGCGCCTTCGTTGTATGCGGGAATAATTACCGTGAGCGGCGGCGCGTCCTCGTACGTCGCGGATGCAAACGGGCGGTAGCGAAACCACAGAATCGTGCGAAAGCCCAGCAGCAGAGTCCCCATGATGGCCCACAGCATCGTGGGACGCACAATGAAGCGCATCCAGTGATGTTCATCGGCGGCCTGCACCAGCGGGCTGAACGCGGCGTCGCGATACACCGCGTAGACGAGGATGGCGAATCCAGCAATGATGAACGCGCTAAGCGCCACATCCCAACGGTCGCGTGCCTCTTCGCGCGCAATCTCCCGGGCAAACGCTTCCGGTTCTTTCAGCGTTGAACCCAAAATGGGGTTGGCTTCGACGCCGGTTTCGAGCGCAAGTTTAGGGGGCTGCGTGTCGATCATTGGTTCAGGAACTCGCTGGGTGGCTCTTGAACGACAAGCATCTTAGGGCATCCATACGGCCATCGCAAGAGAACGGCCACCACGAACCCTCGCTTCGTGCGCGCAAGGTGTTCCAGTTCGATTCGGTTGCCGATAGGCAGGGTTGCTCAGCTCATGCGCCGATTGCGTTGATGCTTCTTAGCCGAAGGCGGGTCCTGCCGCCGCGCGATATGCTAGGCTCGAAAGACGATCATGGAACATCTCAGAGGGAACTCGCTCCTCGACCGCACCTTCCAGTTGAGTATCACGCTCAAAGGGCTCGATGGTCTCTTGGAAATTGCCAGCGCATTTCTCTTTTTGAGCCATGATCCGGCGCGCGTGAACGCCATGGTCAATGCGCTCACGTTCCATCAGCTCTCGCCCGGCCAAATTTCGTATCTCACGTACCACTTGCTGCACGCCTCGCAGGCAGTCGCCGGCCAGGCCCCGTATTTTGTCTTTCTTTTTCTGCTGTCGCATGGCCTTGCGAAGGTTGCGCTGGTCACCGCGCTGTGGTTCAACCGCATGTGGGCCTATCCGATGATGATTCTTCTGCTGGTGGCCTTCATCGTTTACCAAGTCTATGTAATGGTCTACCATCCCACCATTTTTATGCTGCTGCTTACGCTCTTCGACGCCTTTGTGATTTGGCTGACGAAGCAGGAATACACAAAACAGCGCGCGCTGAAGACCGGACCGGCGGCAACAGTTCGCGTGTGAATGCCGCTCGCCGCCCGGACACGAAACTGCCGCCCGCGCTTGCCGGCGAATTTGTCTTACTCGTTCGCGGGATGCATGCCTTGCTTTGATGGCAATTCGCTGACGAGTTTCCCGGCAGCGTCGAAGAACTGAATCACCGGCGAGCCGTCCGGATTCAC
>DAIRCW010000343.1:0-2406 GCA_036796475.1 Candidatus Acidiferrales bacterium | reverse complement strand
CCAGCTTCTGGAGCAGAACGCCGAGATGCGGCGGCTCCTCGCTGAGCACCAGTGAGCGGAGGATTAATCATATGCTAGGTTTGAGCGCGTCATACTTCCGCAACGTCGCTTCAGTTATTCCATTCTTCCGACGGATGATCTTCAGGACACCGTTCACGGTTGACGAAGTCACTCGATGTGGCTCGGGCATATCGTCCCAAACGCTACCCGTTCGCTTGTTTACGCTAAAGTAGCTAACATCAACCGGCCAAGCAAGGCATCTAGCCTTCTTGCCCGTGCGCACGAGCCAGAAAGTAAAAAAAATTGTCTGGTCGAGCTTGGGACTTGTCTGGGGCTCGGCATCGACATCGCAACCGGCGTTGCGGACATGGTCAGCATCAGGAACGAGATAAACGAGGATCTCGGCTTCCTCCACCGACAAGGACGTTCGTTGCGCTTCCGGAGTCTCTAAAGCAGCGGCGACGCCAATAAAAGAGGCGGCGATCGCGAAAATCGTTATGACAACTTTCATTCGAATGCTCATAGCAGCAGGCCTTTTGGAATTAAGTTCATCCAGACTGTGGTCACCAGGATAATTCAAACGCGTCCGAGTTACAGCGATTCTAGAAAGATGAAATACGACGACGACCATAGCGGCGTGGGAATCGAGCCTTGCGCCTGGCTGGTCAGCACAATTTTGAAGCTTTCGTGCAGCGGCACGAGCGATTCGAGGAACGCTGCGCCGGAACGCTCGCGATCCGGTTCGACGTAAGCCAGTTCCCGCAGTACATCGTAAATAATTTCCGCAGCCGAACTCATCGGCGTGGACATTCGCGGCGTGCAGAATTGCATCTCGGCGCGCACTTCGAAAAAATGCCACGCGATGCACGCCGCCAGCGAAACGGCCCGCTCGAATTGCTCATTTTGTTTTTCCGTTTCTTTTTCTGACGCAGCCGCGCCCAGCGAAGGATCGAGCGCCAGAATCAGCCGCCGCTCGTCCTCGCGCGCGAACTCGCGAATTTTCAGCGCGCCCGCCTTGGCGGAAGCCTTCCAGTCCACGAATCGCGCGCTGTCCGTCGGCAAATAGTCGCGAATGGAATGCAAATCGTGCCCGCGCCCGCGATGCACGCTCTCGATTTCGCCCGAGAGCAGCGGTAGAATTTCGTAAAAATCGTCCGTGGGCTCGACGCGCGGGTACACTACCAGTTCCATCGGCGAATCCACGCGCCGCGTTTTTTCCAGAAATCCAAAAGGAAATTTCGTGCGAATGCCGAATGCGTTTTGCCGGTACACGCCGCGCCGCGGAAAAACCAATTCCACGCTCTGCTGCGCAGAATTTTCGTGCGGAATGTAGGGAAAATAAACGGGCCGCGTCAGAATTTGCGCGTCGTTCTTTTCGGACATGCCCACCACGCGCAGCGAAAACGACGGCGTGATGGATTTGTCGTTGCTCACTTCCACGTTCGCGAGAATCGGCTGCTCGGCAAAAACGTGCTCCGGCAGCTCGATTTTCAATTGCAGTCCCGTGAGCACCGCGCGTGACAATATCCCCGAAATCAAAATTCCCGCGAGCAGGCACGCCAAAATCATAAACAGCAAATTGTTGCCGGTGTTCACCGCCGCAAGCACAACGATGAAAACCGCCGCCAGATAAATCACGCCTTCGCGGGTCAAACGATAATCAACTTGATAGAGAAGCCAGCGCAGGCTGGTGCGCCGCGCCATCTTCGGCACAATCGCAATGGCCACCCACGCCGCCATCAGCAGCGACAGCACGGCAGCCACGCCCGCGAAAATCGCCCGTCCCGTTTCGGCCATTGCCGCCGAGTAAAGCGCCAGCGCCAGCGCGAATGTCAGCGTGCCAATCGCCACCGCAAAATTGCGCCAGCCGGGCCGGTCGCGTTCGCGCCACCAGTTGAGGAAATTAACGCTCATTCGATGGAGCCCAATGTGCGAAGATGCGCGTCATGTATGTACGCTCTTGGAGCTCACGCGAATAAAAGGAACTGTCATCCCGAGCGTAGCGAGGGATCTGCATTTCGGCCTTCAACGCATCCCTACAAGGGTACGCGAGTGGTATCCATGATCTCGGCGAGAATCGCGTCCGCCTGCTCGGATTTCTTGCGCGTCGAAGCGTAGCGCGAACTTACCACGATGCGATGCGCGAACACCGGCAGGATGAGCTGCTTGAAATCGTCCGGCAAACAATAATCGCGCCCTTCGAGAAACGCGCGCGCCTGCGCTCCGCGATTCAGCATCACCGCACCGCGCGGACTTACGCCGAGGCTCAAGTGCTCCGTCGTCCGCGTGCGCTCCACAATTTCCAGCGCGTAATCGAGCAGACTTTCTTCCACGCGCACGCGCTTCACCGATTCTTGCATGGCCATCACTTCCGCCGCGTCCATCACCGGCGGCATTTCTTCCAGC
>DAIRCW010000342.1:0-2433 GCA_036796475.1 Candidatus Acidiferrales bacterium | reverse complement strand
CCCGCCAAAATTTCCGTCGCCGAGATATTTGCGCACGCCTTCGGGAGACATGGCGCGCATCAGCGGAACGTCAATCATGTTTTTGCGCTCGGCGGGATATTTCGCAGTGGCGAGTCGCGTCCACGGAAAATTTTCCATCCACGAGGCGTGCGACGCAACGGAATCGGTCTCCTGCACTTTGGCCCACGTCGCCGGTGCGTTCCACCAGTTGTGCAATTTGATTTTTACGTCGGGCCGCGCGCGAAGGCATTCCGTAATCACGGCTTGCACCGGCACATTCCCGCCGTGGCCGTTCACCACCACGATGCGTTTGAATCCGTGGCTCATCAGGCTGTCGAGAATTTCGTGCAGCACGCGCGCGTAAGTTTCCGTGGTGAGCGTCACTGTGCCGGGGAAGGCCATGAAGTAGGACGTGAGCCCGTAAGGCAATCCGGGAAAAACCGGAACGCCCAGCGGCTCGGCGGCCTCGACGGAAATGCGCTCGGCGAGGATGAAATCCACGCACAGGCTCAATCCGGCGTGCTGCTCCGTGCTGCCAATCGGCAGAACCGCGCGGTCATCGCGCTTCAAATATTTTTCCACCTGCTTCCAATTCATGTCGCAGATTTTCACGCCGGCTCCTTCAGTTCCATGTGCTCACTCAGGACGTACTTCATCACATCAAACGCGCAGACAATTATCCTTGCCGCGCCACGATTTGCAATACTTCAGGCGAATTCCTCTTTCCATGAATGCTGCGAATTTGGTAGTTTCAGGGCGCTTCATTCGAGAAGTTGTTCTCCGCAACCGCTCAGGAGACACCATGAAAAATCTGCGCCACATTTCAACGATTGCTTTTGCAGCCGTAATCATCGCATTTCTCGCGCTCGCGACACGCATCGGAATTGCGCAAGAATCTTCCAGCGCATCGGCAGCGAATGCGCGACAGAATGACCGCCCTATCGTGCTGCGCGTCAGCACGCTTCTCGACGGGCGCGGCCACACGCAGCGCGACACCAGCATCCTCATCGAACACGGAAAAATTGTGCGCGTCGCGCCTTCGCGCGAAATGTCGGCGTCGGACGCGCAGGTTTACGATTTGCGCGGGCTCACGGTGATGCCCGGCTGGATTGACGTCCACGAGCACATTTCCTGGCACTTCGGGCCGGACGGGCGCCTCGCCGGCGAGGACGTCGGCAAAAACGAAACCCCCGCGTACGCCTTCTTCGCTATGGCCGCGAACGCCTGGGCCACGCTCGAAGCGGGATTCACCACCATTCAAAGCGTCGGCTCGCCTGACGACGTTCCGTTGCGCGACGCCATCGCCCGCGGCGAAGTTCCCGGCCCGCGCATTCTCACCGCAGTGCGTCCGCTCGCTGGTCGCGGCCCGAAAACCGGCACGCCCGACGAAATCCGCAAGTTCATTGACGAAGACAAAGCCATGGGCGCGGATCTCATCAAGATTTTCGCGTCGGCCAGCATTCGCCAGGGCGGCACGCCCACTCTTTCACAGGAGCAACTCGACGCCGCGTGCGGCGAAGCAAAAAAAGACGGGCTGCGCACGCTCGTTCACGCTTACGGCGTGTCGGTGAAGCAGGCCGTCGACGCCGGCTGCACGCAAATCGAGCACGGCACGCTGATGCCGGATTCCGACATGCCGTTGATGGCCGAGCATCACGTCTTTTTCGATCCGCAGGCAGGCCTCGTGTTCCAAAACTATTTCGACCACGAGAAGAATTATCTCGGCATCGGCGGGTACACGCCGGAAGGATTTGCCGCCATGCGCAAAGTCTGGCCGGACGACGATGCCATGTTCAAGAAAGCCGTGCAGACCCCCGGCCTCGTCGTTGTGTTCGGCACCGATGCGGTGGCCGGCGCGTTCGGCCATCAAGCCGAGGAATTTATTTACCGCGTCGAGCGCGGCGGCATGACGCCGATGCAGGCGCTCGTCTCCGCGAACTATTCCGCGGCCGAATCGCTGCGCATGGAAAATCAAATTGGCTCCATCGCTCCGGGACTGGATGCCGACATCATCGCTATTGCCGGCGATCCGCTCGCGGACATCACCGCCGTGCGCCGCGTCGCCTTCGTCATGAAAGGCGGCGTGATTTACAAGAACACAGTGGGCGAGCGAGCGGCTGGATTGGTCCACGTGACGCAGTGACACACGGGCCGCTAAAGGGCCAATTAGGAGGAGGGAAGTGGTTGCGGGGTCGCAGGAAATAGGAAGTCAACCCGGCAGGCTCATTTAAGGAAGCTTGCGAAACAAAACCAAGTGGTTGGGGGGGGGTGGATTTGAACCAACGACCTCCGGCCCAGCGCGCAGCGCCAAAATACAGTCAGCCCGACAGGCTCATCCAAGGAAACTTTGCGAAACGAAAGGAAGTGGTTGCGGGGGTTGGATTTGAACCAACGACCTCCGGCCCAGCGCGCAGCGCCAAAATACAGTCAGCC
>DAIRCW010000341.1:0-2448 GCA_036796475.1 Candidatus Acidiferrales bacterium | reverse complement strand
TTTTTCCTTCCGGCGCGATTTATCCGACGGAGGGATTTCCGAAATGGATGCAGGCCATTTCGATTGTGGACCCGTTCACCTATACGGTGCACGCGCTGCGCAACCTGCTGCTGCGCGGCAGCGGCATTGAAGGCATCTATCGCGACGTGCTAATTTTAATCTTGTTCTCCACGCTGATGATTGCGGGGAGCATCGCATTATTCAAGCGCCAAATTTGAGTTCCGCAGTGTCTAATGGAAGAGGTGAACGTGAGCCTGCTTGATGCCAATCAGCCGGAACCATCCAAAGCGCCGCGGTACATCATTCTCGGCGTAATCGCGGTGTTCCTCATTGCGTTTTTGATCTGGCATCAGGTGCGCTATGACGCGGAAAAGAAAGTGGCCGCGGAATTTTTCAGCGCGCTCACGTCAGGGGATGTGCAGCAGGCTTACAAAATCTGGCAGCCGGCCGCCGATTACTCTTTCAAAGATTTTCAGCAGGACTGGGGCCCGAACGGCTTCATGGGGCCAATCAAGAGCTTTAGAGTCGTGTCCGCGGAGGCGCCGAGCAAGAGCTTGACCAGCGTGGCGGTGAGAGTGGAGGTGAGCCCTTACGCCCCGCTTCCAAAAAGCAGCGACCCGCGCGCGAGCAAGACGCGGTCGGTCGTTATCTGGATCAATCGCGGGAGCCATTCGCTGAGCACGCCGCCGCCTGCGTATTAGGCAGGCACTTCCCACAAAATCGCAGAAAGTTCATCGCTCGTTAGCGTAGCGGTTCCGAGCTTGGAAACCACTACGCCTGCGGCGGCGTTTCCGATCACGGCGGCTTCGCGCAATGAAGCGCCCGCCGCAAACGCGAGCGCCATAACGGCCAGCACAGTGTCGCCCGCGCCGGTGACGTCGAAGACCTGCCTTCCAGTACTGAGCTCGCGCTGCGCTTTGCCGAACGCCCCGATCGGCGCTTCCTGACTCATCGCCGGAACGTGAAATCCGTTCGCGTCGTCGCGTTCGAAGAGGTCCAGGCCTTCGGCCCCGCGCGTAATCACCACGGCCAAGGAGCCGAAATATTCGAGGAGCGCTCGCCCGGCGGAACTCACGTTTTGCTTGGAATCGAGCGCGTACTTAACCAGAAATTCTGTTTCGAGGCGGTTGCAAATGAGAAGCGTCGCGCCGGGGTATTTGGGCAGGTTCGAAATTCGCCGCTTAGGACCGATGAACACTGGGATTTTTCGTTTGGCGCACGCCTCGACGGTGGCCTGGGCAAAAGCATCGGTGACCACGCCTTTTTCGTAGTCGGAGATAATCGCTGCATGCATTTTGGGGAGCGCGACAAGAATTCGATTCGATAATTCCGTTTGCCGATTCTCCGGAAGCGGCATGCGCGTTTCGCGATCGATGCGAACAATCTGCTGATGGCGCGCCATGACGCGCGTTTTTAGCGTGGTGGGGCGCCCTTTCAGCTGGAGGATTCCCCTGACGCCGAATTTCCGATCCTGGCATTGGCGGCGCAAAGATTCGCCAGCCTCGTCGCCACCAATAATTCCAAAGGCTTCGACCTTCGCGCCGAGCGCCGCGAGGTTCGCGGCCACGTTTCCCGCTCCTCCGAGGCGATCGGTTTGCTTTTCGAACTCCACCACCGGCACAGCAGCTTCGGGCGAGATGCGATTCGCTGTGCCCCAAAGGTAGCGATCGAGCATCCAATCGCCGATGACGGCCAAGCGCCGTCCGCGCATTTGGCGCACAAGCTGCAGAAGCCGCTTTCGCGAAGGAATCCCGCCTGAAATGGTCACGCTCCACTCCATCGAAGAGCCAGCAAGCAGATCGCCATCAATTCTCCTGAGGTAAGCTCATTTCGTTTCGGCCAGCAAAGATTCGCACGCTGCTTGCACCTGCTCCAGCGTGACCGACAAAATACACTTTGGCCGCTCGAAAGCATAGCAGCGATCGCCCGCGCACGGGTTGCACGGGAAATCATTCTGCACCACGCGATGCGCAGTCTGCCAGGGCCGCCAGTGGACGGAGCTGCTGGAGCCAAAGATTGCGACGACTGGCCGTCGCGCAGCAGTGGCAATGTGCGTCGGGCCGCTATCGTTGCCGATAAAAATCCGCGCGCCTGATACGAGTGCAATCAGTTCGCGCAGATCAAGCGAATCGAGCAGCGGGAATTCTCCACGGCATTGTTGCCGCAGCTCGCCAACGATTTCCGTTTCTCCACTTCCCGCGTTGAATATCGGCGCAATTCCCTGCTTCTCTTTGAGCCAGCGCGCGAGGCTCACGAATTCCTCGGGCGCCCAGCGCTTGGTGAAATATTTCCCTCCGGGATGAATTACGGCATACGCAGCGCCGCGTGAAATTCCCGCTGCGTCGAGCTTTTTCGCGACGGAGCCGCAAGCGTCCGGCTGAGAGTAAACTTTCGCGGGAGGAATTGGCCCGCGCGGCAATCCTGTGGCATAGAACTGCTCGATGCGAT
>DAIRCW010000340.1:0-2451 GCA_036796475.1 Candidatus Acidiferrales bacterium | reverse complement strand
TATCAGGACGCGACGGACTTTCACCTCAAGCATCCCGAACTGAGCGCCTGATTGTTTTGCGGGCGGATTCACGCGGATTCAGCGAGACGGAATTTCTGCAGGTCGGTGGAATTCAATCGCGCGATGAAAGCGGAGTAACTTCCGCGCGCCGTGCTCCAGCTTCGGATTGCGACTCGCGGCTCAGCGCGCGCACAATCAGCCACGCGCACACGATGCCCATCGCGCACAGCAAAATTCCAGCCGTCCAATCATGCAGCAGCAATTTTCCCGCGCCAAAGAGCGCGCCGTAAACCATCGCGCATCCCAAAATCCAGCACGCTAAATTTCGCGACAGTTCGCGCGTCGCTGGAATTTCCGGAGCGAGCGCGGCAATCGGCTTCCATCCAGTGATCTGCGGACGCACTTTGCGGTAAAACGAAACGAGTATCTCGTTCGACTCTTTCTGCGTCAGCAGCGTGACCACGATCCACGCAATCGTCGTGATGAGCGTGGTCGTCAGCGCATTTTTCGCGAAGAGCACTGTGGCATCGCCGGTAAACGCCGTCGGACGATGCACGAGCCAAATCCACAATTCTTTCCAGTCGAGCGCCCCTGTGCATACGAGCGAGGATGCCATCGCCGAAATTTCGCTCCACGCGTTGATGCGCCACCAATACCATCGCAAAATGTAAACCGCGCCCGTACCCGCGCCGAGTTGCAGCACGTCCTCCCATCCCGAGCGAATCGAGCCAAGATGCGCCGCGACGTATCCGGTGACGACCACGAGCAGGAGCGTCACGATTTGCGACACATGCACGTAATGACGCTCCGTCGCGTCTTTTTTGATGAATCGCCGGTAGCCATCCGCGACGAGATACGACGTGCCCCAGTTCAGTTGCGTAGCGATCGTGGACATGAACGCCGCGAAAAATCCCGCCAGAATAATTCCGCGCAGCGCGTGCGGCACGTAATCGTTCACCACCATCATGTAGCTGATTTCCGGATGCGAAAGCCCGGGATAGAGCACAATCGCCGCGAGCGCCGTCAGAATCCATGGCCACGGCCGCAGCGCGTAGTGCGCGATGTTGAACCACAGCACCGAATACAATCCCTGCTTCTCGTCGCGCGCGCTGAAAATTCTCTGCGCGATATAACCGCCGCCGCCCGGCTCCGCGCCCGGATACCAAAAAGACCACCATTGAATTCCCAGATAGGTCACGAACGTGATGACCGGCAGCGTCCACAGCGCCTCGCTCGAAAATCCCCGCGAAAAATCCGGGAGGAACGCCAGCGGATCCGAGCCGCCGTTCGCCGCGCGCATCGCCTGAATCCGCGACATCATCTGCGTCATTCCGCCGGCGGCCTTCACCCCGAAATACGCCACCACAATCACAATTCCCATTTTCAGCGCGAACTGGAACAGGTCCGTCCACAGCACGCCGCGCAGTCCGCCGAGCGAAACGTAGATTCCGGTGAAGGGAATCAGAAAAAAGATGCAAATGATCAACGCCTGGCCGTTCACGCCGGCAAACGCGGCGCCGAAAATATCCACCAGCAAACGCTGAAACCCGTTCAAGAAGCTCCAGCCTTGCATCGTCGGCCCCATCGTCGTGGCCACGATGCCGATCATCGCCTTGGTCACCCAGCCGAGAATCAGGCAGTTCATCAGCAGGCCAAGATAGACCGCGCGGAATCCGCGCAAAAACGCCGCTGGCTTGCCCGCGTAGCGCATCTCCGCGAACTGCACGTCGGTCATCAATCCCGAGCGGCGCCACAGCCGCGCGAACAGAAAAACCGTCATCATTCCCGACAGCAGAAACGCCCACCACAGCCAGTTGCCCGCGATTCCTTGCGTGTAAACGAGCCCTGCTACGAGCAGCGGCGTGTCCGCCGCAAACGTCGTCGCCACCATGGACGTCCCCGCCAGCCACCACGGCACGTCGCGCCCCGAGACGAAATATTCCTCGGTGCTCGCGCCCGCGCGCCGCCGGAAATACACCCCGAGCAGCAGCGTGAGCAGCAAATAGCCGAGAATCGCCGACCAGTCGAGTAGCGTGAATCTCATGGACTGTGCCTGTTAATTCAAAAAGCTTCAAAAATCGTTCTTAAAATTCGCGTGCGCCGCTTTTATGTCACACTCGCGCTTCCCACGCAATCGCGTTTCGGGAAATCCACAGCCGTTTCCAGACGAGCCGCGACGCCTCCATTCCAACGCGCATCGTATGTCTTAATGGCCGGAGCCAAACAGGGGCGTTCCTCCATGGCAAATTGATTTTCGCCCGTCGCCGCGCGCGTTTCCTGCATCGAGCGCCGCGTCCGCGGCCTGCATTCCGCGTTGCGCACCATTGAATTCACTCATTGGTGGGGCGGCCCCGTGCTTTTCGCCGAAGACTGGAAACCTGTTTTCCGCGCGCATTCCAGCCTTCCCAACACCACCGTCATCGGCGCGTTTTCCGGCCACGGCGTAGCTCT
>DAIRCW010000339.1:0-2456 GCA_036796475.1 Candidatus Acidiferrales bacterium | reverse complement strand
ATTTTTCCCCTCCGCGCACGTCGAGCGCGCCGCTTTTTCTCTCGGACTCGCTCTTCGCAACCAGAAAAATTACGCTGCCGCCGCGCACGCCTTCGACGACGCCGTGAATTATCCCAACGCGAATCCCGGCGTCGCCGCGCCCGCGGCGCTCAATGCCGGGGAAATGTACGACCTGCTCGGCCAGCGCGAAGAAGCTCTCGCGCGCTACAATCAAGCCATCGCCCTCGCTCCCAACTCCGACGCCGCCCGCTCCGCCTCCCGCTTCCTAAAGTCGCGTTATTCTGCCACCTGACTCATGCGGGAAATTTCAGCTCGCATTTGCCTCACTTGTCTGTAATCTTTATCGAGTCTCGAAGATTACGAGATTGTATCGGCGCGCGAAAGGCACTGACACGGACACCTCTGCGTTCGTCTTCCTGGCGTTGCTCGTAGTTCTTACGCTGCTTGCAGCGGGGGTGCTGCTCGTTATGTATCGCGACAGTATAAAAGCTAATGCACTCGCGCAACGAACCCTTCCCAGCAATCTTGCCAAACTATCCCGTGGCTGCGGATTCTATCTGCTCCACTTAGTCGCGATAGGGATTACGACGTTCCTCCTTGCTATGTTTGTCGCAGCATGTATTGGAGCAGTGAATCAACGCGTTGGCGATTTTCTGTTTGAGGCTCCGCTTTTTCCCGGCGAGATAATCCTGGGATTCTGCTCGGGTTTTGTGGTCGACAGATTTCTTGGCTCGTCATCGGCAAAGTGGACCTGGGCTGTACCTGCATTGTTGCTCTTGTCAGATTTTCTAAGCTCCATTCATGGCAGCAGCATGAGCTCCACCTCGCAGTATTTCTTTGCAGGCAAATGCAGCGATTGTGTCGAGGTGATGTTCATGGTGGCGCCGTTTTACACTTCAATCGCCTACTCGCTAGGTGTGTGGGCGGCGTTAAAGTATCCGCCTGATTGGAGAAAACGCGCGGAACTGAAACCGAAACGTTCGGATATATAAAATCTTCTGACTGCGAATAGTGGTCAGAACCCGCAGCCCTTCGACTTCAGCAGCAATCTCCTCGCCCCAACTCCGACGCCGCCCGCTCCGCCTCCGCTTCCTAAAATCCCCCTACTCCTCCTCGTAAATAATTCTCTCGATGGACTGCATCCAAGCGTAGAATTCTGCCACCGTGAAGACTTCAGTAGGGACTCGACTGCCGTTTGCCCGCAAACGCATGGCTCTCTGCGTCGCCATGCTGGCGTGCCTCGCAGGGTTTCTGTTCACCTCACCTGTTCTCATCGCAACAAACAAATTGCAACAGCGCGCTGAGGCTCGTGCACTTATTCAAAAGGCTCTCGACATTTCCGATTTTCGCGCGCCCGGCTCTCCTCCGTTCGAACTTCGCGGCACAATCACAATTCCACTGAAAGATGGCAAGAGCGCGCCCGGCTCATATCTCCTCGACTGGGTTTCCCCTGAGCGCTGGCGCGAAGAAATTCACGTCGCAAACTATTCGCGCATTCGTGTTGGTGGTGCAGGGAAGTATTGGCAGCTCCGCTCGATTCCATACGAGCTCATGGCCTTTGATACGTTCACAAAAGGCATAAATTTTGCCGAGCACCTTCGATCCACGCTACTGGAACCGTACTGGGACAAGGATTCAAAAGCTAAAATTCTGCTAAATCGCAAGAAGTTGGATGGCGTGTCCGCAGATTGTGTGAAGCTGAGTGACGATACGAAGCATTTCTGTTTCGACATTCAATCAGGGCGGCTTCTTCGCAATGGCAGCGAAGTCTGGGAGATGACCAAATATTCCGAATACCACACTTTCGCTGGAAAATTTGTTCCTGGTGAGCTCGACATGTCCGCACTCGACCATCCGATGGGATCATTCAGGCTGCAGAGCATCGCCAAGCTTAGCGATCCTGACGAGAACTTATTCATTCCTCCGCAAGGCGCGGAACCCTGGCCGACCTGCGATGTGCCCGTTTTACCTGAGCTAGTCCGCGAGAAACACCCTGATGCCCCGTCTGGCGAGAGCGGCGGCACGGTCCTCATCTATGGCGTTCTCGGGGCGGATGGTATTTATCACAATCTTAAAATCCTTGAGGCTACGTCTCTCATTTTCGGCGAGTCGGTTTTGAAGTCTTGGCAAAGCGCGGTCTATAAACCCCAAACCTGCCATGGGGTTCCCCAAAAAACAGAAGGAATTGGGATGGCCAAATTTGAACGGCATTAAGACTGAGGATATTTTTCAGTGTCGCTTCGGATTCGGCTTCAGCATATCAATGCGTTTTCCCTTTGCCGACTTCGCAATCAGTGCGCTCAGCCGCCGCTCCCGCGTCTCCTGCTTTTTTGCGGACATCACCCAGAAAATCGCCACGCGCTTGTAGCCTGCCGGCTGCGCTTCGAAAAACTCCGCCGCATTGCGATTCGCGCGCAGCTTCGCAGCCAATCCCGGATCCAATTTCGCCGCCGCCC
>DAIRCW010000338.1:0-2479 GCA_036796475.1 Candidatus Acidiferrales bacterium | reverse complement strand
ACGCTAATCGCAGGAACGTCAATTTTTCATACAACGAACCCTGGCGCTGCGGTGCGCGAAATGCAACGCTCTGCAGCCGAGGCCACTTCACAAAGGGTGTGATGAGCAGAACGCCGAAACGATCTCCCCTATTGCTCGCCGCTGCGATTGCATTGTCATTCCTCCCAGCCGGATGCTTCGGGCACAAAAAAATGGCGGCGAAGACTCCGGATACGCAGAATGCGGAGCCGGACAAAATTCTCTACGACCGCGCTCTGAACGATTATCAGCACGGGCGCTACACGGAATCGCGCCTCGCGTTGCAAACGCTCATCAACAGCTATCCCGATAGCGAATATCTCGCCAAAGCCAAGCTGGCGGTTGCGGATTCCTATTACAAAGAGGGCGGGGTCGAGGGTTTGACGCAGGCCGTTGCAGAATACAAAGACTTCATCACATTTTTTCCGTTCCTGCCGGAAGCGGCCTATGCGCAAATGCAAGTCGGCATGGCGCATTACCGTATGATGGGCAAGCCGGATCGCGATGCCACTCAAGGGCATCTGGCGGAGCAGGAATTTCAGACGTTTCTTCTGACCTATCCGAAAAGCCCGCTCATTCCCACCGCTGAACAACGTTTGCGCGAAGTGCAGGAAGTGCTGGCCGAAGCGGATTTCGACGTGGCGCATTTTTATTATGTGAAGGGCGACTATCGCGCTTCGGCGTCGCGGCTCATCGAAGTGACTCAGCGCTATCCGCTCTTCAGCCAAAGCGACCGGGCGCTCTCCATGCTTGGCGAAATCTACCGGCGCGCGGCCAAGGGCGCGAAGAACGAGCAGGAGCGTGCGACATTGCGCAAGCAGTCGGACGCCGAGTACGCGCAAATCTTGAAGGAATACCCGCTGTCGGCTCTGGCCGGTGAAGCGAAGCACCAACTATCACAGGATGGAGCCGCCATTCCCCAGGCGGATCCGCAGGCTGTAGCGCGAGCCGAGTACGATCAAAAATATGGCCATCCGCACATTGGAATGCTCACGCGAGTGTTGGGCGCGGTGAAGAGTTCACCGAACGTTTCCACGGCAGCGCGTACTGGGCAGCCCGATTTGAATCCGCCGGGCGAAACCAATGCGCCGCAGGGTGAAGCGCAAGGCGCAGAGTCCGCCGCGCAAAACGGCAGCTCAGTTGGAACAGGCGGCGGTGGACAAAACGTCACCGTTCAGCCAGTGACTCCGGGAGAATCGTCGAGCGCTCCTCGAACCGGCTCTCCAGTGTTGCCCGCTACACAAGATCCGCCGCCCTCGAAAGCAGCGAGCGGCTCCGCCGCCCCGCCTGTCGCACCACCATCTACAGCGTCGCAGAATTCCCCGCGCGCTGCCGACCGGGCGGCCGGACAACCGACGGCAACGGACGCTGCGGCCGCCGCCCTGTCCAAGAACGACGCAGCGGCAGCGGCGAAAAATAACGGCAAGTCCGCCAAAGGCAAGAAAGCCAAAGCGCCTAAGGTCAACAGCGGCAGCGAATCCACCAGCAAACGCAAGAAGGGTCTGCGCAAACTTATCCCCTGGTAGCCTGGAAATAGCTACTAACCTGTCAGACACGCGCTTTCCCCGATTTCGTTGACGTCCTAGTACCCCAATGCTCCAATAGCTTGAGCAGCGCACCACTGTGCCCAGCGGCTGGGCGCTCTGAGGGGTTGACTGTGCCCACGATTCTGGTGGCGGACGACAATAGCAATATTCAGAAGATGGTTTCCCTTGCCTTTCAGGAGAAAGGCATTCGCGTTGTCGCGGTCGGAAACGGTGAAGCGGCCTGCCGCAAAGTTCCGGAAGTGCGCCCTGACGTTGTGCTTGCCGACGTATTCATGCCCGTGCGCAACGGCTACGAGGTTTGCGAATTTGTGAAGCAGGACCCAGAATTCGCCGAGACGCCAGTGATTCTGCTGGTGGGCGCGTTCGACCCGCTGGACGAAAAAGAGGCAGCGCGCGTAGGCGCCAACGGCGTTTTGAAGAAGCCCTTTGTTCCGCCTGACCCGCTGATCAGTTTGGTGAGTTCTCTGCTCGGCAAGGATATGCCAGCGGAACCGGAAGCGCAGGCGCAGGATCCGGCTCCTGCGCAGGAACATCCGGAGTGGCGAAACGCCCAATACTCCACGCCGCGCCCTGAGCCAGCAAAGACTCCGCAGGAATTTGCGTTCGGTTCAGAAGGCGACGACGCCATCGAAACAGTCGCTACTTCATCGGAACCGGTCGCCACGCCAGCGGCCACTTCGCACGACGAAGAAGATCTCGAGGACGCTCAGCTCGGTCCAGAAAACGCCTGGGCGCAACGCCGCAAGGCTATGGACTACGAAATTGACGCGGCGGATTCCGCTGATCTCGTCGAGCGTCTCGCTGGAACGAAATCGAGCTCCGATGGAGCTGCGAAGGAAGAAGAGGAAATCCTCGCGAGCAACAAGCACCTGCCGTTCGGCGGAGCAAATGTTCCGGAACCGCCGCCGGCGCGC
>DAIRCW010000337.1:0-2501 GCA_036796475.1 Candidatus Acidiferrales bacterium | reverse complement strand
TGGCGAGGATTCAACCGCTGTTTCTACCAGATGCACTTTCGGAAGCGCCCCCATTTTCCTTCCCCCAAGACTTGGCCTTCCCTGGGCCAAGCCCAAAAAATATGAACCTGCACGCTAGATGAGGTCAACGGTGTCAAGCACAAAAGTGTCCTTTTCCACAACATATAGTACTGGAACTAAACACCTTGCCGGCAGGCATGTGCAAATCTGCCATCGCGTCTTCAAGCCTTTGAGAAAAGTTCGGCCATTCGGTTTGCCGCAAAAATCGGATAGATATCATTTCTGCCCTGATGTAATTTGGCTTCCGACATGAACGCATCCGCAAAACCCATTCCGGACTCCACCGCGATTTCCCCATCGCGCTGGGACGCAGTGCAGCGCCGCTCTTCATCCGCTGCGGATTTCGTCTACGCGGTGCGCAGCACCAAGATCTATTGCCGTCCGTCCTGCCCTTCCAAGCGGCCCAAACCAGAGCACGTTCTTTTCTTCGATAACTCCGCCGCAGCCGAACACGCCGGCTTTCGCGCCTGCCGCCGTTGCCGCCCGGAAACGGATACACCGGACGGGAGCACAGCGTCCCTAGTTCGCAAAATCTGCGAGAAAATCGAAGCCACCCTTGCCGTTGAGCCTGATGCGCCTCTCACGCTGGCGGAACTCGCCCGGCCTTTTGGCCTCAGCGCGCACCAGATCAATCGCGCCTTCCGCAAAGTCCTGCGCGTTACGCCGCGCCAGTTCGCCGACGCGCGCCGCATGTCGCAACTTAAATCCCGGCTGCGCAAAGGCGAAAAATTAACGGCCGCCATGTACGACGCCGGATTCGGGTCCAGCAGCAGACTTTACGAACGCGCCCCTTCGCAAATGGGCATGACCCCGGGCGCGTATCGCCGTGGAGGTGCAGGCATGCAAATTCACTACACCATCGTTCCGTGTCCGCTGGGCAACGTGCTCGTCGCGGGTACTGACCGCGGACTGAGCGCCGTCTATCTCGGCGACTCCAAAACCCAATTACAAGCGGCCCTGGCGCGCGAATATCCTCGCGCCGAGATTCGCGCCGACGCCGCCGGACTCGGTACGTGGGTGCGCGAAGTGCTGCGCCATTTGCGCGGGGAAGAGCCGCATCGCGATCTCCCACTAGATGTGCAGGCCACCGCTTTTCAGCGGCGCGTCTGGGAGGAACTGCGGCGCATCCCGTGGGGCGCGACGCGAACCTACAGCCAGATCGCTCGCTGCATTGGACGCGAAAAGGCCGTCCGTGCCGTGGCTCGCGCCTGCGCCACCAATCCCGTGTCCGTCATCGTCCCGTGCCATCGCGTGATTGGCAAGAACGGGAGCTTGTCCGGTTACCGTTGGGGGCTGTCCCGCAAGGAAGCGCTCCTCGCCACTGAGAAGTCCAATACTCGCTGAACGCCTTGGAGATCCGGCGCTCGCCAAAACAGCAGGTGAACGTTTCCTCGGGCTTGCGTGGTTCGTTCGTGTGGGGTCGTTCCAACGACTACATGTAGGAGGTCGAGTTTAATTATCGGAAGCTAGCGGAGCTCGGCTGTTTTAGACGATCTGAAGAAGAATTCCTGAGCCGTGTCATTGCAGATGGAAATCGATTTCAATCAGCATCCGCACGGTAGTTGGCTGTCCGTCGGGTCCGCTGGCAGGCTTAAATTTCCAGTCCCGGACTGCGTTGATCGCTGAGCTGTCTAAGTCTGCGCTGAAGTGCTTCTTAACGGTTATGTCGTGTGCGCGGCCGTCAGGCCCAATTAACACACTCAAAACGACGGATCCCTGGGCACGAGAACGGAAAGCCGCATCGGAGTACGGAGGCGTCGGGCAGTGAATGCAGGCCGGCATCGTGTAACTGATTGCGCCAGCCTCAGCGTACTCGCTGGAACTTATGACCCTCGAAATCTGAGTCTTGGTCTCCGCCGATACCGGTAGCGACTCCGCAAGCTTCGCAACAGTCTTCATTTTCTTGATGCGCCGAATTTCCAGTTTGAGAGAAATGGAATCTGAACCTTTTTCGAGATGCCCCAGAATCTCGGTATCAGCGTGGGTTAGAGGTACAACTCTCCCCGGATCTATGTCGCTGGAAGCCGAGAATGAGGGGTTATCTTTCCGCAGCTCCTCAAACATCTCGTTTCGATCCACGATCGTGAACTTCTTCGCCGTTTTCAGCATGGTGTCAAATAATTGATCCGCTAAATTTCGACCCAATTGCGTGACCTCGAGTCCAGGACCGGAGAAATCGAGAAGGACGACCTTCCCTTTTATGTTCGACTGCTCGAGCGCAGAAACGACTTGCGCGCTGAGATCTGCCATTTGGGATTGTTGGGCATGCGATGGGATGTTCATGAATAGAAATACAAAACCAATGGCAAGAAGAAGGTAGGCTCGCTTGGGATGCTTGGCGGACTTGCCGCGTCTGCGCATCAATTTTTAAGCGGGGTTGGCGTTGGGGAAGCTGGCGACGGCCTGCTTTTCATCGTCCAAGGTGGGGATGATTTCGATGA
>DAIRCW010000336.1:0-2503 GCA_036796475.1 Candidatus Acidiferrales bacterium | reverse complement strand
AAAAAGTATTCGCCTCGTCCTGTAATGGCGGCAAGATTGAAGAGCGATTCATTCATGCCGCCGTATTCCGTCTGCAAAATGCGCTGCATGTGAGCATCGCTGATGCCCGTGGTCCAGTGGCCGATCCATTGCGCCATGCGCTCTGCGACTTGCAACGCCTGTTCGTTATGGCAATAGGTGTACATGTCCAGATTGCCGGCCATGATCTTGTGCAAAGTGTAGAACGGAGCCCACACGCCGCGGCCCTCGCGCAACCGGTCAAAAAAACTCTCCGGGAATGCGCTGAGGTAGCCATTGCTCGACTTTTCCTGGCACTGCGCCAAATCCGCAACGATCGCATCTGCCTTCGACTTGACCGCGTCGTCTCCCGTGCTCGCATAAATAAGCGCGCTTGCCGACAGGAAGTGCCCGGTGAAATGTCCGCGAAGCTCGCACTTCGGATCTTCCCAACCGCCCAGCGGCTCTGCCGAACTCGGGATCCCGGCATTCACCCGGAAATTGTGAACCAGGCGATCTCCCGGAAGCGAACTCAGGTATTCCGTGTTGGTTCGAGCAGCTTGGAGGAACGGCCCGTCCAGCAAGCGCACATTTTCCAAAGGAAATGGAACCGCGCGCAGGGGAACACCGTTCTGCCCGAAGCGAGGCCTTTGAGGAGGCGGCGGAGCAAGCGACGAAACCTTCGGCGCCGCGCCCGAGGCAATTTTAGGCATGCAAGCGAGCGCCGCCGACGAAAGCGCGGCACCCACAAATTCCCTGCGCGAAAGACTCTTGCGTTTCATAGGACTGGCACCTCACGTCGGATTGCCCGAAAGCGGACAGGGCGATTTTCTGAGGCCTTCCACGTGCCACTTCGTGAAAACGTTTTCTCGAACATTCACATATAGACTACCTAAACTCCCATGTCAAGGCTTTGCAAGCACTTATCCCAACTTCTGTACCTACTTTTTGCCGCGGCTCGCTCCGGGATAAAACCAGAAAAAATAGAATAATCCCACCCCAAGCAGAATCGCTCCCCACCAGATGCCCGCATGCAGCCTCGAGAGCACCACCGCCTGCGCGGGAGGCCTAAATAATCCATGAATGCCAGCGGCGAGGACCAGAGCTCCATTCACCGCCAGAGTAAGCCCCACGAAGAACCAGATCGAGATGGCGTGTTCCGCTTCCATCAGCTCACCAGAAAATGATGTTCAAAATCACAAAAACAATCCCCACAACCGTCGCCCAGAACGCCGGCCGCTGATATAACGAAACGCTCTCTTCTTTTGGGATTTCCGTCACGCCATAAACCAGCCCATTCAATTCCTCAACCGGCTTAGGCCGCGTGAAGAAACTAATCGCGACCGTCACCACCACGCAAATGATCCACGACCACAGCGCCCGGTAAATATCCGCCGCCAGCGGGCGTGCATTGATCGACAGCGCCAGATAGCGCACCGCCGACGGATCCTGCCGCTCCCAGCCAAACATGGCTGCTGCCGCCACCGTGCCCGTTAGCAAGCCCCAAAACGCGCCCTTCCCCGTCGTGCGTTTCCAGAGCATCCCGAGAATCACCACTCCAAACAGCGGCGCGATAAAAATACTGAAGAGCGCCTGCACGTAATCCATGATGCTGAGAAACTGCATCACGAAATACGCTGTGCCAATGCTGATGAGCACGCCCAAAACCGTGCACCACCGCCCCATATCCACATAATGCTTGTCCGAAGCATTCTTCTTGATCAGCGCTCCGTAAATATCGTACGTCCACACCGTGGCAAACGCGCTCACATTGCCCGCCATGCCCGACATGAATCCCGCAATCAGCGCCGTAACGCCCAATCCCAGCAGCCCCGGCCCGCAATAACGCACCAGCATCAGCGGCAGCACCGCGTTGTAACTGGCCGCGCCGCCCTGCGCGAGGCTCGCACCTGTGAGATGCGGCAATACCACCAGTCCCAAAAGCCCCGGCAGAATCACGATGAACGGAACGAACATCTTGAAACCCGCCGCGATGATCGGAGCCATTTTCGCCGCGCGCAAATCCTTGGCCGCCATGATTCGCTGCACTTCCAGAAAATCCGTGGTCCAATACGCGAACGAAATCACAAACCCTTGCCCCAGCACCACGCCAATCCAATTCACGCCCTCGGGATTGTTGAACGAGCCCAGATAGCGCCACAGATGCACGTATTGAATCGAAGCATTTTGAATGATGTGCGCCTTGAGCGGTTCCCATCCGCCCGCTTCCACCAATCCCAGTATCGGAATCAGCAGCGCTCCCGCCCAAATGAGCACGAACTGCAGCACTTCGTTGAAAATCGCCGACCGCAACCCGCCCAGCGCAACATAAATCGCCACCGTAATCGCCGAAACCCAAATGCTGAAGCTCATCTGCCAGCCCACCACGATATTCAGCAGCAGCGCCATCGCGTACATGTTGATGCCGCTCATCAACACAGTCATGAACGCGAACGAAATCGCCGAAAGCGCGCGCGTCGGCTCGTTGAAGCGCAGCTTCAAATAT
>DAIRCW010000335.1:0-2529 GCA_036796475.1 Candidatus Acidiferrales bacterium | reverse complement strand
CATCGCGGCGGGCCAGTAGCCTGCGCGGGTCAGAGCGTAGAGTCCGTAGCGGTCGGCAACCAGTTGTTCCTGCCGGTCTTCCTCAAAATTGAAACGCAGCTGTTTGCGAGCAGCGTTGTCGATCATCTGGTTGTACTTCAGGAATATATCGGCGCGGTCACCAACCTCAGTCACATCGAGCACTTCGCGAAACAGTCTGCTCATGTCCGCAGCGGGTTGATGAGTGAGCGCGTGACCAAGTTCATGCCCCAGAACACTGGCAAGCTCATCTTCGCTCCTTGCAAATGCAACAAGCTTGCGCGTGACATAGATCCTGCCGCCCGGCATGGTGAAAGCGTTTACGACAGGTAGATCAACGAGTACGATGCGAAACTTCAGTTGAGTCGGCGGCATTTGAGCCAAGAGGCGCTGGGCGATGCCATTCACGTACGCGTTGAGCTGGTCGCTGTGAATTACGTGAAAATCCTTCTCATCTCGCTCTGCCATTGCGTCGCCGAGATCCATCTCCTGCTGGTCAGTAAAAATGTTGCCTTTGGCAGTTCCGCGGACAGGTGGCGGGGCAGGGCAAGAGTTCTGTGCCCGAGCAGGAGTAACAAAACACCCGAAAAAACAGACACAGACGGTGGCAACATACCGGATAGATTTCACGATAGACCTATGGGATCAGCACGATACTAGAAGTTAGTTAATAAGTTGTCCAGCATAGTCTTTCGAGCCGGCGCTTAAGTATCTCCTGAAGGGAAATCGAAATAATTGAGTGAGGCAGGTATTTCTCCTACGGGGCAATACGCTGCGGCACAGGTATTTCATGGATGGCCGATTCCCTTCGTAGGCCTTAGAGTCTGAACTTAGGCTGTAGATTGTGACCTTTATGAAGGGGGAACCCATGAATGACGATCCGATGAAAAAACAGGGCGGTCAGGAAACAGAAGAACAGCGCCGAGAGCGCGAGAAGAGGGAGCGCGAGCAGCGCGAGCGCCAAGGTGGAGGCGGAGGCGGACAGCAGGGAAACCGTTAAGCTGTCCCCGCTGGATGTTGTTTCGCTGGACGCTGTCTAGCTGGACATGAGTTTTAGCGGAAGGATTTTAGCTGATGGGGTTTAGTTAGATGGGGTTCAGATACAGATAGAACACGAGTGGGAAGGAGTCCGTGAAGGGCTCCTCCCCTTTTTTTGATTCCAAATTTCCTCAGGTCAATTTCTCGGGGCAATTTGTATCGGATAAGGGATCAAGAGCACGAAGCAATCACACGATTCAGGCGCGAAGGAAAATGGAGAGACTCTCATGGCGGACACGGATGCGAAGCAAAACAATCCTCAAAAGCTGACGGATGAACAGATCACGGTGAGTAAGATTGCGCGGCGGTCGTTCCTGGCGGCATCGGGCGCTTTGTTAGCCGGAGCGGTTGCCGTGGCCACAGGGGCGCGGACTTTCGCACAGCAGCAGGATCCGGACAAGCAAAAGGATCCCGATAAGACCGACCCAGACAAAAAGAGCACTGACCTGCACAAGAAGGCTCACCACGCAAAGAGGAAGGTAGAGAAGAAGCTGAAGGGCGATCCGGACAAGAAGAAGTATTCCGATAGCGACAAGACGGACAAGAAGAAAGATCCGGATAAACCGAAAGTCCCGGATGTAAAAAGGACGCGACGCTAATGGAAGCAAAAGAGCGAAATGCCATTCCGGTGAAGACGTTTGAGTCCGCGAACCTGCCAGACGGAAACGAGATCGTCACGCTTCGCCGGCGCGCAGATGGCACGATACTGGCGAGCGTCAGCAGCAAGCTGGACGCGAATACGCTGTCGATGAACGCGATCGACGAGCTGTGCGACATGGTGCGCTGCGTCTTGGAGGCGTACTCGAAGCGGGCGATCCGGCTGCAGTAGGTTCCAGAGGTTAGAGGCAACGGCTAGGCGGGTCCGCAAAGCCGCTCCTACAAAAGCACCTCAAGACGACGCGGACTCGATTTCGCGAGCGATGGAATCGAAGGCGGCGACAGGGTCAGGCGCGGCGGTGATGGGGCGTCCGACGACGAGGTAGTCCGCGCCCCAGCGAATAGCGTTTGCCGGGGTGGCGATTTGGGCCTGGTCGTCGCGACGCTGTACCACGACAGATTGTGCCGCAGCGAGGCGCACTCTTCGTTCCTTTGGGTAAACGGGCGCAGCAAGCGGCGCCCCTACGAAGGCATCGCTTGGGCGCGCGGCATTTTCCGCAGGCGCGGGACGAATTCCGGGAACTACAATTTTTAGATCGCGGGCGGCGGAGTTGCGCAGCGATTGCAATTCAGTGGCAGGCGCGACGATGCCGTCCATGCCGGCGGCGCGCGCGATCTCTGCTAGACCAGCAACGCGTTCGCTGAACGGGCCGCGCAAGCCGATGCGCTCGAGCTCCGCGGCGTCAAGGCTGGTGAGCAGGGTAACCGCGAGCAACATCGGCGGGCGCTTCATGCCTTTCAGCGCGGCACGCGCCGCTTGGAGCATGGGCAAGCCGCCGGTGGAGTGGAGCGTCATCATGCGCACGCCGGGCAATG
>DAIRCW010000334.1:0-2555 GCA_036796475.1 Candidatus Acidiferrales bacterium | reverse complement strand
CGAGCGTAGCGTTTGGCGAAAGGCGCGCGACCGCGTCGAGATAACCCATACCCGCGGCGACGTGCGCGGGCGTGGCAATGTTCAGTTCGAACTCGCGCGGAATCCACAACGCGTCGCTCTGCGCGGCGGGCGCAAAGGAAAAGTCCGCGGGAAGCACGCCGATAACGGTGTACGGAATCGAGTCCAGCGTGAGCGTCTGGCCGAGCGCGGCAGGCGAAGCGTCAAATTCCGTGCGCCAGAATTTGTGGCTGAGAATCACCACGCGATTGCCGCCCGGCTGGCCTTCGGCGGCGGTGAAGTTGCGTCCCATCGCCGGCTGCACGCCGAGCGTGTTGAAAAAATTCCATGTAACCCGCATGGCCGCGATTTGCCGCGGCTCGCCGCGCCCCGTGAGCGCGAAGTCGTCGGGCGCGTAAGCCGAAATGGAAGTGAACGCGCGCTGATTTTTCTCTAGTAGCGAAAAGCGCGGATACGAGAACGGCCCAACGTCTGTAGGGTCAGCCGTGGACGATTCGTAAACCAGCGTGAGTTGCGACGGATGCGCATACGGTAGCGGCTTGAAAAGCAGCGCGTTGGCCACCGTGAAAATCGCAGTGTTTGCGCCGATGCCCAGCGCCAGCGTGAGTGTGGCGATGGCCGCGAACCCCGGCGCTTTGCGCAATCCCCGAAATGCGAAGCGCAGTTCGGCGAGCAGTGACTTCATGACCGAATCATTGTAATGCAAATTGATGAAAGGAGTGGTCAGCGCCGGTGGCGTGTAGCAATTGAAAAGAAGGCGACTGAAAGACGAAAAACCGGCGGCAGTGGTGATCAATATCCGCCACCGGTTTTCATCTTTCGGTTTAGAGGTTTCCTTCAGGAGTGAATCTCGCGCATCCTCCTTCGATACGCTAGACCGAGTCCAAGCAGACCAAGCCCGAACAGGCTGAGTGTTGCCGGTTCAGGGGTGGTCACGCCCGTTGCGGTCAGCGACGGCACGATGGTCAGCGTAGCGTTGCCGTTCGCCGAAGCCGACGCGGATATCGTCGCCGTAAGATCGAGCGAACTCACTCCGCTGAACGTGCCGCCGGCGCTGCTGCTTGGGCTGTTGCTCACCATGAGATTCAACCCGCTGACCGTACTGGAAGTGAGATCCGCGGTCGCGCCCGTGCCGCCGTTAAGTCTCGCGGTCAGGTCGGTAAAATTGAAACCCGTAGGTGCAGTGAGCGTGAAATTGAGCGTGTTCGACGCCCCGGCAAGAGCCGACAAGTCGAACGTGAGTTTGACGCCGCCCTTGTCCACGCCTGACGTAATCGGTGTCACGGTGACGCCGTCCGCCAATGTGCCCGACAGCGACGTCGAGGCAAAAACGAAGACGTTTCCATTGACGCTGCATCCCGTTGCGCCCAAGCCTATGGCGTTCGTCAAACTACCCGTCACGCAAGGACTGGCACGGCTGGCGGTCGGTATGACCAAGAGCGCCAGCCCAATTAAGAGCAATTTTCGCATTCCGTATTCCTCCATTCGTAGACATTTGTAGAGGGTCTGGACGGGTTGCCAATTGTTCTTGCAGATGGTCGTCCAAGGCGAAAAACGATTTACCCGACATGCTATGTGTCGTGTTTTCTGCCGCCCTAGAGAGGATCGCTTACAGGGAGTAGTTTAGGCCGCGCGGCGCGCATGGCGAGAATGTTGCATATTTTCCTTCGCTCTCGTAGCGCATGACACTACCGATGTCGTGCGGCCATTTCAGTCCGCGCGCCGGATGCCCGAAGCCGTCCTGCATTGCAGATAAATCGCGAGCGCGATGCCCAAAATTATTGACGTGAGGGCAGCAGTTTGCGCGTTGGTCATGCCCAAGAATGAGCGCGGGTTGACGCGGATGAACTCCACAAGGAACCGCGCGATGCCCGTGAGGATCAGGT
The DNA here is from genome assembly GCA_036796475.1 of Candidatus Acidiferrales bacterium. GTDB lineage: Bacteria > Acidobacteriota > Terriglobia > Acidiferrales > UBA7541 > DAHUXN01. The sequence goes on along the minus strand of DAIRCW010000334.1, from coordinate 651 downwards.
ATTGCGCGAAGACTATTCCACGGGGGATGACTGTGCCGAACTGCGCGGATGGCGCAGCCTTACGTCTCGACCTGCCCTCGTGAGTCAATTCCACTGGATTCAACCGCGCGCGCACTTGGCGCCCCCCCAGTTTCCACAGCCACCAAAAAATGAAAATCGCGACAATCAGTTCGTAAATCGGCGTGGGATGCACGCGCTGCGTTGTCGGCACCGTGCCGTTCGGAAAACTCATACCCCACGGCAGCGAAGTGGGAATGCCATAGTCGCCGTCGCCCGAGAGCAGGCAGCCAATGCGTCCGATGCCATAACCGAGCGCGGCGGCGGGAGAAGCGGCATCGAAGATTTCCAGGAACGGGATGCGGTAATGATGCGCGAGCCAGAGAAACGCCGCCAGTCCGCCGAGAAATACGCCGAACGACGCGAATCCGTACTGGCTAATGAGTTCGCGAGGATTGGCCATCAGGAACCGCGGATCTTCCAGCACGTGATAAAGCTTCGCGCCAATGAGTCCCGCGATGCACGGCACAGCGACCACCAGATCAGCAGGCGCGGCGATCGAGCGCCGCTCGAACTCCCTCGCCACGATGAAGTACGCCACCAGCATGGCGACGCCCACGCACAGGCCAAACGTCGCCAGCGTGATCGGCCCGA
>DAIRCW010000333.1:0-2559 GCA_036796475.1 Candidatus Acidiferrales bacterium | reverse complement strand
CGAGTTGCTGCTGTCCGCCGGAGAGTTGATTGGGATAGAGCGCTTTCTTGCCGACGATTTGGAAGCGGTCGAGAACATCGGCGACCATGCCGTCGCGTTCGGACTTCTTGATATCGCGGTAGGAGAGCGGCAGATCGAGGTTTTCCGCGACGGTGAGATTGTCGAGCAAATGGTATTGCTGGAAAACGAAGCCAATATATTTCTTGTGCAGCTCGACGCGCTTGCGGTTGTCAAGCTTATGGACTTCGTGATCGGCGAAATAGAACTGGCCTTTCCAGGCGCCGTCGAGCATGCCGATGATGCCCATGAGGGTGGATTTGCCGGCACCGGAGGGGCCCATGATGGTGATGAACTCGCCCTGGCGCACGTCCAGATTGATGCGGCGCAGCACCCAAGTCTTGCCAGCGCCGGATTCGTAGAACTTTTCGACATCGACCATTTGAATCACGTTTAGTCTCCTCGGAAAGCGGAATTGGTATTGTACTTGATTTTTAAAGTGGCCCAAAATTATCGATTAGAAATTCGGCCCATCCTTTGTTTTCAGTGACTTACGAGCAATTCTAATTTTTCGACTGTCGATTCGAATTAAGGTTAACATAATCTTGCCGGGCCTCACTTTTCCTGCGGATAGCGCCTCCTTCCTCCGAGCAACTTAACGTCCAAGGCGCGTCCACCGTTCATAGCGTCGGACCACCTGCGTCAACGGGGTAACAACTCATTCGTATCGCAACGCGACCATGGGATCGACTTTCATGGCGCGGCGGGCGGGGATGTAGCAGGCCGCGAGCGCGATGATGAGAAGTGTGGCGGCGACCACGGAAAACGTGAGCGGATCGTGCGGAGTGACGCCGAAAAGCTGGCTGGCCATGATGGTGGTGAGGGCGAGCGAGCCGCCTACGCCGATGGCAATGCCGAGCAGAGCGAGCTTCATCCCGCCGGTCATGACCCAGCGGAGCACGTCGAGCGGACGGGCGCCCAAAGCCATGCGAATGCCAATTTCGTTGGTGCGCTTGCCGACGACGTAACTCATGACGCCGTAGACGCCGACGGACGCGAGCAGCAGCGCTACTCCGGCGAAGATGCTAATCAGCGCGGCAGAGAAGCGGCGCGGCGCGAGCGTACCGGAGAGGAGTTCATCCATGGACATAACATTGCCGACGGGCAGCGCGGGATCGATCTTGTGAATGGCGGCGGACGCCGCGGCGGTAATTCGATGAGGATCGAGCGCGGTGCGAATCACCAGATAGGGCGTCCAGCTGCCGGAAAAATAAACATCAAATGTGGGCGCGGCGTCGAGGGCGAATTGATGAACGTCGCCGACGATGCCGACGATGGACCACCAGCAGGGCTGCGGAGCGAGAGAACAGAGGTTGATGCGTTTGCCGATGGCGTCCCCGCGCGGCCAAAAGCGGCGAGCCATCGCTTCGTTGATGTCGAGATTGAGCGCGTAATCTGTGGAGGTAACGACGCGGCCGCTGAGCAGCGGAATGTCCATCGTGGAAAAATATTCGGGAGTTACGTTGCGCATTTCGGCGATGGGACGCACGCCGGCGTTGGGAATGGGACGGCCTTCGATGACGAAGCGCGATGCCTGCTGGATTTCGGAGCCGAGCGGTAGAACGTCAATGCCCGCAGCAGATTTGACGCCGGGTAAAGCTTGGACGCGCTCGAGGATCTGCTGGAATTCCAAATATTGTTTTTGCGCGAGCTGTTTCTGCTGATCGGGAGTCATTTTGGCGAGTTCAGTTTGCGAAATCGTGGCCTGCGGAATTTCGATGCTGAGAAGGTGGTCAGGCTGAAAACCGGGACTCACGTTGAGTAAATGTTGCAGGCTGCGCAGCAACAGTCCGGCACCGCACAGCGGGATAAGCGCGAGAGCGATTTCGGAGACGACCAGGAGATTGTGAAGCTTGCGGCTGGCGAGCGCACTGGTTCCTTTGCCGCCCTCTTTGAGAGCGGTGTTGACGTTCACTTTGCGGATTTGCGTGGCGGGCAGAAGCCCGCAAGCGACGCCGACGACAGCGCAGAGGGCGAGGGCAAAAAGGAAAATTCCGCCGTTGAGATGCGGAGCGCGAATGGCGGAGAGGGTTGCGGGGGCGAGCGCGGCCACTGCTTTGACGCCGAAAATTCCGAAGGCAATACCGACTGCTCCTCCCAACAGGGCGAGCAGCGTGCTTTCGGTAAGCAACTGGCGCACCAGGCGCATTTGATTCGCGCCGATGGCGACGCGGAGAGCGATCTCTTTGCCGCGCGCGGCATTTCGCGCGAGCAGGAGACTAATCACGTTCGCACAGGCAATCAGCAGGACGAGACCTACTGCCGCGAAAAGCGTGAGCAAACTCTGGCGCATTTGCGCGGCGTTGGGATCTTCCATCTGGCGAACGAGAATGCCGAAGCCTTTGTGCTGCGCGGGGTAAGCGAGCGCTTCCTGATGATTGAGCGAATCAAATTCGGCGCGCGCTTGCGTGAGGGTCACGCCGGGCCTGAGGCGGGCGAGGCCAACGAGTTCGTGATAGGTGTGGTCGGTCAGGTCATCTGGATAGCGGCCCATCGGCATCC
>DAIRCW010000332.1:0-2565 GCA_036796475.1 Candidatus Acidiferrales bacterium | reverse complement strand
TTTCCAATTCGACTGGCGTGTTTTCGCCTACGCATTCGCTGTGGCTCTTCTCACCTCAATTATTGTCGGCATCGCTCCAGCCCTGCGCGCCACGCGCGGCAACTTGAATGATCTACTGCACGAGAGCGGACGCACTACCGCGTCCGCCACCCGCCAGCGCAGCCGCAGCATCCTCGTTATCGCGCAAGTTGGCGGTTCGCTCATGCTGCTCATCGTCGCCGGACTTTTCGTCCGCAGCCTCGAAACCGTGCAGCACTCGAATTTGGGCTTCGATCCCCAAAACGTTCTCAATTTCACCCTGGACGCGCACGAAGCCGGCTACACCGAATCCCAGACGCGCAATTTTCTGCAAGCTCTCCTTCCGCGCGTTCAGGCCCTGCCCGGAATTCAAACCTCGAGTCTGGCCATCTCTGCTCCACTGGACTACACCTTCGACCTGGGCAAAGAGCTGCAAATCGAAGGCTACCAGCCGCCCAAAGGCCAGCCCTCGCCGGCTGCTGCTTACAACGCCGTCTCGCCGCAGTATTTCGCGACTCTGCGCATTCCCATCGTCCGCGGCCGTGCAATTCTCGACTCCGATACGCAAACCTCGCAGCGCGTCGCTGTCATCAACGAAGCCATGGCCGATGAATACTGGCATGGCCGCGATCCCATCGGCCGCCGCTTCGCTTCCACCGACGAGCCCGGCCAATCCATTCAAGTCGTCGGCATTGCGAAAAATTGCCGCTGCCGCAACATGCGCGGGCCGATTCGGCCTTACATGTATCTCGCTTTCGCCCAGCAATACCACACTCCCGTTGTGCTTCAGGTGCGCACCAGCTTGCCGCTCTCAACGGTCAGCCGCGAAGTCAACGGCCTCGTTCAATCGCTCGCTCCGACCATGCCCGTCTCCAACATCCAGACCATGGCCGAAGGGCTCAACACTTTGCCCGGACTTCTGCTTTACCAGATTGGCGCCATCATGGCTGCCGCTCTGGGACTTCTCGGCGTCACTCTTGCCGTCGTCGGCGTCTACGGCGTCGTCTCCTGCGCCGCCAGCCAGCGCACCCACGAGATTGGCATCCGCATGGCCCTCGGCGCGCGCCGCGCGGACATTCTGCTGATGATCTTGCGCCAGGGGTTTTTGATCGTAGGCATCGGACTGCTCGGGGGAGTGCTCTTGGCCTTCGCTATCGCGCGCCTCGCCGGCAATTTCCTCTCCGGCGTCTCGCCGCTCGACCCACTCACGTATGTAAGCGCCTGTGTGCTGCTCGCCGTCGTCGCGCTCGCCGCCTCTTACATCCCCGCCCATCGCGCCATGAACGTCGACCCCATGATCGCTTTGCGCTATGAATGAACGCTTTACTCCACGCCGTATCCGTTTTCTCTAAGGAGCGCTGGCGATGTTCGCTGAGTCTTTTCGCCTTTTTTAGAACAGAATGTTCGTTCCTGAACACTTGCTTGCCCTGAGCGCTTTCCGAAGGGTCACCCGAAGTGACTTGGCGAAGCCGCACACCTCGTCACTTTCGAGGCTGGGCACAACGCCAGCGCCACGGGCGGGTATAATGGCGGATTCGAATTGCGACATTGTGTGGCGGGGGAGGCACCATGGCCGACAAGCTCTCGGATTTTGAAAAATTTCGCTCCGAGATGAACGAGGAAATTCTCGGCTGCGGGCATCTGGGCATGAAGAGATTCTTCGCCCTCGACCATCAGGCGTATGAACCGGGGGCGCTGCCCACGAAGACGAAAGAGTTGCTCGGACTGGTCGCGTCCGCCGTTCTGCGCTGCGATGATTGCATCACCTATCATCTGCTGCGCTGCGGAGAAGAGGGCTGGAAGCGCGACGAAGTGATTGACGCGCTGAATGTCGCGCTGATTGTGGGCGGCTCGATATTGATTCCGCACGTGCGCCGTGCCTTTGCGCGAATGCGCGAGATTCCCGCGCTGAAAGGTTAAACAGGTTTTATGGCGGCTCGAAGAATGTAGCGAAGTTCAGTCGAGAGGCAGGGCGGTGTCCGTCTCATCAATAAAAACGACGCCGACGCCGCAGCGGTCCTTTTCGCGTTCCGGATCGCAGTGAACCACTGAACCGCGCAGCACCATGAAATTCGGGCGGTCGGGCGTGCCGCAGTCCACGCGAATATCCATTTGCGATTGCAACTGGGGCGAATGCGAAAGCCACAGATAGCCGCCGCGCAGATTCATTTCTTTCAGCACGGCATACTCCTGAAAACGCCCGCCGTCTTTGGCCTGTCCGCTGACTGTCGCGGAAAAATGCACGGGACGGCGCTGCCCCATGCGTGAAGGGCGCAGGCGAACTTCGGTGCAGCGGTCGCGCATCTGCACAGTCATGCCGTCGGACGCAGCCCACGTATTGGGAAATTCCTGCCGCGCGGCGTAGAGATAGCCATCCACCGCGCGATCGTTGGAATCGGGATCGTGGTGGAACAGGAAAAGATTTTTCACGCCGCATTCGCGCGCGAGCTTGACGCTCTCGAGCCAGCTGGAATGTCCCCATCCTTTGCGCGAAGAAGCGAGCTGCTCGGGAGAGAGCTGCGCGTCGTTGATGAGAACGTCCGCGCC
>DAIRCW010000331.1:0-2575 GCA_036796475.1 Candidatus Acidiferrales bacterium | reverse complement strand
TGGAGGCCCTGAGTCTACCTAATCGAGGTGTCCAGTTTTAGAGGGGAGCACTACAAAACCGAGCGACCGAAACCAAATTGGACGGCCATTCTACTCCCATCGTGGTCGATGCGAACCTCTAACCTCCAGCTTCCAACCTCCAGCATCCAGTCAGTATCAGTACTCTAATCGACACACCTATGAAAAATTAGAAGTTGAGCTAAGGCATTTATTATCAGCAAAAGTTCCCGTTCTAATCGACACAAAAACGCACTTCATCCAAGGTGAAAATGCACAATTTCAGTGCACAAACCCGAAGTCGGCACGAACACAAGAAGGAGGTTTCCTGAGCACTCGCCGCCTGAGCGCCGACCCTGTCCGCTTTGCAGTGGCTTGCTCGCCACTAGTCACTCGCCACTAGCCACTGCCTTTCACGGATATGCTAATCTATTCTCTCAGTGCAGCGCCTGCGAAAGGCCCCGAAGGCAGAACTCACTCATGTGCGGAATCGTCGGTTACATCGGCCCTAAAAAAGTTGTCCCGCTGATCCTCGACGGACTCAAGCGCCTGGAATACCGCGGCTATGACTCCGCGGGCGTCGCCGTGGTCAGCCAAAACGGCAAGCTGGAAATCCGCCGCGCCTCGGGCAAGCTCCGCAATCTCGAAGAGGCTGTGCGCCTCTCGCCTCTCGAAGGCTCCTACGGCATCGGCCACACCCGCTGGGCCACTCATGGGCGTCCCACCGAGGAGAACGCCCATCCGCATCGCGATTGCACCGGGCAGGTCGTCGTCGTGCACAACGGCATCATCGAAAATTACGTGGAGCTCAAGCAGCACCTCGCGGAAAAGGGACACAAGTTCGTCACCGAGACGGACACGGAAGTCATCGCGCATCTCGTGGAAGCCAACATGAATGGCGGCCCGCTCGAAACCGCGGTGCAAAAAACGGTGAAGCAGTTGAATGGCGTGTACGCGCTCGCGGTCGTCTCGACAAAAGATCCGCAAAAAATTGTCGCCGCGCGATGGGGACCGCCCGCGGTCATCGGCCTCGGACAAAATGAATTTTTCGTCGCCAGCGACATTCCCGCCGTGCTGCATCACACGCGCGACGTTTTCTTTCTCGCCGATGGCGACATCGCCGTGATCACTTCAGGCGGCGTGCGCCTGATGGATTTCGAAGGCGCGGCCATCCAGCGTCCCGTGCAGCACATCACCTGGGACCCCATCATGGCGGAAAAGGGCGGCTTCAAGCATTTCATGCAGAAGGAAATTTTCGAGCAGCCGCGCGCCGTGCGCGACACGCTCGTGGGCCGCGTTTCGCTCGACAGCGGAAAAGTTTTCCTCGATGAGATGGACATCACCGAGCAGGAATTCCGCGATTTTCAAAATATAAAAATCGTCGCCTGCGGCACCAGCTGGCACTCCGCGCTCGCCGGAAAATTCATGATCGAGCGGCTGGCGCAAGTTCCTGTGGAAGTGGATTATGGCAGCGAATATCGCTATCGCGATCCCATCGTGGACCATCGCAGCCTGGTGATTGTCATCAGCCAGTCGGGAGAGACTGCCGACACCATTGCGGCGCAGCGCGAAGCGCGTCAAAAAGGCGCAAAGACGCTGGCGATTTGCAACGTGGTCGGCTCGATGATTACGCGCGAAGCCGCCGGAACGATTCTCACGCACGCGGGCCCGGAAATTGGCGTCGCGTCCACAAAAGCGTTTACCGGGCAGCTCACCGCGCTCGCGCTTCTCGCGCTGCACATTGGAGAACTGCGCGCGGGCACCACGCCGGAAGAGGCCAAGACGCTGGTTCACGAAATGGCGCGCATTCCGCACAAAATGGAATGGATTCTGCAGCGCGACGACGAATACGAAGCGCTCGCGCGGCAGTTTTTCCGCCACTCCGATTTTTTGTATCTGGGACGCGGCATCCACTACCCCATCGCGCTCGAAGGCGCGCTCAAATTGAAAGAAATTTCCTACATTCACGCGGAAGGCTATCCCGCCGGAGAAATGAAGCACGGGCCCAACGCGCTGATTGATGAAAATTTGCCGGTGGTCATCATTGCCACGCGCGACGAAAATGATGCCGCTTCCATGACGCGCTACGAAAAAACCGTCTCGAATATCAAAGAAGTGAAAGCGCGCGATGGAATTGTGATTTCCATCGTGACCGAAGGCGATCGCCTGGCGCGCGAAGCTTCCGATCACGTCATCGAAATTCCCGCCGCGCCGGAAATTCTCGCGCCCATTCTGGAAATTCTGCCGCTGCAACTCCTCGCCTATCACATCGCGGTGCGCCGCGGCTGCGACGTGGACCAGCCGCGCAACCTCGCCAAATCCGTCACCGTCGAATAACGAGCGTCACGCATGAAAGCCGCTCGGCACGTCGCGAACATCTCGCGCTCGATTCTATCGCCGGCGGAGTTTTTGATTTTTGGCGCGTTGATTTAGAATTGCAGCATGATTCAGCGCCATGCCCTTCACCGCCGCGCGAGCATTCTGCGCAAGATTGGCTTTCTAAGCTGCGCCGCATTATTTTCGCCGCTCGCTTCTCCGTTCGCCCGCGCGCAAGCTAGCCCGCAAGCAAAACTTTACG
>DAIRCW010000330.1:0-2583 GCA_036796475.1 Candidatus Acidiferrales bacterium | reverse complement strand
TCTTTGCGTGTGCATTCCAGTTCGCGGGGGGTGAAGCGCTTGCCGGCGGGGAGTTCGGCCAAAAGGTGGAGAAGCTCGGTGGAAGCCTCGGAGGCGAGGATCAGCGAAAACGGCTGGCTGATCGCCTCGTGGGGAGCGAAACCGAAGAGGCGTTCGGCGCCAGGATTCCAGCTGACGATGGTGCCGTCCAGGGCTAGCCCGATAATGGCGTCCTCGGCCGAACGGAGAATGGCGTCAGGCAGGTCGCAGCTGCGTACGCGCGCGGGAGCGCTAGTAATGGGACGCACGTTCGAGGCGCTGGCGCGGCGCTCGGGCATTTGCGGAATAGCCGCCGGGGCGTCATGGCGAGGTTCAAGCGACGCGTTTTTGTGGCCGAGTTTTTCGATGTGCGCCATGCTATGTCCAACGGTCGGAAGGGCTTGAGCAGGGAGTTCAGAATTAGAATTCGAGTTAGTGCTGTTTGGGCGAAGCCTTCCTTTCCCGGCGTGAGCGCAAGAATAGGTGCGCGTGCAAATTATGGCAATACATGCAGTTAGGTAGGGGATTCTGGATCACATCTACATTTGGTCGGGCTTTTCCGTATAACTCTTTCGCGTCGCGCATCCAAGACGAGATTTTCGCGGGCCTTGGTCTTCAAAAGGCCGGAAAATCAATGGTTTTACTGACTGAGGATGCAGGGATTACGGTATTGCGGCTAGTCTCTGCAGGGGGTAAACATGGGCCACCAAACACGATGGGAGGTTCGCGTAGCGCATAAAGGAGATCGATCGGGCAGGACTCCCTTCCACCGTAGGGATCCTCGGAACTCACTCCCTTTACCAGTTCCCCGCGAGTTTCTCCTTGCGAACCTCCATCGGCGTCTCTTTCTGTAGTTTTCCCTCGTAGGCACGATCTTTTCTTCTCGCTCTGGACTATAAGCATGCTAAGCGCATAGCCAGCATGCGCTGGGGTGTGCTATCGGCTTGTCGAGTCTATGCTAGCTGCGATGCGAGGCGGGGCCTACATCCTGGAGGGCGTGGGCGACGCTGCGGAGGCGGCTCTTGAGATTGGATGAGAGACTTTGCATTTCTTGGCGGTAGGTCTCCAAATGAGCGTTGGAGAGGCTCTGCAGGCGGGTGGAGAACTGATCGAGATGGCGGGTGCATTCGGCGTCGACGAGGACGCGGTTTTGCTCGGCCCAGTCAGACATGAGCGCGTGGAGAGCTTGGCCGGCGTGGACCTTAAGTTCCTCAGAAAAGCGCTGAGTGACCTGGCCAGAGAGAGTTTCCAGGCGCGAGGCGATCTGGCGGTTGAAGGAGTCGAGCTGCTGCGCGAGGCGCTTGGCGAATTCAGCTTCCTGACGGGCAAGAGTTTGGCGGGCTTCGGTGATGAGCCGAGCGTGCTCCACGGCGGCTGACGATGAGGATGCTTCCGAGGAGTTTGCGGAGAAGTGGTGCGGCTCGGCAGGTTCGGATGGCGCAAGCGTGAATTTGGACGCGTTTTCCGCGAATGGCGGCACGAGCGAAAGATGCGCGGGCGGCGGAACAAATGCATAGGGACGCGGAGCATCGGCGGAGGGCATGTACTTCACTTCGGCGCGCGGCAGAGCGTGAGTTTCGGGCGCGGCATTCAGCTGGGGCGGCTCGGGCACACTACTGGCGGGCAAGTACTTGCCGTTCCACGAGGCGAGGAAGAAGCGGCTAACGCGTCCCAGAGTTTGCACTGAGCGGCGCGCGCTTTGCGAATTCAATTGAGCGAACTTTGTCCACGCTTTTGAGAAAGTCCGGTTCAGGACTTCGCTCTGTTTGCGAATCCACGGTTGGAAACTTCCGTTTGCGGTCGCCATTGGAGAGGTCACCTCGCCGAGAAGAATCAGTAATTCCGTATTGCCGCATTTTATTCCATAGCGTCTTGGTGCTGATATGGAGAGCGCGAGCGGTCTCGGTGCGGTTCCAGCGGCTCTTCCGCAGGCACTCCTCGATGAGCTGCTTTTCGGCCTCGGCGCGAATGGAGGCGATGCGAGGCTTAAGACCCGCAGGCTGAGATGGAGTCTCGTGAGCGGACGACCCTGAAGCGGAGTAGAGCTCCGACAGGAGCGCGTCATCATCCTGCAAGACCAAGTGGCGGCAGATAAAACTTTTCAATTCGCGAACATTCCCGGGCCAGGAATGCTCGAGGCATGCCTGCATGGCGCGGGACGACAGCGGGCGCGGGGCGCAACCTAGTTGCGCAGCGAGCACGTCGATAAAATGATCGATGAAAAGAGGAATGTCTTCGCGGCGCTCGCGAAGCGGTGGAACATGAAGCGTGATGGTGTTCAACCGATAGTAGAGATCAGTGCGGAAGGTCTTCCGCTCCAATGCCTTATTGATGTCGATGTTTGTAGCGGCGACGATGCGGACATCAACGGTAATGATGCGGCGTCCGCCCAGCCGGGAAAACTGCTGGTCCTGGAGAACGTGGAGGAGCTTGGCCTGCAAGCTGGGAGGAATTTCGCCGATTTCGTCAAGAAGGATGGTGCCGTGGTCGCAGAGCTCGAAAAGGCCGGGTTTGGGCCGGACCGCACCGGTAAAAGCGCCCGACTCGTAGCCGAACAGTTCGCTT
>DAIRCW010000329.1:0-2593 GCA_036796475.1 Candidatus Acidiferrales bacterium | reverse complement strand
GCGCGGTCTTCTGCTGACAGGCGCAGATGCGCCTCAATTTCGGCGTTCAATTCTTCGCGTTTGCGATTCCAGAAGAGCTTCATGTGGCGCTCCAATTACAGATGATCCGCGTGACCATAATTATTCGTAACGCAGGGCAATCATAGGGTCCACGCGCATGGCGCGGCGCGCCGGGACGTAGCAGGCAGCCAGAGCGACGACCATTAGCAGTAAGGTCACACCGAGAAATGTCACTGGATCAGTTGGTGTGACACCATAAAGGAACGCCGCAAGCAGACGCGTCAGTCCAAAGGACGCGAGCAGGCCAATGATGATGCCAACAATCGTTACGCGGGCTCCCTGCTTCAAAATCATGCGCAACACATCGCGTGGCTGCGCGCCGAGCGCGATGCGAATACCGATATCATGAGTCTGCTGAGCAACGCTGTAGGCCAGCACTCCGTACACGCCGATGGTCGCGAGGAAAAGCGCGAGCCCTGCAAACGTCCCGAGCAGAAGAGTGTTGAATTTCGGCGCGGCTACAGACGAAGCGACCACCTGAGTCATGGTGTTAATGTTCGCGACGGCCAGTTCCGAATCCAGCGAATGAATTTGCGCGATGACCGTCGAAGTGAGCGCGGCCGGGTCAGCTGCGGTGCGCACATCGAGATTTCTAGCATGGCCATCGCCGAAAGGATCCTGTTCGAGGAATCCGGGGTCCATTTGCAAATAGGGGCGATACACTTGCGGCGCGAGTGGAGCGTCGAGACCTTGCTGCTTGACGTTACCAACAATGCCAACAACCACTTGCCACGGGCCTTTTAAGCCCCAGCGCAGGCGCTTACCAAGAGGCTCCTGGCCCGGCCAAAACTCTTTCGCAGTGGACTCGCTCACGAGCGCCACTTGCTGCGTGCCGGAACGGTCTTCGGGCGTGAACCAGCGGCCTTTCAGCAGCGGAATTCCCATGGTCTCGAGATAGCTGCCCATCACCCACGTCTGGCAGATGGCCTGCGGCTTCAGAGCTTGGTCGGTGACCCGGCCTTCGGGAGTGAAAGAAACCATTTCGCATCCGTGAAGCGGCAGAACATTCGAGATGGCCACGCTTTGCACACCGGGCAAGTGGGAAGCTTTATCGAGCAGCTGCAGATAGAAATTCTGCACGTCTGCAGAATGCGCGTACACAGTTCGTGGAAGCGGAATGCTCATGGTGAGCACACGCTCAGGACGGAAACCGGGATTGGTCTCCAAGAGTTTGGCGAAGCTGCGAATCAGGAGTCCGGAGGCGATCAATAACACGAGCGCCAGAGCAAATTCCGCGGTGACGAACAACCCCTGCAACCGAAAACGCCGGCGGGACGTTTTTGCGGCGCCTCCAGTTTCGCGCAAGGAATGCTGCAATGAGAAGGATGAGACCTGAAAAGCCGGCGCGAGGCCGAACAAAAACGCGCACAAAATCGAGACGCCGAGCGCGAACGCGAGCACAGGCTGGCTGAGCGGCACTTCATGGGGGAGCAGAATGCTGGGCGGCACGAGCGTAAGGATTACGTCGCGCACCCAGGAAGCGAGAAACAGTCCCAGCGCGCCGCCCACCAGCGACAGAACCAGGCTCTCGGTGAAAAACTGGCGGAGCAGACGCAGGCGCGTGGCACCCAAGGCGGTGCGAACGGCAATCTCTTCGCTGCGAGAGGCCGCGCGGGAAAGAAGCAAAGTCGCGATATTCGCGCAGGCAATCAGCAACACGAAACTAACGGCGGCCGTCAGCACAAGCAGCAGCGGTCGAACCGAGCCCACGACGTCCTGCTGAAGGGGAACGATCATGACGTTCAGCCCGCCGTTGCGAGCGAAGCCTGCGATTGCGGCAGGATAGCTGTCGATGATGCGCTGAGCGCAGGAAACCGCATCCGCGCGGGCTTGCGCGACCGTGACGCCGGCTTTCAGACGTCCGATGGTGCCGAAAATGTACGCGCCGCCCCAGTCTTGCAGTTCGTCGGTTGTGTAGGCCATGGGCACCCAAACATCGGCGGGCGTGCTGTTGAACTCTGCGCTGGGAAGCGGAAAGGCAAAATCGCGCGGCATCACGCCGACGATTTCGTACGGATGGCGGTCCAGCGTGATGCTCCGGCCGACGATGTCCGATGCGCCGCCGAAATGCCGTTGCCACAATGAATAGCTGACGATGGCGACGGGATGGCCGGGCGCGTCTTCATCGGAGGTGAAATTCCGCCCGAGGACCGGCTCGACGCCAAGCACCGGAAAAAGTGAGGCGGAAACGCGCGCGGCAGAGATGCGCTCCGGCTCGCCGCGGCCGGTAACATCGAGGTGCTCGCCTTCGTAAACGCCAACCGCGCTGAAAGAATTCTGCGCGCGCAAGAATACCTTGAGGTCCGGCACGGCAAAATCCATTTTGGGGTATCCCATTTTCGGGATGCCTTCATGGAGCATGACCAGGCGCGACGGCTCCTTGAACGGAAGAGCGCGCAGAAGCACGGCATCCACGATGCTGAAAATGGCGGTGTTGGCGCCGATGCCCAGAGCGAGCGTGAGCACGGCGACGGCGGTAAAACCCGGCGATTTGCGCAGCATGCGGAAGGCGTAACGCAGGTCTTGCAGCAGC
>DAIRCW010000328.1:0-2596 GCA_036796475.1 Candidatus Acidiferrales bacterium | reverse complement strand
GGCAGCATGGGGCCGTAATTTCCTTTGAGCAGGACTTCTTCCTTGCGGCTCCAATTGCCGCGGCAGACGTGGACGCCGAAGCGGACGCCGTCAATGCCGGCGGTGGTTTCGTTCATCAGGCGAACGGCGAGTTCGAGTTCGTCGGTGGGATCGCGGCGATTGGGTAGCGCGGCGCACATGAACGTTTCGGTGCTTTCGGCGCCGTAGACGATCTGGCTGAGGATTGGTTCGTCGAATTGCACGAACTGCACGCCGCGGGATTTGAGCGCGAGGACTTCTTTGCGCAGAATCTGGACGACGTCTTTGGCCAGCTCTTCGGGCGAGCCGTAGACTTTATCGGAGAGGCCTTCGAACCAGCTGGAGCGCGTCAGCATGTACGGGCCGGGGAGAGGCACTTTGAGCGGGCGCGAAGTGTGTTTCTTGGCGAAGTCCACTTCATCGAGGGAGAGGCCGTTTTTTTCGCGGAGGCGTTCGACGACGATGGGACTCTTGATGGCGAAGGCGGGAACGTCGAGTGCACGAAGGACCTCTTCGTAGCGGGCGCGATCTTTCATGTAATTCATCAGCTCGGAGACTTTCATCAACTTCATGCCGCCGAGTTTTTCAACGACGAAGGAATAAAAATTGTCGCGGCGCTGCTCGCCGTCGGTGGGAATGTCCACGCCGGCCTTTTCCTGCGCTTCGAGGCATTCGACGACGGCGCGATCAGCGGCGGCTTGAAATTCCTGCTCGGTACCTTCGCCGGCCTGGCGCTTACGAAGGGCCTGGATGAGCCACGCGGGGCGCGGCCAGCTTCCGACCACGCTGACGGGGAATAATTGGTTTTCAGACATGCGCGCTTTCTCCCTTTTGATTAGTGCATTCATTATTTTCCAGATCGTTGTCGACGGGCAGTCCGGCAGCGCTCCACTCAGAATAAGAGCCGTCGTAAAGCGAAACGGGGCGGCCAAGCTGGGCGAGGGCGAGGAAGCCCAGTCCGGCGCGGAGGCCAGTGCGGCAGTAGGCGATGGTTTTCTGATCGCGAGCGATGCCGCGTGAAGCCAAAAGTTCATCGAGCTGCTGCGGAGATTGCAGAATGTTTCCATTTGCGCCGATTTGATCGCAGGGGAGATTGGCGGCGCCGGGAATGCGGCCAGGGCGCGGATCGTGTTCGAAATTGCCGGAAAATTCTTCCGGCGTGCGCAGGTCAAGCAGTTTGGCGGCGGAATTTTTCTGGACGTCTGCGGTAGAGGCGCGGAATTCGGGCCGCAATTTCGCGGTGAAGGTTCCCGGAGTGGCCTGGACGGGACGGTAAAAAACTTCGCGGTTATCGGTGAGCCATTTTTCCCAAAACGTTTCCATGATGTGGACGTCGTCGCGTCCGAGATAGGCAAGAATCCAGGCGAGGAAGGCGGCGTTGCGGCCGTCGGAATTGTCGTAGAGGACAGGAATGCGATTGGCGTCGAGGCCAGCGCGGCCGAGTCGGAGAGCCAGTTCTTCGGGCGGAAGGAGGCGGCCGTTTGCGTCGCGCTGCTTGGCGACGGGGAAGTTGACGGCGTTTTGCAGATGGCTGGTCATGTAGCGGATAGGCGAACGCGGATCGATGAAAAGAAACTCGGGAGAGTCTAGCCGTTGCTCGACCCAATCCGCGGATACCAAATGGAACATGCTCATCTACCCTTCGATGTGCGAGGCGTCACAGGGATTCAAGAAACCGAGGTAAACGCCCGCGGGGACGCGCGGGGCGGCCCTGAAAGGCCCAAACGCTGCGGGGCATTGTAATGCAAAGCACCGGGGCTGTCACCCGGTAAGAAAACGAGCATAATGGCGTCAAAGATCTGCGCCGATAACTGCGTTGATGCGAGCCTACGTGCATTCTGCGGTGTTGGGGTTGATGTGGCTGCTGGCTTTGGCCGCGGCGGTCACATCGGCACGGTACTTCCTCGTGCCGCCGCGATTTCTGCTGCGGAATGAAGTTCTGGCTCTATCGCGGAATCACACCTGGCTGCTGGTACACATCGGCGGCGGAATCGTAGCGATCACAGCGGGACTGTTTCAGTTTGTTGCGAGGCTGCGCGGTGCGCACCCGCGGTTGCACCGAATAATAGGCTATCTGTGCCTGAGCGCCGTATTGGTGAGCGGTTGCGCAGCTCTGGGGCTTTCTCCCGACACGCCGAGGTTCGCTGCGGACGGGCTGGCCGACCTCATGAAATTTGATCTTTCGTCTGTCGGGTTCAGTCCAGCGTTTCTCGGCTACAGCGCAGGCTCGAAGTTTTCAGTGAATCAATTCTTTCTCGTGAGGGTTGGTTTCACGACGCTGGCTTTGGTATGGCTAATGACAGGCGCGGTGGCGCTTACGCGGGCGCGGCAGCGCCGCTTCCATGAGCACCGCGCGTGGATCATGCGCAACTATTCGCTGACGTTCGCGGCGGCAACGGTGCGGCTATCCGGCCTTCCGTTCCTGGTGCTCACGCGCGACCCGGTGACAGCCATTACGTGTACTTTTTGGAGCTGGATTTTGAACTTGGTGGTCGCTGAGTGGATGATTCGCCGCCCTGGTTTACATGCTTCGCTAAATTGACGCAAAGCGACGGCGAAACTTGTTTGCAACGAGGAA
>DAIRCW010000327.1:0-2617 GCA_036796475.1 Candidatus Acidiferrales bacterium | reverse complement strand
CGCAGCTTGCGATAAACATCCGGCAATTTTTTCAGTTGCTCGCCCTCGCGCGCGTCCACCAGCAGCGCCGCTCGCGTAATTTCTCCATCATCCATGGAAAGTTGCGCAAAGGATGGAATGAAAGACACAGGAAGATTATCCACGCAGTAAAAGCCGAGGTCTTCGAATGTGCGCAGCACGGACCCTTTTCCTGAACCGGAGAGGCCGGTCAGGATCACCAACTGCCGGGACTGGGAATGATGGCGTTGCGCCACTGAGGCTAACTCGTCAGTCTTTTTGCCGGCGCTGATGCGTACTGGGAATGCGCAGGTCTTCCCGGTATTTCGCCACCGTGCGGCGTGTGACGTGAATACCCTCGTCGTCGAGCCGTTTTGCGATCTGTTCGTCCGTCAAAGGATGCTTGGCATCCTCTTCTTCGATCATTTTTTTGACGCGCCGCTTCAGCGACAGCAGCGACATGTCCGCGCCCTGCGGCCCATTCACCGACTCCGAGAAAAAGTAACGCAGTTCAAAGACTCCCTGCGGCGTGTGCGCGTATTTGTTGGCCACCGCGCGGCTCACCGTTGAAGGATGCACGCCCACTTCTTCCGCCACTTCCTTGATCATCATCGGCTTCAGATGATCCACGCCATAATCCAGAAAATCTCTCTGCCGCCGCAAAATGGACTGGCACACGCGCACAATCGTGTGCTTCCTCTGCTCGATGTTTTTCATTAACTGCACTGCCGCGGTGAACCGCTCCTTCACATAATTCCGCACGTCGCGGTCCGCGGCATCCCGCGCAAGCAATCGCCGGTACACCGGACTCAGCCGCAACTGCGGAACATCATCGTCATTCATAAATGCTTCCCACTCGCCGTCCACTTTGCGGAACTGCACGTCCGGCTCGACCAGCCGCGGCTCGGTTTTGTTGTAGCGCAGCCCCGGCCGCGGGTCCAGCCGCTTCACTGTTTCCACGGCTTTTTTCACGGCTTCCACGGGACGGTTCAGCGCGCGGGCAATCTCTTTCAATTGATTATTCTGCAGCGACTTCAGATGATCCGAAATCACCTGCTGCGCCAGCGTATTTTGCGGGTCCACCAGTTTCAATTGCAGCAGCAGGCATTCCCGCAAATCGCGCGCGCCCACGCCCGGTGGATCGAATTCCTGCACCACCGCCAGCGCTTCTTCGACATCGTCCATCGTGAAGTTATTATTTTGCGCGAGCTCTTCGAGCGTGGTGGTCAGATATCCGTTCTCATCCAGGTTGCCGATAATCATCTCCGCGATCTTGCTCACTTGCTCGCTGCAAATACTCACGCTCAATTGCCACAGGAGATGATCCGAAAGGTTTTGCGTTGACGACAGGAATTTCTCGAAGCTCGGCTTTTCTGATTCCTCGCGCTCATTGCTCGCACCGCCGTTGGCCGCCGCCGTATCGAGATACTTCGTATAGAACGACGCGAAATCGAATTCGTCAAACGGATTCGCGCCCTCGGTCTCCGGAACCTTTTCCGTTTCCTCTTTTACGAACGCCTCGTCCGTATAATTCTCGCTGACCACCCCGTCATCGCCGAGCACTTCCAGCATGGGATTCTCGGTGATCTCCTGATTGATCATTTCGCGCAATTCCAAACGGTTGAGCGCCAGCACGCTCACCATTTGCACCAGGCCCGGCGTCAGCACCTGCCTTTGCGAGAGCCGGAGATTCAGTTTGGGTTGCAGCCAATTCATCGTCTGATTCGCTTTTTAGGGGGTCGGAGCTTTAGCTCCGACATTAACCAACCGCGACTTCGGTGGGCTTTAGCCCCTGAGGTTCGGTCTCCTTCGCCGGGTTGGGCCCCAGATCCCATCGCCTTAATTCAGCCGGAAATTCTCCCCCAGATACAGCCGCCGTACTTCTTCATTGCTGCTCATTTCCTCTGGTGTCCCGGCGCTCAAAATTTTCCCTGCGTGAATGATGTACGCGCGGTCCGTTACCGCCAGCGTCTCCCGCACATTGTGATCCGTCACCAGCACGCCGATTCCTCCCGCGCTCAGCTCGGCGATGATCTTCTGCAGGTCCATCACCGTCAGCGGATCAATTCCCGAAAACGGCTCGTCCAGCAAAATGAACATCGGCTGCAGCGCCAGCGAGCGCGCAATTTCCAGCCGCCTTCGCTCTCCGCCCGAGAGCACGTACGCTTTGCTCTGCCGTACGCCTTCCAGCCCCACCTGCGCCAGCATCTCTTCCACGCGGTCGCGACGCTGCTCCGCCGTAATCGGCAGCGTTTCCAGCACCGCCAGCAGATTTTCCTCGACGGTCAGTTTCCGAAAAACGGAAGGTTCCTGGGGAAGATAGCTGATGCCGCTGCGGGCTCGCAGGTACATCGGCAGGTCGCTGATGTCCTCCTCATCAAGCATTACGCGCCCAAAGTCCGCCCGCGCCAAACCCACTAAAATATAGAAAGTAGTGGTTTTACCCGCGCCGTTTGGGCCCAGCAGCCCAACCACTTCGCCCTGCCGAATCTCCAAATTCACGTTATCGACGACCCTGCGCCCTCGGTACGCTTTGCTCAGTTCCGTCGCTTGGAGCTTCGACATGCCCGTTCATTTCTCGACTCGGTTCTTCGCCTTCGTCGGGAGATTCTTCAAATCA
>DAIRCW010000326.1:2045-2622 GCA_036796475.1 Candidatus Acidiferrales bacterium | reverse complement strand
CGGAGTACGGCCTGCCGGAGGACTACAACAACACGTATCAGCAGAAAATTCTCGGCGTGACCGAAGATCAGATCAAGCAAATGGCCCAGAAGTATTTCAGCAGCGAAAATCTAGACGTCGTGCTTGTGGGCAACGCCGCTCAATTTTTGCCTGCCCTGAAAGCTGATTTCCCGAATGCGCAATGGGAGCAAATACCTTTCAACGAGCTCGACCTCCTCAGCCAGAACCTGCGCCGCGTGGAAACGGCGCCTGCCGCTCCCGCTACGACTCCCGAGGCGCTCGCCCACGGACAGCAGATTCTTTTGGCTGCTGCTCAAGCTGCCGGAGGCGAATCGCTTCGCTCCATCTCAACGCTTGAGTTCACAGAAAAGGGCAATATCTACACACCTCAAGGCGCTCTGCCGATAACTGTTCAATGGCAAGTCGGCTATCCCGACAAAGTCCACGCGGAAATAACGCTGCCCGTAGCGAAGGTCACTCAGATTTCCGACGGCAAATCCGCGTGGATCCAGAGCCCGCAAGGCACGCAGGAAGTTCCTGCTTCAGCTGTCGGCGAATTCCAGCGCGGCATTACGCT
>DAIRCW010000326.1:0-2035 GCA_036796475.1 Candidatus Acidiferrales bacterium | reverse complement strand
GGGCAGGAGAAAACCGCCGATGGCGCGCGGGCAGACACTTTGAATTGGCTCGCGCCTTTTGGAACGGTGAAGCTCTACTTCGATTCCACTTCGCACCTGCTTGTAGAAGCGAAATACACCTCCAACAGCATGCAGGGGCCGGTCGAATCGGACGAGCGCTGGAGTGACTTTCGCGCGGCCGAGGGGCGCCAGTTTCCCTATCAGTCGGTCACCTATCGCAGCGGATCGAAGTACACGGATTCCACCGTGCAGGAAATCAAAATCAATCCGACCCTCGATCCGTCGCTTTTCGCCAAGCCTGCTTCGCAGCCTGGAGCACAACAGCCTTAAAGGGACATAGAATTCTGGCAAGCCGGGCCAAAAAAGGTCGATGCTTTGTACTCGCAACCGCGAGTTCGAGCATCTAAGATTCGTGCCTCAGAAATATCTCTCGGCGGGAATTTGGGATTTCGCGGCGCGTGGCTTACACTATAGGACTTTACTGAACGAATGATTCTTATCCGACGCGTCGTTCGATTATGGCCTGCCGTCGCTGTGCTCGCAGCGGCGAGCGTATGTTTTGCCGCCGGCGCTTCCCGCAATTTGCAGAATCCCGAGGCTGCGTCATCGCCCATTTTGCAGGCGATGCAGCAGGAGCTTCAGCGCTCGGTGGACGCTTACAGCAAGGCCACGCCGCCGGCCTATTTCGTCAGCTTCACAGTCAGTGATTTGGACTCCGTGGAAGTTTCCGGCTCGAATGGCGCGCTAATGTCCTCGTCCGAGACGCGCGACCGCTGGCTCGAAGTTCAAACGCGCGTTGGCAGCTACGAGTTGGACAACACTCACAAAATTCAAGGCCGCGAGCCGGCATGGTACAGTCCAGGAACGGAAGCCACTCTCGACGACGACATTCCTCTCCTGCGCCGCGAAATCTGGAGTGAAACAGACAAGCAGTACCGCGCGGCCGTCCAGGCCTACATCGCCGTGCAAACCAGCAAGGAAGTCGAGGCGCAATCCGCCGAACAACACGCGCCAGACTTCTCCCATGAAGCTTCGCACGTCTCCGTCAGCCAGCCATTATCATTTCGCGTGGACCGCACGCCTTGGGAAGAGCGCATTCGCAAATATACCGCCGCGTTCAGTGCGTCACCTGCGGTGCTGAATTCGATCGCCACGTTCACCGCGCGGCTGGCCAATCAGTATTTCGTCAATAGCGATGGTTCGAAGATCGCCTTCGGGCAAATCCGCTACCGCCTCGAGCTATTCGTTCAGGGCAAAGCGCCAGATGGGATGGATTTGCAGCGTTACGCCAACTTCGATTGGGTCGACCCTGCAAAAGCTCCGAGCGATACAGAGGTGCTCAAGCAAGTCCGCATCCTTACCGATCAAATTGCCGCTCTGCAAAAGGCGCCGCTCGTGGAGCCCTTCGCTGGACCCACTCTTCTCACTGGACGCGCCGCCGCCGTGTTTTTTCACGAAGTCCTCGGCCACCGCCTCGAAGGCTTCCGCCAAAAAGACGTCAGCGAAGGGCAGACTTTCACCAGCAAAGTCGGCCAGCAAATCCTACCGGATTTCATAACTGTCCGCGATGATCCCACCACAAAGGACGTCAACGGCCAAGTTTTGCTCGGCTATTATCCCTTCGACGACGAAGGCATTCCTTCACAAAACGTATTTCTCGTTGACCACGGCATCCTCAAGAATTTCCTGATGAGCCGCTCGCCGCTGGTTGATTTTCCTCATTCCAATGGTCACGGCCGCCGCCAGCTAGGCGCACAGGCAATCGCGCGTATGGGCAACACTATCGTCGAGAGCAGCAAAACAATGTCGAACGCCGCGCTGCGCAAGCTTTTCATCGAAGAAATTCGTAAGCAGAACAAGCCCTTTGGCCTGCTGATTGACGACATCGCCGGCGGATTCACATTTACCGGACGCGCCGAACCTCAGGCTTTTCAGGTGCAGCCGCTCATCGTTTACAAGGTTTTTCCGGATGGCCGTCCTGATGAAATGGTCCGCGGCGTCAACATCGTCGGCACCCCGCTCATTTCGATCACCA
>DAIRCW010000325.1:0-2653 GCA_036796475.1 Candidatus Acidiferrales bacterium | reverse complement strand
CGCGGATGAGTTCTCCGGCATTGGTGGTCGCCGCATCCATCGCCGTCATGCGCGCCGCGTGCTCTGCTGCCGCGGATTCGAGCAGGATGCGAAAAACTTCGTTTTCCAAGTAGCGCGGCACGAGCTTCGCGAAAATCTCCTCGGGCGGCTCTTCGTAAATGTAATCCACGCTCTCCGCAAGTTTTTGCGACTCCGATTTTTCGCCCGCGCGCTCTCCCGATGTACTTGCCGCCGTTTCAAGCGCGAAAGCGTCCGCCTTTAGCGGGAGAAGTTTTTCCAGCCGCAAGCGCTGCACCATCACGCTTTTGAATTCGTTGTAAATCGCGTACACCGCGTCTACCTGGCGCGAAGTGTAGAGTTCTGAAATTCGCTGACAGATTTTTTCCGCATGCTCAAATTTGACGTGCATCGAGACGTTCAGGAATTCAGCAGCCAGCGTCCACTTGCGGCGCTTGAGTGCTTCCACGCCTTTGCGGCCCACGGCGATAGTTTGCAGCTCTTTGCCTTGCACTTCGCGGCGGTATTCGAGGGTGCGCCGCAAAATATTCGCGCTGAACGGGCCGCTCAGGCCTTTGTCCGCGCTAACCACGAGAAGAAGGATGCGATTCTCCGGGCGCTGCTCCATCAGCGGATGCTGCGGCTCGGACACGCGCTGCATCGCCGACTGAAGTACGCGCCGAATCTCTTTGGCATACGGACGCGCGCGAAACACGGCCTCCTGCGCGCGCCGCAGCTTCGCTGCGGAGACGAACTTCATCGCGCGCGTGATCTGCTGGGTATTCTTTACAGACCGGATGCGGCGGCGATAGTCGAGTAGCGTTGGCATGAGGAGAGTTTACAAGCCGCTCAGTCCGCGGCAGCCTCCGAAGGTTTGCGCTCTGCCGCCACAAACTGCTGCTTAAATTCGTCGAGCGCTTTCTTCATCTCCGCGCGCAACGCATCATCCAGCGCCTTTTTCTGCGCGATCGTTTTCAGCACGTTGCTGAAATTCGTCTCCATGAACGAATAAAGTTCCTTCTCGAACCGCCGCACGTCTTCCACCGGGATATCGTCGAGATAGCGGTTCGTGCCGGCGAAAATGATGAGTACCTGCTTTTCGACAGCAAGCGGCTGGAACTGGTCCTGTTTCAGGATTTCCGTCAGCCGCTGGCCGCGGCCGAGTTGCGCCTGCGTAGCCTTGTCCAGTTCGGAACCGAATTGCGCGAAGGCGGCAAGCTCGCGATACTGCGCCATCTCCAGCCGCAGCGAACCAGCGACCTGGCGCATCGCTTTGATCTGCGCGTTGCCGCCGACGCGGCTCACGGAAATACCCGCGTTGATGGCCGGGCGCACGCCGATGTTGAAGAGATCGGATTCCAGATAAATCTGCCCGTCGGTAATGGAAATCACGTTCGTCGGAATGTACGCCGAGACGTCGCCCGCCTGCGTTTCAATGACCGGAAGCGCGGAAAGCGAGCCGGCGCCCAGCTTGTCATTCATTTTCGCGGCGCGCTCCAGCAAGCGTGAATGCAGGAAGAAAACGTCGCCGGGATACGCCTCGCGCCCGGGCGGACGGCGCAGCAACAGCGAAATCTCGCGATAGGCCTGCGCATGCTTGGAGAGATCGTCGTAGAAGCAGATGGCATGTTTTTTGTTGTCGCGGAAAAATTCGCCCATGGCGCACGCCGCGAATGGCGCAATGTATTGCATCGTCGCGGGCTCGGATGCCGACGCGGCCACGACAATGCTGTGCTCCATTGCGCCGCTATCGGTGAGTGTCTTCACTACCTGCGCGACAGTCGAGCGCTTCTGTCCGATGGCGCAATAAATACAAATCAGGTCGCCGCCCTTTTGGTTGATGATCGTGTCGAGAATAATGGCCGTCTTGCCCGTCTGGCGGTCGCCGATGATCAGTTCGCGCTGGCCGCGGCCGATGGGAATCATCGAGTCGATGGCCTTGATACCGGTCTGCACCGGCTCGCGAACAGGCTGGCGGTCAATCACGCCGGGCGCGAGACGTTCAATCGGACT
Source organism: Candidatus Acidiferrales bacterium (assembly GCA_036796475.1). Lineage (GTDB taxonomy): Bacteria > Acidobacteriota > Terriglobia > Acidiferrales > UBA7541 > DAHUXN01. The sequence goes on along the minus strand of DAIRCW010000325.1, from coordinate 643 downwards.
GCGCTGATTCGTGGTGATAGGCCCTTTGTCGTCGAGCGGTTGGCCGAGCGGATTCACTACGCGCCCAATCAGAGCTTCGCCCACCGGCACAGACATAATTTTCTTCGTGCGCTGAACCGTGTCGCCCTCTTCGATTTTCGTGTAATCGCCCAGCAGCACCGCGCCAACTTGATCCTCTTCGAGATTCAGCGCAATGCCCACAACCTCGTGCGGAAAGGAAAGCATCTCGCCGGCCATGGCTTTGTCCAGGCCATGAATGCGGGCGATGCCGTCGCCGACGGAAATGACCGAGCCGACTTCTTCGACGGCCATCACCTGCTGATAATTTTCAATCTGTTCGCGAATAATCTTCGCGATTTCGTCAGCCTTGATTGTCGCCATTCTCGCTCCTATTGCGATTCCAACTGAGAACGCAAGCGATTGAGCCGCTCGCGCACCGTGCCGTCATAAATCGTCGAACCAATCTGCACCCGCGCTCCGCCGATGAGCTGCGGATTCAGCTGATACTGCGCCTGGATTTTCTTTCCGGTTACGCGTTCCAGTGACTGCGCCAGCCGCGATTTTTCCGCCGCCGAGAGTTCGTGCGCCGACGTGACCATGGCGTCGACAATTCCCAGCCGCCGGTTCATTTCCGCATCGAACG
>DAIRCW010000324.1:0-2654 GCA_036796475.1 Candidatus Acidiferrales bacterium | reverse complement strand
CTGTTGGTTGCGGAAACCTTCCGACGAGCCCTCGATCGCCTTCGCATCGAGGGAATCAACGTGGAGTTGGATGCGCTGACAGACTCGGAGCGCGCCGAGTTAATCGAGATCCTTAGCCGCTCGCTTGCCGAACAAAACTGGGCGGACCCTGAAGCCATCGAAGGATTCTGGATTTCCCGCATCCGCGAGTTTTTCGCCAAAAAGCCCTTCGCAATCAAGCGCGATTCATCCAGGAGTGATTGGCGACAATTAGAACGCCCGGCTAACGACAATTAAAATTCCCGGTCAGCGACAACTATCAACGACCATCGAAGATTGCGCTTTGGGGCGCAAGCGGGATGGTTACGGACGCTCAAGTCAGGAGGTTGAAGAAGTTGTCAAAGACAGAACAGAACCAGGAAATCGCGGTGGCAAAAGCCGGCATGGACGCGAAGACGGCGCGGAAGTACTTGCGCAGCGGGGAGATGCCAAGCGAGGCGAGAACGGATCGGAACTGGCGAACCAGGCCGGATGCCTTCGCTGCAGTGTGGGAAGAGATTCGCGGGTTGGTGGACGCCAATCCGGGATTGGAAGCTAAGACGATATTCGAATCGTTGCAGCGCAAGCACCCCGGTCAGTATTCAGAAGGGCAGTTGCGGACACTGCAACGGCGGCTCAAGCATTGGCGCGGAATGGAAGGGCCCGGCAAAGAGGTGTTCTTCTCGCAGAAGCACGTTCCCGGCCGGCTCGGCCAGTCCGATTTTACGCACATGACGGCGCTTGAGATCACGCTAGGAGGACAGCGGTTTCCGCATCTGCTGTATCACTTTGTACTGCCGTACTCGAACTGGGAAACGGTATCGATCTGCTATTCGGAGAGCTTCGAAAGCCTGAGCGATGGATTGCAGCATGCGCTGTGGGAACTCGGCGGCGTTCCGTTGGAGCACCAAACGGACCGGATGTCGACAGCAGTGAACAACATGAGTGACGAGCGTGAGTTCACGGCTCGTTATGAAGCGCTGTTGCGGCATTACCGGCTGGAAGGGCGCAAGATTCAAAGCGGCAAAGCGAATGAAAACGGAGATGTCGAGCAACGGCACTACCGGCTGAAGAAGGCCGTCGAGCAAGCGTTGCTTCTGAGAGACAGCCGAGACTTCGTCACTGTCGCGCAGTACGAAACATTCGTGCGGGCTCTGTTGGCCCAGTTGAATGCCGGCCGCCGTCAACGGCTCGCGGAAGAGATGCAGTATCTACGAGCCTTACCGGAAAGAAAGCTGGAGAGCGCCAAACGCGAGCGCGTGAAAGTGGATTCCGGAAGTATGGTCTATGTGGATCGCAACACGTATTCAGTCCACAGCCGGTTAATCGGAGAGCGTGTCGAGGCGCGAGTGCTAGCGGACCGGGTCGAGATCTGGTACGCGGGCCGCAAAGTGGAAGAACTGCCGCGGCTGCGTGGCCGCGGCAAGCACCGGGTCGATTACCGGCACGTGATCGATTGGCTGGTACGCAAGCCCGGAGCTTTCGAAAACTACCGCTATCGCGATGAACTGTTTCCGACCAGTCGGTTTCGGATGGCCTGGGATGCGCTGCGCGAAACGACACCGCAGCGAGCCGGCAAACGTTACCTGCAGCTACTGGAAATCGCAGCCAAGGAGGGCGAAGCACGGGTAGACGATGCGCTCCGCTGCCTATTGCAACAAGGTGAAATCGGTGAAGCAAAACTCAGCGTCGAAGCCGTTTTGGAAATGCTGAACGAAGAAAGCAATCTGTTTCCAGCGACCCACATCGCGGTCGCCGATGTTTCGCTGTCCAGCTTTGATGAGCTGCTTAGCGGTTCAACGGAGGTCGTGCAATGAACACCTCTGGCGATGTAAAAACGGATCTCACGGAGTACCTTCGCGAGCTGCACCTGCCAGCCATCCGGCAATGCTTTGAGGAGAAAGCGCGGCAAGCGGAACGGGAGACTCTCAGCTACGAACAATATCTGTTGGATCTGGCCGAGCGGGAATGCTCGGAACGCCGCGAGAACCGCATCCAGCGTCTGCTGCGCGACTCCAAGCTTCCGCTCGAAAAGACGCTGGAGAACTTCGATCTGAAACGTCTGCCGGCCAAAGCCGCTCGCCAGGTCAAGGCGTTGCTCGACGGCGCATTTCTCGACCGCAAAGAAAACGTGCTCGCCTTCGGTAATCCGGGCAGCGGCAAGACGCATCTGTTATCCGCTCTCGGCCAGGATCTGATTCGCAACGGGCGCAAGATCGGCTTCATCACCTGTGCGCGCCTGGTTCAAGAGCTGCTGCGGGCCAAAAAAGAACTGCGGCTCAGCCGGGCCATCCAGAAACTGGCGAACTACGAGGGCCTCGTCATTGACGATTTGGGTTACGTCCAGCAGAGCCGGGAGGAGATGGAGGTCTTATTCGCCATTCTGGCAGAGCGCTACGAACGCGGCAGCGTCCTGATCTCGTCCAATCTGCCGTTCTCCAAATGGGAGGCAATTTTCAAAGACCCGATGACGACCGCAGCAGCTATCGATCGACTCGTGCACCACAGCGTCATCTTGGAGCTGAACATCTCCAGCTATCGCATGGAGCAGGCAAAAAAGAACCACTCCAAGCCGGAGGATGAATGAGCGCGACATTGCAAGGAACTTGTCTCTTTTCAAACTGGAGGCGCTGCCT
>DAIRCW010000323.1:0-2669 GCA_036796475.1 Candidatus Acidiferrales bacterium | reverse complement strand
CCAACGAGCCTTTCGGCGTCAGAAATCCAGTTTGATCCTTGGAAATGAAAAATCGCCTGGCCGCCGCGGCTTTTACTGAGCCAGCAGCTGCGAATCTCCGCTTCACGCAGAGAATTGCGCCGTTCGTCCCAGAGCAGCGCCTTTTTCAGTTTGGTGAGGCGCTCGGGAAAATCCGTGAGAATTTCCGCCGCGGCCTCGCCGCGGCGTCCATGCGGGCGCAGAATTCTAGCAAGTGTGACGCGACTGGCTGGCGAATTGCTCACGATTGTCTATTCGAGAATTTCGAGTGTAAACCGCTTTTTCAATTTCATTCCGGCGGCTCCCAGAAGCGTGCGGATGGACTTGGCTGTGCGGCCCTGGCGTCCGATCACTTTTCCCAAATCATCGGGAGCGACGCGCAATTCCAACACAGTCACCTGCTCGCCTTCAATGGATCTCACAGAAACATTTTCGGGATGATCGACAAGAGCTTTCGCGATGGACTCAACCAGCTCCTTCATGAGAAACCTCCGGAAGAAGGGAAATTCAGCTGGAGCGTGTTCGCGTGCTGCGAATCCGGCGATCTGGCGAGGGTTCGTGCTTTAGGCAATCTTCTGATGGCGCAAAAAGCTGCGGACGGTCTCGCTCGGCTGGGCGCCGCATCCGAGCCAGTATTTAATGCGCTCGGCGTCAAGTTTCACGGCTGCAGGCTTTTTCAATGGATCGTACGTCCCCACAATTTCAACGAAGCGGCCGTCGCGCGGGCGGGTCTTCTCAATCACGACGACACGGTAGGCTGGTTGCTTCTTTTTGCCAATGCGGGACAACCGGATCATCAACACTCGTTTATTCCTCCTAGAATGGCACTCCCGAGTATAGCGTAACAACCCCCTTTTTCAAACGAACCAATACACCTGACCCGTCGTAGGGGATTTGCTGTCTGCCCGCGGCGCAGCGCCACCGTATTGTGCACAACTGTTAGTTTATTTTCGTGGTTAGGATTTAGTCGCGGTAGACGACTTGCAATTCTACGCCGGCGACGCTGATCACATCTCCGGCAGACAGCTTGGTGGGATGCACGGCGGGCGCGCCGTTGACCGTAGGCGTGCGGTCCGCTGCGCCGATGTAATAGGAATTATCCTCGCGGCGATTGATTTGCGCCGCCGCTTTCGGCGCGAACCAGCTTGTCAGCTTTACAGTGGCCATCGGCGATTTGCCGATAACTATGAGCTTGTCGCTGAGCGTGTATTCTGCTTTGTCCGTTCGGCCTTTGCGCACCACCAATGTAGCCAGTTTCACGCGCGCTGGCGCCGGTTGCGAGCTTTCGCCGACGGCCGCGACTTTCTGCATGAATTCGCGCCGCTCTTTGGTGTCCAACATTACCGTCTCGTTGATTTTCGGCGCGGCAGGCTTGGGCGCCCCGCCCTTCCAGAACGGATCGGCAGTTTCGCGCGAATCGGAAACCAAGATCGTATGCTTGCCAATCGCCACCGAGTCTCCGGGCTTGAGCGAAACCATCTTTACGCGCTGGCCGTTCACGAACGTGCCGTTGAGGCTGCCGAAGTCTTCCAGCATCAAACGGCCTTCTTCATTGAACACGCGCGCGTGGTAGTGCGACACGGCGGGATTGTCGATTACCAGCCCATTATCCGGCGAGCGGCCGATGCTTACCTCTTTTGATCCGACCGGGACTTCATTGAGCACCGCGTTATCGAATTTCAGCGTCAGTTTTGGCATTGCTTTTCTCCCCCGCTAAATTTCAGGAGCCCTTAAACCATCGCCCGATTCGTTGAAATGTGCCGGCGAACTTGGGCGCGTTGCGCAGCACAATCACTGTGATGTTGTCGCTGCCGCCGGCCTCATTGGCCATATCCACCAACTGCTCCGCGGCTTCTTGCGGATCTTCCATGGCGCCAAGCACGCCAGCGATTTGCGCATCGGAAAGCTCTTTGGTCAATCCGTCGGAACAAAGCAACAGAGCATCGCCTTCGGCGAAAAGCTCTTCGGTCACTTCCACTTGAACTTCGGCGTCAGCGCCCACAGCGCGCATCAGCACATTCTGCAAATTGCTTTGCGCCGCTTGCTGCTCGCTCATCAACCCTTGCTTGACTTGCTCCGCGACGAAGGAATGGTCCCAAGTGAGCTGTTCGAGCTGTCCATTACGCAGGCGATAAACGCGACTGTCGCCCACATGCGCGATGGTGGCGCGTTCATCGGTGAGCATTACCGCAACCACAGTCGCGCCCATGCCCGATTGCGCCGGATTTTGTTCAGCGCGCCGCACAGCGCAATTCGTCAGGCGAATCGCAGCAGCAAGCTGGTTCCCCAATCCGGAAATGTCCGCGGCGCAGTCGCGACCTGAACATGGAGAGCTCTCGGCCGCATCAAGGCACTGTTCCACGACCGTCTCGCAAACCATCCGGCTCGCGATTTCTCCCGAAGCTTGCCCGCCCATCCCGTCGGACAAAACGAAAAGGCCAAGCTCCGGCACGGCGCGAAAGCAATCCTCATTATTCCCGCGCATGCGTCCGCGGTCGCTCTGCGCGCCGAATTCAATCTCCGTGAATGGCTCGGTATTCATGCGAATCAGCGAAAATTCTGCCGCGGCCCCCGGCCTCGCCGCCCTGAATTGCCATTTTGATTTTCCCCGCGCCAGACTTCTCTGGCATTTTTGAAGCCAACGTCATGCA
>DAIRCW010000322.1:0-2687 GCA_036796475.1 Candidatus Acidiferrales bacterium | reverse complement strand
CCTGTTGTTTCCTTCCAATTCGCGCCGTATTGCGCGCGAAGTCTTCGCTTTCACTAGCCACTAGCCACTCGCCACTCGCCACTGCTTTTTCTTCCGCCGCAAATTCCAGCGCCCCTCGCAAACTCGCTTCCGCCGCCCGCGTCATCTCCGCAAACGTCTCGAACGGCTTGGTCTCTCCCAAAATTGACCGCGTGGCCGCTTCAAAAACCGCCTCGCGATGCGCGATTCGCAACGAACGCATGTCGTGCGGCAAGGGCAGCCTATGCTGCTCGTGCGGAGTCCGCACAAGCGCCGGCGCCTGTTTGTCGCTCTTGCCTTCACTAGCCACTGACGACTGTCCACTCGCTTGCCCTGACGCCTGCCCGCCGGGGCGGGAAGGAAGGGCCACTGCTTTTTCAATCGCACGCGGCTCGCGCGCCAGCACTTCCGCCGCGTAATCACTGCGCGCAAAAAGCGCCGCCGCCAAATCCAGCCTCTCCGGCTCTTCTTCCAGCGCATTCATCAAGCCCGCGTCCTGCCGCGCTGCTTCCAAGTATTTTTCCAATCCTCGCCGCGCGAACGCATCGCCCTCTGCGCGGTAATGCTCCATCCGCTCCGCGATCGCCGGAAATTCTGCACGCGCTCTTGCCCGCACCTGATTCGCGAAAAACAAATTCCGCGTTTCGCCGCGAACCCCATCATCGCTCGCAGGCGCAGCCTCGCTGCCACGCGCGCTCCCAATCACTCGCGCATAGACCTCGCGCACCTCGTCAAAATGCCTGCGCAAACGCGCCAGCAACTCCTCCCCCGCGCTCCGCGCCGCGCTCGGCTCAATCCCGCAACGCCGCGCGATCCGGCTCCGCGCCTCCGCCTTTCGCGGCAGCTCGTGCATCTGCAATCCGTCGCGAAGCTGCAACCGGTGCTCCACCGTGCGGAAAAATTCGTACGCCGAACTCAGCCGATAAAAATCCCGCTGCGCCAAATACCCTTTGTCGTGCAAATGCTGCAATGCCACCAGCGTCGTTCCCGCGCCGCGCCCCGACACCCACGCGTCCCGCCCGCCATGCATTCTCTGCAAGCACTGCGCGATAAACTCAATGTCGCGAATCCCTCCCGGCGACAATTTCACGTTCCACTGCGCCGCGTCCGGATTCCCTTCCGCCGCGCGCGCTTCCAGCTTTTGCGAAATCGTCGCCCGCGCATCCGCCACCGCCCGCATGATTCCCTCTCGCATCTCGCTCGGATAAATAAACGGCCGCATCTCTCGCAGGAACTTTTCCCCCGTGACATTTTCTCCCGCGGTCACGCGCGCCTTGATCAGCATCTGAAATTCCCACTCGCGGCCGCGCGTTTTGTAATACTCCAGCGCCGCCGGCAAACTGATCGCCAAATCCCCTTGCGCTCCCTCCGGACGCAGCCGCATGTCCACGCGGAACACCGCGCCCTCCGGCGTCGCCTCGCTCAGCATTTTCAGAATCGCCTGCGCCAGCCGCACGAAATATTCCAGGTTCGGGATCGCGCCCGCCTCGCCTCCTGCCGTTTCTCCGTCATGGTCGTACAGAAAAATCAAATCAATGTCGGAACTGTAATTCAGCTCCTGCCCGCCCAATTTCCCCAGCGCCAGCACGGTCATGCGCGCCGGCTGCCACTGCCCTTCTGCGTGTTCCGGCGCCTCGCGCCACTGCGGCACGCCGTACAAATTCTCCAGCCGCTGCGCGCACAATCGCAGCGCGCGCTCGATGAGCACGTCCGCTAAGTTGGAAATTTCCAGGCACGTTTCGGCGAGCGTCGCCAGACGCAGCACGTCCCGCAGCGTGATGCGCAAATATTCACGCCGCTTGAATCGCGCCAGAAAAACCGCCGGCGGCAACTCGAACGCCATGGTCGAAAAACGGTAGCAGTCTTCCAGCATGTCCTCGCGCGATTTCATCCGCTCGAGGCCTTCGTGCGGGCCGCGCCGGTCGAGCCACAAAATCAGTTCGGGTTGCTGGACGAGCGATTCGGAGAGAAAACGGCTGAAGGAAAAAAGCGAGAGCAGATAATGCAGCGCCGCGGGATGCGTTTCCAGATGCCGCGCGACGCTCTCCGGCGCCTCGCGCAAATACCGCTCCAGAAAATTCAGCGCGTCATCGGGATTGGGAAGCTGCGCCAGAAACGTCGGCAGCCGCTCCCACAATTTCTCGGGCAGCCGCGCGCGCAAAATTCCAAGATTCGCCTCCGCCGCCCCCGGCTCATTGAATTTTATTTCCCCAAACGCCGCGTCCATCGCTCAGCAGCGTAACGAATTACCATTCAACATGCAAAGCGACGGAGCCGCTGTCGTTCGGCGCGTTGCCGCTTTATGGTACTATCTCGCCGTGAATGATACTGGACTAGTAGGGTTAGACGCCGATAAATATAGACTGCTCGTTGCCGTTCGCTACATGAATGCGAGCGACGAACTCTTCAAAGGACTAGCGCAACAGCAGGGCAAGAACGACTTTCATTTTCTCGTGACTTTACGCAGCTTCATCGAATACACGCGACGTGGCATTTGGTTCCTAGTATGGGCCAAAGATGCAAAGTTGCAAGCGGCAGCGCATCTAACTTTCGCGCGTCCCGGCAGTCCGCCTTTGGCGGATATGGATAAGCTGATCAACAAGGCTCTGGAGAAGGGAAGCATCAGCCATTTGCTGACAGTCATTCCACCGATAAACAACGAGTCCTTC
>DAIRCW010000321.1:0-2691 GCA_036796475.1 Candidatus Acidiferrales bacterium | reverse complement strand
CTGCGCCGGAGTGGCGGAACTGGCAGACGCGTTGGACTCAAAATCCAATGGTGCTTAGCATCATGAGGGTTCGACCCCCTCCTCCGGCACCAAATTTTCACCCTGCGATGCGCGCAGCTCATGCGATTCAGCGTTTCGAACCCCTCGAACCTCAAACCTCTAATCTCCAATTTCAAACTCCCGTACCATCAATTTCCAGCCTTTGTACCATTGTTGCGCATCGCCCAGCCCATTACCCTCGCCTTGTATGGATCCCCAAGCTCCTCCGCGCACAACGCGCATGCAACGCAGAAGCAAGCGCCTCCGGTTGGTCATTCCTGTTGAAGTCCTGGCTTTTGAAGGCGAAACCCAGCTTTTTCGCGAATCCGCGCAGGTGCAATGCGTGAGCGCTCATGGCGGACTAGTGCTTCTCAGCGCGCCCGTTTCCGTCGGACAGACTCTCCGCATCACCAACCGTCGCACCCAAGAACATCAGGATTGCCGCATCGTCAATGTGGAGGCCACCGACGACAACAAGTTTGCGGCAGGCGTCGAGTTCATCCGGCCCGCAGGGAATTTCTGGCAAATCTCGTTTCCCCCGCTCAACTCTCGCCTCGTCGTTGCCGCTCAGAACTAGAGCGGCATTTCTTCAATTCTGTCGTTTGACCGCTCTTCAAAGAGAATTCCATCCGATTGCCCCAAAAGTCTGATCCGATTGACCTTCTCGAGCTTCTAGCCTCCAGCCTCCAGAACAGTTGCGCATCTAAACACATTTCTGCCAGGTACTATTTTGCTTTTCCCGCTCCCATGTTCAAATTTTCATAAACATGGGGAACGATTCTCTAGAAGCCTCAAAAAATCAAACGGATAGTGCGGGGACCGGCGGGCCGCAGCAGGCAAGCTCCGACGCGTGGCTCGCGCAATCCATGGAAATCCGCAAAGGCTTGCAGCGCCTCGATCGCAAGCAGTGGTGGATGTGGTCCTCGGCCGTGCTGGTCATGCTCTTATTGACGATCGGCATAGCTTCCTTTGCCTTTCCAGCGCTGTTGCGTCTTGGCGAGGGAACCTACTCCTTTTTCTTATCGCAAGCCATCCGCAGCCTCATCGCTCTGGTGCTGATTTTCAGCGTCTATTCCGTCTACCAGCAGCACCTCATCAACCGCATTCGCGGCCAGCTCGCCGACCAAATGGACTCGGTCGCCAGAGTCGAAAACCTCACCCAGGAAGTCTACAAACTCGCCGTCCTCGACCCGCTCACCGGACTGCATAACCGCCGCTCCGGCGAACAGCGTCTCGCCGAAGAAATCACGCGCTCGCGCCGCTACGCGCGCCCGCTTACCGTGATTCTTCTTGATCTCGACAATCTCAAGCAGTGCAACGACCAGTTCGGACACGAAGCAGGCGACGAAATGCTCCGCGCCTTTTCGCAGCGCCTTACGCGCGCCATTCGCGGCTCCGACATGGCGGTCCGCATAGGCGGTGACGAATTCATGGCCATCCTCCCCGAGTGCCGCGCCGATGAAGTTCGCCACGTCATTTCCAGGCTCGAAAATTTGCAGATCATGTGCGCCGGACAGACATTTGCAGTGACCTTCGCGCGCGGCTGGGCCGACTACCAGCCCGGCGAAACCGCCCAGCAACTCCTCAAGCGCGCCGACGATGCTCTCTACGCCGATAAACGCCTCGGCAAAGACACCGGCGAAAAGCGCGTCCCAGTCCCCGTTCCCCAGCCCGCCAGTTAGCTGATTTCCTGGTACGCCCACCCGCCTCGAGTCGCATGCCTTCTAGCCACTGCTTTGTGCCGGTGCTTTTGCTGACCACTAATCGCGACCACTGACCACTTGCGTGCTCGTCACTCGCCACTGTCTTTTCCCCTTGACAGCTTAGGAGAGCCCGCGTACATTCCTAATCATCTTAGGAGGCAACTTGCCCGATCAAGCGCAAATTCTCCCCGGCACTCTCGATCTTTTAATTCTCAAGGCCGTATCCCTCGGCCCGCTACACGGCTACGGCGTTTTGCTGCGCATCGAACAGATTTCCCGCGGCGCGTTGCTCGTCGAACAGGGCGCGCTCTATCCCGCATTGTTTCGTCTCGTGCGCCAGGGCCTGCTCAAAGCGCACTGGGGCGCTTCCGAAAACAATCGCCGTGCCAAGTTCTATGAGTTGACCACTGCCGGCCGCAAGCGCCTGCGCCAGGAAGAGGACGGCTGGAATCGCCTCGCCGCCGCCATCGCCTCCGCGCTCAAAGCGCAGCCCGAGGAAATATGAGCCGCATTGAACTTCGTAGGAGCGCTGCTTGCCGCGCCCGCATCTCCGTCGCCTTTGTAGCGCAGAGTATCGCGGTTTGTGCGACACTCTGCGGCTTTTCGGCCTTCGCTTGGGAATCGAATCGAGGATGAACCATGAAACTCCTTAGCTCGCTGCGTTCGATCAGCTCGACGTTGTTCCACCGTTCGCGCGTCGAGCACGACATGGAGGAAGAACTCCGCTCCCACATCTCCCATCGCGCCGAAGACCTCATGCACTCTGCGGGCTTCTCCCGCCCCGAAGCCGAACGTCGCGCCCGCCTCGAATTCGGCGGCTACCAAAAATACAAAGAAGAAATCCGCGAATCCCTCGGCGCTCACTTCCTCGAAACGCTCCTCCAAGATGTGCGTTACGCCCTGCGCATGCTCCGCAAATCCCCCGGCTTCACCGCCGTCGCCATCCTAA
>DAIRCW010000320.1:0-2713 GCA_036796475.1 Candidatus Acidiferrales bacterium | reverse complement strand
TCCCGCGCCGAAGCCCAGCGCCGCGCCCGCCTCGAATTCGGCGGCTACCAAAAATGCAAAGAAGAAATCCGCGAATCCCTCGGCGCTCACTTCCTCGAATCGTTCCTGCAAGACCTGCGCTACGCCCTCCGCATGCTCCGCAAATCCCCCGGCTTCACCGCCGTCGCCGTCCTCACCCTCGCTCTCGGCATCGGCGCCAACACCGCCATTTTCTCCGTGCTCGACGCTGTCCTGCTTCGCTCACTGCCTGTGAAAGACCCGCAGCAGCTCGTAGTTCTCAGATGGTCGGCGCATGGCAAGCCTAAGGTTCACGGCTACAGCGGCTTCGGCGATTGTGTTGACGAAAAGTGTTCATTCTCTCTCCCGTTTTTCCGCACCATGGACGCGCAGGCCCAAGTCTTCTCCGGTACGGCCGCCTTCGCCGGTCCACTCGATATGGACCTCAGCGGCAACGGTGCCGCCAGCATCGCCCATGGCACATTCGTCTCCGGCGAGTTCTTCTCAACTCTCGGCGTTAACACCTTCATCGGTCGCGCGCTCACCGCGTCTGACGATACTCCTTCCGCCCCCGCCACCATTGAGTTGACTTACGCCTACTGGCAACATGCCTTTGGCGGCGATCGCTCCGTCATCGGCCGCTCCATACATCTCAACAACGTTCCTGTCACCATTGTCGGCGTCGCCGAACCGCGCTTCACCAATCTCACGCCAGGCAACACGCAGGATCTCTTCCTGCCATGTTCCCTTGCGGATCGCATCAAGGGCGAATGGTGGGGCAATCAAACACGCACCTCCGACACAAGCATTTGGTGGGTGATCGCCCTCGGACGTCTCAAGCCCGGCGTCTCCGTCGCTCAGGCGCAAGCTGCCATGACCACGATCTTCCGCAACGAAACTCTGCACGGCGCATCTCCCGCCTTCACCGAAGCGGATGCTCCGGAGATTCATCTTCTGCCGGCCCAGGCTGGCCTCAACGGCGAAACCAGCCAGATCGCGCCCATTCTCTACCTGCTCATGTTCGGCGTCGGATTCATCCTCCTGATCGCCTGTTCCAATGTCGCTGGACTGATGCTCGCCCGCTCGGCCACGCGTCAAAAGGAAATGTCACTCCGATTGGTGCTCGGCGCGGCGCGCTCCCGCCTGATTCGCCAGCTTCTCACCGAGAGCGTTTTAATGTCGCTGATCGGCGCCGTCTTCGGCATCCTCTTCGCCGCATGGGGCGTCCGGGCTTTCGTTGAACTGTTTTCCAGCGGTTATGATGAGTTTCCGTTCGCCATCTCCCCCGATTGGCGCATTCTGATGTTCACCATCGCCGTCACGTTTATCACCGGAATCCTGTTCGGCCTCGCTCCTGCCCTTCGCGGCACGCGCGTTGACCTCACGCCATCGCTCAAAGAGAACGCATCCTCACTCCCGGGAGCCGCCGCGCACGCGAAACGCTTTCTTCGCCTCGGCAATGCGCTCGTCGTCGCGCAAGTCGCCCTCTCGATTGTCGTTCTCATCGCCGCAGGTCTTCTCGTCCGCACCATGCGCAATCTTCACAATCTCAATCCTGGTTTCGACGCCCGCAATATCCTGCTCTTCGAGCTCGATCCCACCATCGCCGGTTACACCGACGCGCAAACGCAGCAGCTCTACAGCCACTTGCAGCAGCAGTTCGCCGCGATTCCCAGCGTAACTTCCGTCAGCTACTCGGAAGATGCTCTCTTGGACGGTGGCCATTCCGGTGATGACGTGCATCTCGACAGCGCGCCGCCGAAACAGAACGTCAACACCGGCATACTTCCGGTCGGCCTGAATTTCTTCTCCACCATGCGCATTCCTGTGCTCGCCGGACGCACTTTCACATCCGCGGATTTCGCCACAGCCATTGCTACCAATGCCGCGCAACACGCTGTGGAAACAGCGCAGGCGAAACAACATTCTGCTCCCGATACAGCGGCGGCCGCGGCGCTCGCCTCGGCGCAGCAAGCCTACACTCACTCCGCACCCGTTCCTGTCTTAATCAACGAGACCTTTGCCAAGAAATTCCTCTCCAAGCAGAATCCTCTCGGTCTCCACATGGGCGGCGGGCAAAGCACGGACGATGACGTTCAGCATCCTAGCCCCGGCTACACCATCATCGGCGTTGTCGCCGACACGAAATATGCCCATCTCCGTAAGCCAGTTGAGCCAATCATGTTCCTGGCGCTCGTCAGCAACAGCGCCTATTTCGAATTGCGCGCCGCCGCCAATCCCACCCCGCTCATCAAAAATGTGCGCGACATCGCTTCGCGCGCAGCCGACAATCTGCCGCTTACGCACGTGCTCACGCAAGCCGAGCAAATCGACCAAACGCTTTACCTCGAGCGTCTGCTCTCGCGCCTCTCCGGTTTATTTGGTGTGCTTGCGCTGGTCCTCGCCTGCATTGGCCTCTACGGACTGCTGGCCTACGAAGTCGCCCGCCGCACCCGCGAAATCGGCATCCGCATGGCTCTCGGCGCGCAGCAGCGTGACCTCTTGCGCCTCGTCGTAGGGCAGGGAATTCTCCTCGCCATCATCGGCTCAGTTCTGGGAATCGCCGCCGCTCTCGGCGTCACGCGCTTCATCTCCGCGATGCTTTACGGCGTCCGCCCCAACGATCCGCTCACCATCATCGCCGTCGCAATTCTTCTCGGACTCGTCGCGCTCCTCGCCTGCTACATCCCCGCACGGCGCGCGATGAAAGTCGATC
>DAIRCW010000319.1:1793-2734 GCA_036796475.1 Candidatus Acidiferrales bacterium | reverse complement strand
GTCGAGCACGTTGCCGGAGCCGGCGCAGGTCCCGCGCGTCGAAATCCTGCTGAAACAATGGGGCGTGCGGGTGGATGGGAGTTTGCATGAGCGGGTTGCCTCAACGCGACGCGCCGTGAGAGGAATTTATGAAGGGATCGTGAAACGCGCAGCCTGAACTTGATTCTACAGTGGCTCTCGCCTTCGTCTTTCGATTTCATTGTCGCAGTCCCATTCTCCGCGTGCGCGCTTTTCCGTAATGTACTCTTTGAACAGAATTCCATCTCTCAAAACCCCCAGAAGGCTAAGCGCATCGCCTGGTGACGGCAAACAAAATTCGTACATCGTCGTAGAGCCAGAGTACTTGCTCTCAATACAATTCAGAATTTGGGCTATAGCGGTCAATGAATCCTCGACGCTCTTGCGGCTTGCAGGAGAAAGGGGTTTAGCCGTTTCGCTCAGACTTAAGTTGAGATCAAGATGGGCTAAACGTCGATTTCTCCAATCTCTCGCGAAATCGGCGGCTTTCTTTGCTTCCTCGATCAGCTTGAGCACTTCACTCTTAAGGTTGGCATCGTCAACGAGCGCCGGAAACTGCTGAATCGTGAGGTTCCTCTTGCCAGCGGAGACAGGAGGATCAACAATTCTGGCGATGCCCAGGACGGTGTCCGCAAACAATGCATCCTGCAGAATACCGAAGAAGAAGGGAGCTGCTCGGTTGACAAGATCGATGCGCTCTGGCTTCTCGCCAAATAGAATTCGAAATTGTGACCAACGCGCGCGGATCCAGGACATCTCTGTCGCTATTGCGCAGAAAAGTTCGCCCAAAGCCTTGCCCATCGAATCAACATACCGAGTCTGAACGTCCTCAGTGTAGTGAAAACGGCCCATGGCACGCTCCTATTGCCTTGCAGGTGAGGTTTGCGCTTGCGATGAATTGCCAGATTTCGGTGATGTCTTGG
>DAIRCW010000319.1:0-1783 GCA_036796475.1 Candidatus Acidiferrales bacterium | reverse complement strand
CGGAAGCGTAGACAATCAAATAATCGCGAATCGTTTGAAAGCGGAGTGGGCGAGAGGTTAGGTCGGGGCGTTTGTGGCCCTGGCGAGGAAACTCGACAAGTTTGCGGATGGCTTCCAAGATTTCCTCACGAAAATGTGCAGCGGCGGTGGGATTGTCCGTAGCGATGAATTGCCAGATTTCGGTGATGTCTTGGGCGGCGGCAGGGTGGAGATAAAAGCGCGAATCCGGCATTACTTCGGCGAGCGAAGCTTCGTGAGGTCGTTTTCGCGGCGGCGAATATCTTCAAAGAAGCTCTCGCCATCAAGCGGTTGAACGCGGCCGCTCTCCAGGTCATCGTAGCGGCTGTCGAGCATGGCGCGGGTTTCAGCCACTTCCGCGAGATAAGCAGCCATCGCGTCTTCGACGAGTTCATCGGCCGGACGACCGCTCCTCGACGCTAATTCATTCAGGCGAGATTCCGTCTCAGGCTTGAGATGGACTTCCATGCCTGCTAGTCTAAACGTTCGCTTGATATGTTGTCAAAGCAACCGCCGAAGAGAGATTCACAAGTGATGAGAGTAGCAGAGTGGGTAAGTTGCTTAGGATGTGCGCTCGACAAAGATGGAAAGTGTAGCGTGTTTTACGGTGCGGCATGCAAGCATGTACTGAACAGGGAGTGAACAAGGGATGAGGGACCATTACAGCGGAGTGGAAGTGCCGAAGGATGGAAGCGGGATCGAGTACGCGGGTGAGGTGTTTCGCGTGCCGGAGCGGCCGATTATTCCGTTCATCGAGGGCGATGGGACGGGGCGGGACATTTGGCGGGCGTCGCGGAGAGTTTTTGACGCGGCGGCGGAGCGGGCGTACGGCGGAAAACGCAAAGTGGCGTGGTTGGAAGTGTTCGCGGGAGAAAAAGCGTTTCGGAAATTCGGCGAATGGCTGCCGCAGGACACGGTCGAAGCGATACGGGATTTTCGCGTGGCCATCAAAGGGCCGCTGACGACGCCGGTGGGCGGAGGGATACGTTCGCTGAACGTGACGCTGCGACAGGTGCTGGATTTGTACGCGTGCGTGCGTCCGGTGCGATATTTTGCGGGCGTGCCTTCGCCGGTGCGGAATCCCGAGCGGATGAACGTGGTGATTTTTCGCGAGAACACGGAGGACGTGTACGCGGGAATCGAGTGGCGTTCCGGGACGGCGGAAACGGTGCGGCTGCTGAAATTTTTGAATGAAGACATGCTGCAAGGGAAAAAGCACATTCGCGAAGGCTCGGCGATTGGGATTAAGCCGATGTCGCCGTTCTGCACGAAGCGGCTGGTGAGGAGAGCGATTCAGCATGCGATCGAGCACAAACGCAAAGTGGTGACGCTGGTGCATAAGGGCAACATCATGAAGTTCACGGAGGGCGCGTTTCGCGACTGGGGATACGAGCTGGCGAAGAGCGAGTTCCGCGACAAGATTGTGACCGAGCGGGAGAGCTGGATCCTGGACAACAAAGACAAAAATGCGAATCTGAGCATTGAAGACAACGCGGCGATGATTGAGCCAGGGTTGGACAATGCGCCGGAACCGTTCCGCAAGGAAATTGCCGCGGAAGTGAAGACCACGCTGGATGCGATTGGCGCGTCGCACGGGCGCGGCGCGTGGAAAAATAAAATTCTGGTGAATGATCGCATCGCGGATTCGGTGTTTCAGCAGATTTTGACGCGCGCGGATGAGTACAACGTGTTCGCGACGCCGAATTTGAATGGCGATTATTTGTCGGACGCGTGCGCGGCGCAGGTGGGCGGGCTGGGAATGGCT
>DAIRCW010000318.1:0-2752 GCA_036796475.1 Candidatus Acidiferrales bacterium | reverse complement strand
GCACATGTCCGTTTTGTCAGGGCACGGCTTCAGCCGTGCCGTAAAGAGCATGATTGAACGCGGCTTCAGCCGCTGAGGGTCCGAGGTTGCAGGTTGCAGCCGCTAGTGTCGATGGCCCACTGCCCCATTCTTCCCCCACTCCGCCCGGTACGCATAGTAAACAGCCAGCAGCGGAGGCGCCAGCAGCACCCACCAAAAGCTCAAAAGAAAGCCCAGCGCCAGCGGCGCAATCAGCGAAATCCAGAACGGTACCCGCGCCACGCCCTTCATCAGCCACGGCTGAATCAGCAGCCCGTCCACCACCACAATCCCCGTGTACAAAATCAAAACGTACAGCAGCGCCATCCATCCGCCGCTGATTCCCGCGGCAATCGCCGGCCCAATCAGCCCAATCACAATTCCGAAATGCGGAACGAAGTGCAGCACGCCCGCGAGGATCGACCAGAACGCCGCCCACGGAACGTGCAGGTAATGCAGTCCCAGAAACCACAAGACGCCGACAATCAGCGAGTCATAAACGCGCGTCACCACCCAGCGCCACAGCGCCCGCCCCACCAGATGAAAATGCTCCCACGCTTCCATAACTCAAATTCCTACAGGCTGTCCCCGCTCAATTCGCACTTGCCGTCTCCGCCTATCTTTCGCTACCCTGAATCATGGCCGCCAAAATTCACGAAATCGACCCGGGCCCGCGCTCTCCCAAGGTAGTTCGCATGATCGTCGAAATCCCCAAAAATTCCCGCAACAAGTATGAATACGACAAATCCCTCGGCGTTTTCCGCCTCGACCGCTTCCTCTATTCTCCGATGCATTATCCCGGCGACTACGGCTTCATTCCCGGTACGCTTGGCGAAGACGGCGACCCGCTCGACGTCCTCACCGTCACCGAAGAACCGTCCTTTCCCGGCTGCCTCGTCGAAGTCCGCCCCGTCGGCTTCTTGCGCATGATTGACCGCTCCGAGCCCGACCAGAAAATCCTCGCCGTGCAGGAGCACAATCCTCTCTACAATCAGATCAATACCGTCACGCAGTTGTTCCCTCATCTGCGCCGCGAAATCGAGCATTTCTTCACCATCTACAAAGAACTCGAACACAAGAAAACCCGCATACTCGGCTGGAGCGGCCCCGCCGCCGCGCACAAAATCATCGCCGCCTGCCGCAAACGCTATCTGCAACAGTCGGCATGACTTACGGGGTGTACCTGACTGTTCTCCACCCTGTCCGTGCGGCTGTCCCTCAGAACAAATAACCCTTTCGCAGCGGCCCCTGTACCCCGCACTCAGAACAGCTCGCCCTTCCTGTATTCTCAGACTGTATGCTCCTGCTCTTTTACATTCTCGTCCTCCAGCAGGTAGCCCAGGGCTTCCTCTCCCTCTGGAGCGGCTGGAAATGGTTGGGCATGGTGCGCGACCGCCTGGCCACCTATTCGGGATTCTACGCCCCGCGCGTCGCGCTCATCTGCCCGTGCAAAGGCGACGAGCCCGGCCTCGAAGGCAATCTCACCGCGCTGCTGCACTTCGACTACGCCAATTACGAAGTTTTTTTCGTCCTCGCCAGCGCGCTCGATCCCGCGCGACCCGTCATCGACCGTGTCTGCTCGTCAAAACAAAAAACCACTCACGTCATCGTCGCCGGCGCCCCCAAAGGCCGCGGAGAAAAAGTCAATAACCTGCGCACCGCCGTGCAGGAAATCGGCGACCCTTTCGAAGTTTTTGTTTTTGTGGATTCCGACTCGCGCCTCGGGCGCGGCTGGCTCGCGCACATGGTCGCGCCGCTCGCTGATCCGAAAATCGGCGCCGCCTCCACCTATCGCTGGTTTTTTCCCAATCAGGGCGGATTCGCGAGCGACATGCTTTCTGCCTGGAACGCCGCGATTGTCACGCAAATGGGCGAGAAGGGACGCAACTTTTGCTGGGGCGGCGGCACTTCCATTCGCCGCGAAATTTTTCATCGCGCCCAGGTGCTGGAATCTTGGGAAGGCGCGGTCAGCGATGATTGGGCGCTCACTGCCGCGCTCGAGCGCGCCGCCTTGCCCATCCTATTTGTTCCGGAATGCCTCGCGCCCACCGTCTCCGACGCCGATTTCGAGCAACTCCTCGAATTCACCAATCGCCAGCTCATTCTGACGCGCGTCTATTCCCCGCGCCGCTGGGCCGTTGCCGCGCTTGCGCATCTCTCTTACTGCGTCACGCTGGGCTTCGCCGCCTTCGCCATTCTTGACCGCATGTTTACGGGAGATACCTGGGCAGGAATGCTCCTGCTGACCCTGCTGATTACGCTGCTCGCTGGCATGAAGGGCGCTTTGCGCGCCATCGCCGTGCAGGACATCTTGCGCGAATGGCGCTCCAAAACTGAATCCCTCAGTTGGATCTGGATCGTGTTCGCGCCGCTCGTGCCTTTTTTGTTTCTGTGGAACTTCGCCGTCTCCGCATTCGAGCGCCGCATCCGCTGGCGCGGCGTCAAATACGAACTCGTCTCCCCCACCCAAACCCGCGTCCTCTCTCACTAATCCGTGATGTCGCTAATCTGCTGACTGACGAAAGCGCGAATACCTACGCCTACGACACGCTGAACTCCGGCGTCGGGAGTCCGGTGGACTCCACCGCGAGTCCGAAAACCGGACCGGCTAACCACGCTGGCGAATAGCTGGGCGGGCTCGTTTGGCTTCAGCGGAGTTTATCCCGAGTCCCTTGCGAGGGAACGCGCTGAACCGCCTCACGCAGGCGGTAGATTCTGTCACCGGAACAATCAC
>DAIRCW010000317.1:0-2823 GCA_036796475.1 Candidatus Acidiferrales bacterium | reverse complement strand
GGCCAGCACCGCTAGAGCGCATGCAAGCAGGGTCACAAAACGTGTCTGCGAACGTGCCTGCGCGACCAGTTCGGACAAGGGAATGAATCGCGCAACGGCGGTGTTCTTATTGAGCTTCGCCACTTCTGCGCGAACCGGAGCAACGAGCCCTGGAAGCGGCGACGAGGCGCGCAGGACGAAGGAAACGGGCCGCGGCGCGAGCGGGTAGGGAAAATAGATCTGGGGGCGGACCATCACGGTCAGGGAATGGAATTGAACGTGGCGGACCACGCCCACGACCACCACCCAGTCTTCCTGAAACTGATACGGGCCTTTGGGAGAATCGGAAACGTGCAGTTTCTTGCCAATCGCGTCTTGCCCCGGCCACGTCGTTCGCGCAAGCGCGTCATCCACAATGACAACGTGCTGATGAGCAGCGTCGTCCGAATCGGTGAAGTCGCGGCCTTCGATCATCGTCGCGCCGATCGTCTTGAAGAAGCCGGGAAGCACGGAGCGGTTATCAGCCATTACTGTGGATTGCTGCGCGGGCGGAGTGCCCTCAGGCCAATAGTAGTCGTACCAATTCCCCCCCCCGCCGCTGTCGAGCGGCAGGTGGGACACCACAGAAACCGATTGCACTCCGGGGAGCGAGGAAAGATTTTGCTGCAATTGATGAAGGAAAGGATACTTGCCGCCAAGTATGGTGAAAGTCAGGACGTTCGCGGGCCGAAAGCCAGGATCGACGCGAAGTACGCCGATCAACGTGCGGACGAGCAGGCCGGTGCCGGCGAGAAGGGCGAAACTGAGAGCCACTTCTCCGAAAATCAGGACAATTTTCGAGCTTTGCTTCGCGGAGAATCGGTTGCCCCCAGCACTCTTGAGACTCGTACTCAGATCGAGACGAGTCGCCGAAAAGGCGGGAGCAAGGCCGAAGAGAATTCCCGTGAGCAGCGCGATAACAAACGTGAACGCAAAGGCGGCAAAATCCAAGTGGATCTCGCCGAGACGCAGCAAAGGCTCCGGACGAAGCGCAAGGAGGCCCTGGAGCGCCGCCCAACCAAGGAAAGTGGCAGCAATACCCCCCAAAAACGCGAGCACCATGCTCTCCGTAAGGAGCTGGCGCACTAGTCGCGCACGGCCTGCGCCAAGAGCGGCACGAACGGTGGTCTCACGTTCACGACTACCGGCGCGCGCCAGCAGGAGATTAGCCACGTTAGCGCAAGCGATCAGCAGGACAAACCCGACGCCGCCGAAAAGAATGAGCAGAGCGCTGCGCACGTTGCGCACGTCGTCTTTGTGAAGTGGGACGACCTGCAGCTTGTAATCCTGGGCTCCGTAACCGTTAACCGTCGCCCGTAATTGCCCGGTGATGACTTCCAATTCCGACTGCACTTGAGCAAAAGTGGCCCCAGGACGGAGCCGTCCGATTAGATGAAGAAATGCTGGACCACTCGGTTTGAAGTTAGCGCCCGACAGCAACATGAAAACATCGGGAGTTTCGGGGACGCTGGCGTCGTCAGGAAATATAAGACGAAAGTTCCGAGGCAGCACGCCGAGAATGACTAGCGCATTGTCGCCAATGCGCAGCGGTTTTCCGATGACGCTCGGGTCCGCGCCGAATTTTCGCCGCCAAAGGCTGTCCGAAACAATGATCGCGAAAGAAGAATTGGTCGCGGAGTCCTGGGGAACGAAGAAGCGTCCAAGCGCGGGCCGGTCGCAAACCAGCGGAAGGAAATCAGCCGTCACCTCAGCCAGCTTGATCCCTTCCGGCTGAGGATCGGAAGTGCCCACAATGGTCGCATTGGTGACCCAAATCCCCCCGATGCGTTCCAGCAGCCGAGACTGCTGGCGTATCTGTTCGAATGCATATCCAGACGAGGGGGCACGGTGTTCATTGCCGAAGCTGGACATAATGATCCCGAGACGATTCGCATTTGGATACGGAAGTGGCTTGAGCAGAATCGCGTCGAGGACACTGAAAATCGCGGTGTTCGCTCCGATGCCAAGCGCCAGCGTGAGCACCGCGACTGCGGTGAATCCCGGCACCTTGCGCATCAATCGCAAAGCGAATCGTACGTCTTGCAGCAGCGAATCGAAAAACCGCACGCCGCTCGAATCGCAGTACTCCTCCTGGATGAGATCGCTCGTGCCCATGGCTAAGCGTGCCTGTCGCTTCGCCTCGCTGATGGGCACCCCGGAGCGCACTAATTTTTCGACGTGCTGGTCGAAATGAAAGCGCAGTTCGTCGCTGAGCTCCAACTCCACCGCATTACGCCGAAACAGCGATCGCCACCGCATTCGCAGATCGTCTAGCATGCCCGTCTCCTTCCCGGCGCCTCTAACAGAATTCGTGCTACTGCTGCGGTCAGTCTCTCCCAGCTGCTTTTCTCGGATTCGAGCTGCTTGCGACCGTGCGTCGTCAGTTCGTAATATTTCGCCCGGCGATTGTTTTCCGATGTGCCCCAGCGCGCCTTGATCAAGCCGCGCCGCTCCAGCCGGTGCAGCGCCGGATAAAGCGAGCCCTGATGCACTTGCAAAACCTGGTTTGAAATCTGCTGAATGCGTTCCGAAATGGCCCAGCCATGCTGTGGTTCGAGGACGAGGGTGCGCAGGATGAGCAGGTCCAGAGTTCCCTGCGGGAGCTCTACACGGTGCGATGGCATTTGACGATTGCCTCTCTTTCCCTATTGCTTCGACAGGAACGATACCAGCACTTCTGTCGAAGCACAAGGGGAAAGAGAATTCTTGCGGGAGAGCGACGGCTCGTCGAGCGCCAGTCGCGACGCTCGTTATTCGTAGCGCAATGCTGCCAGTGGGTCAAGGCGCGAAGCGCGCCTCGCGGGT
>DAIRCW010000316.1:0-2848 GCA_036796475.1 Candidatus Acidiferrales bacterium | reverse complement strand
CCGAATCGCATGCGTTTTGCCACCGACCAGTTTTATTTCAAGACCGCGCAGGAAATGGCCCAGGTATTTCGCGAATTGCCCGATGCCGTGTCGCGCACCATGGCCATTGCCGAGCGCTGCCACGTGAAAATCGAGCGCGTGCAGAATCCCTTCCCTGATTTTCAAGTTCCCGAGGGCACGACAACCGATTCGTATTTTGAGCGTGTGGTGCGCGAAGGATTCGCCGAGCGCGTCCCGCAACTGGAGCGGATCTCGAAAGAAGGCAAGCTGCGGCATTCGGTCGCCGAGTACGAAGAGCGGCTCACCAACGAAATCGCCATGATCAAGAAGATGAAATTCTCCGGCTACTTCTTGATCGTGTGGGATTTCATTCGCTACGCGCGTGCGCAAGGCGTTCCGGTAGGACCTGGACGCGGCTCAGCGGCGGGAAGTTTGGTCAGTTACGCGCTCCGCATTACCGACGTTGACCCGCTGCAATACGATTTGCTGTTTGAGCGCTTCCTCAATCCCGAACGCATTTCGATGCCGGATATCGACATAGATTTTTGCATGCGGCGGCGCGGCGAAGTGATTGATTACGTCCGGCAGAAATACGGCGAGCAGAACGTAGCGCAGATCATTACCTTCGGCACCATGGCGGCCAAGGCCGCGCTCAAAGACGTGGGCCGCGCGATGGACATGCCTTACGGCGAAGTGGATCGGTTGGCCAAACTCGTCCCCAATCAGCTAAACATCTCGCTTGAAGACGCGCTTTCCGGCGCTTCGCCGCTCGCCGCGCAGCGCGACAAAGACGAGCGCGTGAAGGAATTGATCGAAGTGGCGCTGCGGCTCGAAGGACTGGCGCGGCACGCCTCCACGCACGCTGCGGGTGTGGTCATTTCGCCGCGGCCGCTGGTGGAAATTGTCCCGCTCTATCGTTCAACCCGCGATGAAATTACCACGCAGTACGACATGAATGCGCTCGAGCGCATCGGCCTGCTCAAAATGGATTTCCTTGGGCTGACCACACTGACGGTGCTGGTAGATGCCGTCGAGTTGATAAAGCAGAATCGCAGCGTAGACGTGAAGCTCTCGGAGTTGCCGCTCGATGATGCGCAGGCATTCGCGATTTTCGGTAAGGCCGATACGTCTGGCATTTTCCAGTTTGAATCGCACGGCATGCGCGAAATTCTGCGCCGTTATCAGCCGACCCGGCTGGAAGATCTCACTGCACTCAACGCGCTTTACCGCCCCGGCCCGATTCAGGGTGGAATGATTGACGATTTTATCGCCCGCAAGCACGGCAAGAAAAAAGTCGTCTACGATTTGCCGGCGCTCGAAGAAATTCTTTCCGAAACCTACGGCGTAATCCTCTATCAAGAGCAAGTCATGCAGATCGCCAACCGCCTCGCGGGATTCTCGCTGGGCGAAGCGGACATTCTCCGCCGTGCCATGGGCAAAAAGAAGCGCGAGGAGATGGCCGCGCAGCGCGAAAAGTTTCTTGCGGGATGCGCGGTGCGCAAGGTGCCCGTGAAAAAAGCAGAGAAAATTTTTGATTTGATGGCCGAATTCGCCGGCTACGGCTTCAACAAGTCGCACTCCTGCGCGTATGCTTTGCTGGCCTACGAAACGGCCTATCTGAAAGCTCACTTCCCTGTCGAATTCATGGCCGCGTTGCTCACCGCCGAAGTAGGCAGCACCGAAAAAGTGGTGAAGTACATTCACGAATCGCGCGGCATGGGCATTCGCGTGCTTCCGCCCGATGTGCAGGAGAGCAGTTTGTATTTCACTCCCGTGGGAGAAGATATTCGCTTTGGCCTCGCGGCCATCAAGAACGTCGGCGAGAACACCGCCAAGGCTGTCTGCGAAGCGCGCGCGTCCGGCGGAAGATTCCGCGACATTTACGATTTTTGCGCGCGAATCGATCCCAAGTTTTTGAACCGCCGCGTTTTGGAGAGTCTGGTAAAAGCCGGCGCCATGGATTCGTTCAACGCGCCGCGCGCGCGGCTTTGGGCGGCGATCGAAGGCGCCATGAGCTACGGGCAGAAATCTGAACTGCAGAGGAGTGTTGGCCAGCACGGACTTTTTCTCGGCGGCGCGCACGTTGCGCAAATCGAGGAAACACAAAGCTTGCCCGAAGCGGAGGATTGGACCGAAGATCAGCAACTGGCCGGCGAGCACGCCGTTCTCGGATTTTACGTCTCCGGCCATCCCCTCGATAAATATGCGGGACGTCTGCAATCGCTCGGGGCGGTCGAGTTGGGCGCTCTGGAGCAGCGTCGCAACGGCGACGACCTCGCCGTCGCAGGAATTATTGTGCAGACGCGCCCGATGCGTTCGCGCCGCGGCGCGCGCTGGGCCATTTGCCGCCTCCAGGATCAGACCGGGGGCATCGAAATGCTGGTGTTTCCGGAAGCCTTCGAGCGCTACGAAAACTTGCTGAAATCTGCCGCCCCGCTGCTGATCCGCGGCCGCGTCAACGCCGAAGACGCCGGATTGCGTTTCGTCGCCGCGGAGATTCGTCCCTTGGAGCAGGCTTCCGCCAAAGCGTCGGAGGCCGCCGGCGAAACCAGCTCCGAAGTGATGCGCGTGCGCGTGGATTTGCGCGCGCTCGACAGCCGCTCGCTCGACGAATTGCAGAAGCTTTTCGCCAATCGCCCCGGGCGCTGCCGCGTGACCTTCGAACTGATTTCGCAGGACGGCATCACCGCGACGCTCGATGCGGAAAGACGCGTCGAGCCCGCGCCCGAGCTGGTCGAAAGCGTGCGCGCGATTTGCGGGCCGGATTCCGTTTCCATGGCGCGCGCGCAAACGCCATTTTAGGAGGAAGTTTGGCTTCCAAGAAGCGCAAAGGCGACATCGAAGACAT
>DAIRCW010000315.1:0-2859 GCA_036796475.1 Candidatus Acidiferrales bacterium | reverse complement strand
ATTCGCAACGCCGCTGCGCTCATTGACGTCAGCCCGCTATTCAAATACTGGATCACCGGCAAGGATGCCACCACTTTTGTGAACCGCGTCATCACCCGCGACGTCCGCAAAATTGTGCCCGGCCAGGTGATTTACTGTTGCTGGTGCGACGAAGACGGCAAAGTGATTGACGACGGCACGCTCTCGCGCCTCGAAGAAAATGTGTACCGCTGGACGGCGGCGGATCCGAGTTTGCGCTGGTTCGAGCAAAACGCCGCCGGACTCGACGTGAAAATCGAAGACATTTCCGAAAAAGTGGCCTCGCTGGCGCTGCAAGGGCCCGCTTCGGCGCGTTTGTTGCGCGAAGCGAGCGACGCGGACATCGCCAGGCTGAAGTATTTTCGCGTGGCGCGTGGCCCAAAAATTGCCGGCGTGCCCGTGGACATTTCACGCACCGGTTACACCGGCGATCTCGGTTACGAAATTTGGATGCCGTGGGGCGATGCCACGCGCGTCTGGGACGAGTTGATGGAACACGGCCGGAAATTCGATCTGCATCCCGCGGGCATGCTGGCGCTCGATGTGGCGCGCATCGAAGCCGGCTTATTGCTGATCGAAGTGGACTACATCAGCAGCAAGAAAGCGCTGATCGATTCGCAGAAATACTCGCCGTACGAAATCGGCCTCGGCCGCATGGTGGATTTGAATAAAGAGCATTTCGTGGGACGCGACGCGCTCGTGAAAGAACACACGCGAGGCTCGCAACGACAATTTGTTGGACTGGAAATCAACTGGGACGATATCGAGTGGCTCTACGACAAAATCGGCCTCCCGCCGCAAGTCGCCAGCACGGCTTCGCGCGTCGCCGTACCGCTCTATGACACAAACGACGCCGTGGCGCGCCAAATTGGCAAGGCCACTTCCACCACCTGGTCGCCGACGTTGAAAAAAATGGTCGCGCTGGCGAGCGTGGAAAGTAAGGTTTCCGAGCCGGGAACAAAATTGCGAATGGAATACACCGTCGAAGCCGTCCGCCATCGCGTCCGCGCCACCGTGGCCAAACTTCCGTTCTTCAATCCCCCTCGCAAAATGGCTTTACCGGAGCTTTGAAAGCGGAGCTCTTTGAAACTTGGGAATAAACTCCGCGCGGCGTTAATTCTGCGTGCTGGGATTCGCCGCTGCGCCGCCGATTTGTGTTCCAATAATTTCGCCCGAAATAATAATTTCCACGCGCCGATTCTGCCGCCGTCCCGCCATCGTATCGTTCGTCGCGACGGGATTCGCCTTCCCATAACCAATGGACGTGACCGCATCCGGCTCCACTCCCTGCGCCAGCAAATACGCGCGCACCGTGCCGGCGCGATTTTCCGAGAGCGTCTGGTTCAAAGCATCGCCACCGGTGCTGTCCGTATAGCCCTCGACTTGCAACTTCAATCCAGCATGCGCCTCAACAATGCCCGAGAGTTTTGCCAGTGCTTCGCGCGCCGATGGCTGCAAATCAAATTTGCCCGTCGCGAAGAGAACGTCAGCCATGTTCACCTTGAGTCCGCGCGAAGTGTCCGTTGTCGGCAAAATTCGGTTGAACTGTTCCAGCAACGTCGCGCGCAGTTGCTCCTTTTCACGTTCCGAACGTGCGGCCGCAGCTTGCGCGGCGGCGGCTGCCGCCTGAGCCTGCGCAGCAGCTTGCTGCTCTTGCTGGGCCTTTGCGTCCGCGAGAGCTTTGTCCGCGGCTGCCTGTTGCGCCTGCGCGGCAGAAGCTGCGGCTGCTTCGGCAGCGGTTTTGGCTTGCAGTTCAGCTTTTTCCTTATCGAGTTCGGCCTGTTGGCGCGCAGCCGCTTCCTGTTGGGCCTTCGCTTCCGCCAACGCCTGAGCCTGCGCTTCCTGTTGCGCCTGCAATTCGGCCTTGGCCTTTTCGAGTTCGGCGGTTTGACGCGCAATCTCGTCCTGCTGCTGTTTTGCAGCCGCTGCCGCAGCGGCAGCTTTCGCATCGGCGGCACGTTGCTCTTCAGCGGCACGTTCCGCGGCGGCTTTCTCTTCAGCAATACGCCGCAGCGTGATTTGATGCGCGTCGGCGGCATTCTCTACGGCATCGCGCGCGGTTTGCACCTGCTGCTTGCGATCGCCCCGGTGCGCAAACATCATTTCCGCATTGGTCAGCGAATCTTGTGCGCGCGTCAACGCATCAGCGGCATACTTCCCCGCGCCAGCATTGCGAGCAATCGTGACAGCGTTGCGCGCTTCCAGCAGCTCCAGCGGGGCGTTAGCGCTCGATGACGGCATCCCTTGATTTTCCTGTGCCACGTTGTAGGAATATGCCTCGCGCCCAAGCAACTCGTAATTCGCGGTTACTTTTTCAATGGTTCCCGTCGTGTTCGGCAGCACCACGTCTTGCAGCACCACCAAATTGCTCGGCTGATTCACCGCATAAAACGGCTCGGCCGTGACCACCAGCCCGAACGTTTGCAGAGCAGTCGTCACCTGAATCTTGCTGTTCGCTCCATTCAGCAGAATCTCACCCAGATTGCTCGCTTTTCCCTCCGGCGTGATCGCCCATAAAACATACGTCAGGTATTCCGGCCCAAACTTTTGCGCGGGCATCAGATTCTTGAACTTAGCGTCAATCGAAAGCCGCCCCTGCTTGCTCTCGACTTTCGCCTCGCCGCCCGCTTCGGCCAGCAGCGGCGTGCCTTCGAAACCAATCTCCGTCGAGCCGCGATGCTGATAACTGATCGCCGTGACTGTGCTGCCGATGAGGTTCACCTGATAAACCGGCACACTCGTTTGTGCCGCCTGCCCGGCCTGCGGTTCTTGAGCATGCGCCAGCAGCAGCGCCGCCATGATCGCCGTCGCCAGCAAAAAGGCTTTCGCGAATTTCCTCAT
>DAIRCW010000314.1:0-2905 GCA_036796475.1 Candidatus Acidiferrales bacterium | reverse complement strand
TCACTTGAGTTTTAGAGCGACGGCGTAGCCGGTCAGCAGGCCGTGGAAAAACGCCTGGCGGACTTTCTTGCTCGAATCGGAATAATGGTGCGCGGCATCGTCGAGCGCGCGTAGCAACCGCTCCTTCGCGCCCGCTCGCATTCGCGGCTGCGTGAGTTTTTCAACCAGCACGCGGACAGCATCGTCGTCGGCAATCGTGAATTTATGAGTATGACGCATATATGACTCCAGACTCACCTCAGCGGCTAAAGCCGCAAGGAATTCCCGGGAACTCTCGGCACGATTGCCCTTCGCAAAAAGCGCTCAGGATGAAAAACCGTGCCCTTACGCAAATCGGTTTTGACATTCGCCAGCCCGAAAAGCCGAGGCCGGTTCGCAAGAAACGCGAACGGGACCCGGGCTACAAAATCGTCACTGTTTCAAAAGTTCGCGGGCGATGACGGTGCGCTGGATTTCGCTGGTACCCTCGTAAATGGTGAGCACGCGCGCGTCGCGATAATAGCGTTCGACGTCGCTTTCGCGCGAGAATCCCTGACTGCCGTGAATCTGCACGGCTTTGGCGCAGACGCGATTGGCCATTTCGCTGGCGTAGAGTTTGGCGCGAGCCGCTTGCGCACCACGCCGCGACGCCGCGACCGAATCCCCCTGATCGCGCATCCACGCCGCGTAATAGAGCAGGCCGCGCGCGGCTTCGATTTCCATTTGCATGTCCGCGAGCATGAACTGAATGGCCTGAAACTCGCTGATGGTTTTGCCAAACGCACGGCGCTGCTTCGCGTATTTCGCGGCGGCCTCGAAAGCCGCTTGAGCGAGTCCCACGGATTGCGCGGCGATGCCGACGCGTCCGCCGTCGAGCGCCTGGAACGCGATTTTCAGCCCTTCGCCCTCTTCGCCGATACGATTTTGAACGGGCACGCGCAAGTCGGTGAGCGAAAGCTCCGCGGACTTCGAAAGACGCAGGCCCATTTTATCTTCGTAACGCGCGACGCGAAAACCGGGAAAAGTCGGCTCGACGAGAAAAGCGGTGATGCCTTTCGCGCCCGCTTGTCCTGACGGATCCGTCTTCGCAAAAATAATGTAAATTCCGGTTTGCCCGCCGCTGGAAACCCAGCTTTTCGTGCCGTTGAGCACGTAAAAATCGCCGTCGCGCACGGCGCGCGTTTGAATCGCCGCGGCGTCGGAGCCGGCCTGCGGCTCGGTGAGGCAAAACGAGCCGAGAATTTCTCCGCGCGCCAGCCTCGGAAGATATTTTTTGCGCTGCGCTTCCGTGCCGCACTTCCACACCGGAACGGCGACAACGGAATTTGTAACGCTGAGAGTGACCGCCGTCGAAGCGCAAACGCGCGCGACTTCTTCGAGCATCACCACGTAGCTGATGGTGTCCATGCCCGCGCCGCCCCACTCTTCCGGAACGAGCATGCCGCAGCAGCCCAGTTCGCCGAGCTTGCGCAGCTCCGCGGCGGGAAATTTTTCCTCGCGTTCGTAGGCGCGCAGCACGGGACGCATTTCCGTCTCCATGAACTGCCGCACCGTGTCGCGCAGCACCTTTTGTTCCGAGTTGATCGCAAAATCCATTTGCAGGTTCACAATTAACACAAAATCAGACGCTATCACAACGCCACAAATTCGCGGATGGCAAGACCATTAGCGAGGACGGCAGCCGTGCTCTTTCACGTGGTTATCAAGCCGCTGATACGCTTCACGAAGCCGTCCCGCGGCTTTTTTCAGAGCACGCTTTTTCTCTGCATACTCGCGTGAGTTTTTCGACGTCATTCTTAGCTCGTGGTCGAAGCCCGAATGCTCCGCGGTCAACCGGGCCGTTTCGTCTTGCAGTCTGGTCGCTTCCTCGCAGTGCGTCATTTCACGCGCGATGCTACCACAGCCGCAGGCGCGCACACGGAAAACCAAGACTGCGAAGAGGCCGCACAAATGCGGAATTAAGATCAGATCTATTGCGACGATGCGGGCTTTTGGAAAATTAGGAAATAATACGTGCGGGCGCCCTCGTCGGATGGCTTGAAGCCGGGCAGCTCCTTCACAAACTGGAAGCCGTTGCGCGTGAAATCCTCGCGGACAAGCTCCTTGGGAATGTGATGCGGCCCGTAATAGCTTTCGCGAGGCCGGCCGGGTTCGGCGGGCGCGTCGATGATTCCGACAACTCCGCCCGGTTTGAGGGCTTTGTACATGCCCTGCACCATCTCGTTGTAATCCCGAAATTCATGGTATGCATTGCAGACCAATATTGCGTCCAGCTTTCGCCCGGGCAATCTGGGATCGCAGGACTTGCCCACAATGGTTTGGATCTGTGGCAGATTTTCTTTTTGCGCGCGCGCCTGCAAGTCAGCCATTTCTTTTTCACGCAAGTCTTCCGCGTAAACTTTGCCGCTCGGCCCCACACGCTCAGCGAAGTGGAATGTGAAGTATCCTTCGCCGGCGCCAATGTCTCCGACGACGCTGCCGGACTTGATTCCCAGCGCGTCCATCACCTCGCTGGGACGCTGCCATGAATCGCGCTGCGCTGTTTCATTTTGCGCATGCAGCGAATGGGCCGCTTGCCCAATCAAGAGACCGGCCAGCGCTGCGGCGAATGCGAATTGCCATTGCCATCTCAAGATGGAACGTTTCATCACAGGCCCTCCCTCACTGGTTTCGTCATTGTCAGTTCACCGGGCCACTATACGCCTGGGCTGTCGCACATGCTAGAATGCGCGCAATTCCCATGGCCCCGAAAAAATCTTCTCCGCGCTCGAATGAAGTGAAGTTCACGTATTTCTTTGCGTCGAGCCTGGATGGCTTTGTCGCCGACGCGCATGGCGGCGTGGAGTGGCTCGACGCTTTTCGCACGCCCGATCGCTTCGGCGAATTCAACGCCTTCATGAGCAGCGTGGATGGCGCGGTGATTGGA
>DAIRCW010000313.1:0-2914 GCA_036796475.1 Candidatus Acidiferrales bacterium | reverse complement strand
CCGATCATGCGCAGCCATGCGGACGTGGATTGATGCAGCAGGTTGCCCTGACCATCAATGAGCGGCTCCTGGTGAAGGGTATCCAAATTTCGGGCGGATTGGCACGCAGCGTTTCACCGAAAAATCCGGGAGGGGCCACACCGATTACGGCGAACGAATGGCCTTCAATATCAAATTCAGAGCCGATGACCGAGGAATCGGAAGCATAGAGCGTCTGCCAGGCGCGATGGCTGAGAACGGCGACGGGCGCGGAGCCTTCGGTGTCGTCCTTGGGAGTGAGCAGACGTCCCGCGAAAGCGCGAATTCCCAGCGTCGAAAAATAGCTGCCAGTGACGTATTCAGCAGCTAACGGTTGCGCGACAGACTCGGCTCCTTCCCTCCGGACGCTCATGTGAACTAAACCGGCTTTGAAAGCCGTTGTCTCCTCGAACTCAGGCGTTTGCGACTTGAGCCGCTGGTAAAGGGGATAGGAGTACATGCCCCAGCGATCCTGTGAGCCGCTTTGGACGCAGCAATTACTGCCGTCGCCAACGCGATACAGAGCGGTCGGATCAGAAACGGGCAAAGAGCGGAGCATAACCGCATCAATCAGCGTGAAAATGGCCGTAGTGCCGCCGATTCCAAGAGCGAGAGTGAGCACAGCGGAGATGGTAAAAACCGGCGCGAGCCGAAATTGGCGCAGCGCGTAGCGAATCTGGAAAAATAAGTTGTGCATGATTCCTCGTCAAAACTTTCGCGATGAACTGAGCCAGGCCGGGGTTCCGTTGAACATCAACACACATGCGCTTAGACGAGGCGCGGCGCGTTTGGTTAGGCAAGTATGATGAATAACTGATGCGAGGCGGCCAATCGCGACTACGATCGACCAATGTGCACGTGGCCAAAGCCGGTGGACACTTCGAGCGGCAGCCCGCCCGAGCCGAGTTTCCCGTGAACCGAAGAATGCTCTTCGCTTCCAGACACGGTCAGCGGAATCTCGGTGGAGACGTGTCCGAATCCCGAACTCGCTTCAATCTCCGCGTTGAAATCTTCGGGAACGTCCACGTCCACGCTGCCGAATCCTGACTCCACGCGCCAGCCGCCGCTGATTTTTGACCCGCGAGCAATCTGCGCGCGAATGCTGCCGAAGCCGGTTTTCAATTGCAGCCTGTCAAAGCGCCCGTTGGTGCGCACGTCACCGAAGCCCGTGTCGCCATCGAAGTCGCCGGTGAATCCCGGAAAGCGAATCTTGCCGAAGCCGGTATCAATGCGCGCTCTGCCTTGCAGGTTTTCGCCCGAAATGTCGCCGAAGCCGCTATGCAAATCGAGCTGCGTGCCGGTGGGCACTTCCACTTCCACGTACAGCTTCGGCGAATGCATGTGGAAAATCCCGCCATCGTGATGCTTGGGCGTTTCGATGCGAATCTCCACGCGGTTCCCGTCCTGCGTGTCGCGCACTTCCACTTCGCCCGGCTGCATGCGCCAGTAATAAGTCGTCACTGTCGCGTGAATCGAATTCGACGCGCCGTTGACCACGTGCACGTCGCCAAAATCCGTTTCCACGCGCAACTCGGACGATGAGCCCGAGACGTTCCACGTTTTCGTCCACGTTCCGTCCGCCGCAAACGCTGGCGCCGTGAAAATCGCGCACGCAAAACAGATCGCCACCGCAAAGGCACTCGCTCTGCGAATCATCGCGTCCTCCTGACGCTTGCGCTAAATCTTCGAAATGTGAATGGAGCCATCGCCGGTGTGCACCACCAACGGTGGCCCGCCGGATCCGATTTTTCCGCGAACGGTCGAGCGCGACAGATCGCCCTGCATGGTCACCGGAAAATCCAGCGTAATGTGACCGTCGCCCGTGTGCGCATCGAGGTCCGCGTTGAGCCCGTCCGCCAGCCGCAGAGTCACGCTGCCGTCGCCCGAACGCAGCGACCAATCGCCGCCCATCTTGGAACCGCTGCGCGCTTCCGCCGTGACGCTGCCGTCCCCCGATTGCAAGCGCAGTGAATCGAAACGCCCATTCACGTCAATGCGGCCATCGCCCGAATCCGCGTCCAAATCCCCGTCGAGTCCGTCGGCGCGAATGTGCCCGTCGCCGGAGTGCAGGCGCACGTGCCCGGTCAAGCCGTCCGCGTCAATGTTGCCGTCGCCGGTCGAAATGCGCAGTTGCCCGTGAAACGCCTGCGAGGTCACGCCACCATCCCCGGTTTGAACGTCCAAATCCGCCTCTTTCGGCACGTGCAGTTCAATGCGCACCGAGCGATTGTTCCAGCCAAAACTAAAATGGAACGAAGGCACGCGCACCTGCAGCGTGATGTCGTTTCCAGACTGCGTTTCGGTAATGCGCACCCCGTTGTCGCTCCCCGGCTTGGCAATCGGCCAGCCGTTTGTGGTCACGTGCGCTTCGATGGCATTGCCTGCTGACTGATACAGATCTACGCGGCCGTCATTGGTAATCACGCGCAGATTCGGCCTGCCCGTCAGCTGATAAGTCTTCGACCAGTCATCCGCATGCGCCGGAACGGCCAGTAATCCAGCGAACAATGGTCCAACGAATAGGGCAAGCGCACCCGCGACACACCAAAACGGCACCGTCAATCTCTTCATAGCCACCCCTCCTGTCAAACAGGTACGCAAATGGTAGCCGAAAAGTTCGGCTTTAGGCTACCGCGGTGACCTCGCCGCCGCTGCCTTGGATTTAGACGGAATTAACCAGAAACTGTGAGCTTTGGAAGGAAAGGAATTCAGTCACTGAGATCGCAGAAAAGCACGCCCCCCAAAAAAGAAGACGAAGCAGTTGAGCGAACACGCATTGCCATTCGCGAAATTTGTGGCACAATCTTCTGCCGAAGAAACTATTTCCAAAATTTTGTCTGCTGTTTATTAGGAGGAAGAATGAGATTCATCCGAAGACTGGCCTGCATCGAGTCCG
>DAIRCW010000312.1:0-2955 GCA_036796475.1 Candidatus Acidiferrales bacterium | reverse complement strand
AGCCTCATCGACAGCATCGGCGACTTCACCCCCGGCCGCGATTACACAGTCGGATATCTTCCCGGCGGCCGCTTCAGCGTGTTCATTTGCTATGAAGCGATTTTCTCGAACGAAATCCGCCGCTTCGCGAAAAGCGGCGCGCAATTGCTCATCAATATTTCCAACGATGGCTGGTTCGGCCGCTCCTCTGCGCCCGCGCAGCATTTGATGATGGCCCGCGTTCGCGCCGTCGAGAATCGCCGCTGGCTGCTGCGCTGCACCAACACCGGCTACACGGTGGACGTTGACCCGTATGGCCGAATCGTCGCGCGCCTCGAGCGCTTCCAGCGCGGCCAGCTCGACGCGCCCTACGCGTTTCGCTCCGATGTAACCTTCTTCACCCGCTTCGGCGAATGGCTCGCCTGGTTCTGCGTTATCGCAACAATCGCGCTTCTAGGGCTCGCCTGGTTCCGGCGGCAGGAACGTTCCACGTAAACGTAGCGGCGGCTTTACGCCGGCCGGTTTCCATCATTGACGTCGCGGCGGATTGTGCGACTTTCGATTTGGTGTTTTCTCGTGATTCTGCAAAAATACGGATATGCCCACAATCGAGCACATTGAAGACCTGCAATCGCGTTTCGACGAGCTGAAAAAACGCATCGAGCTCGTCCGGAGCTATCTTTGACGCTCCCTCCAATCGCGAACTCCTGAAATCTCTCGAACAAAAAAGCAGCGCACCGGACTTCTGGCACGACCAGCAGAAAGCGCAAGCCGTCCTGCAGCAGCGCAAACACGCCGAATCCAGCGTCTCCGCCGAAGAAAAACTCGCGCGCACGCTTGCCGATATCGAAACGTATTTTCAACTCGCCCGCGAAGAGTCGGACGCCGCCCAGCGCGACTCGGTGCTGAAGGACATTTCCGCCGAGCTCACCGCCGCCGATAAATTCGTCTCCGAACTCGAAACGCAAACGCTTCTCTCCGGCGAAAACGATGCCCTCAACGCCATCATGACCATCAAGCCCGGCGCCGGCGGCACCGAATCGCAGGACTGGGCCGAAATGCTCATGCGCATGTACCTGCGCTGGGCGGAAGGCAAAAATTTCCGCGCCACGATTCTCGACTCCAGCCCCGGCGAGGAAGCCGGCATAAAATCCGCCACCATTCGCTTCGAAGGCGAAACCGCTTACGGATTGCTCGCCGGCGAAAGCGGCGTCCATCGCCTCGTGCGCATTTCGCCGTTCGATCAGGCTGCGCGCCGCCATACATCCTTCGCGTCCGTGTTCGTCATTCCCGAAATCGATGACCGCATCGAAATCGACGTGAAGCCGGACGACTTGCGCATCGACACTTTCCGCGCCGGCGGCCACGGCGGTCAAAACGTCAACAAAGTCGAATCCGCCGTGCGCATCACCCACCTTCCTACAGGCATCGTCGTGCAGTGCCAGAACGAGCGCAGCCAGCACAAAAATCGCGAACTGGCTATGAAAGTCCTCAAAGCCCAGCTCTACGAGCATGAAATCGAGAAGCGCCGCGAAGAAACCCGCAAGCGCGATGAGGCCAAGCTCGACATCAGCTTCGGCAGCCAGATTCGTTCCTACGTCCTTCAGCCCTATCAGCTCATCAAGGATCACCGCACAAAAATTGAAGAGGGCAACGTTAATCGCATCCTCGACGGCGACCTCGACGAATTCATCCGCGGCTATTTGCTCTGGCGACGCACCGGCGCCCCTCCGCCGCCCCCCGACACCGCCGAGCCCTAGAATTTTGCTGAGGTGATGCCATGCATTCGTGTAAAGCGTCGATTCTCGCGTTCGCATTCTTCGTTACATCGGCCGCATATGGTCAATGCCGCAACGTAGAAGTCAAATCCCTAGCTCCGCCCGTCTACCCCGCTGTAGCCAATGTGGCGAAAATCGAGGGTGCGGTGAAAGTTCACGTCAGCGTGTCAGCGGATGGCAAGGTGGCCTCCGCTAAAGGATCCGGAGCGCATGAAATACTCAATCGCGCATCGGAAGAGAATATCCGCCTATGGACGTTTTCCGCTCCCTCAGCCGCGTGCGATATCACAGTCACATACGTCTACAAGCTCGAAGGCAAGCCTTCTTACTATGCGCGGTCGCGTGTCATTCTGGAGTTGCCCCTTCGAGTGGAGATAATCTCGGAGCCGGGGATAGTGAATCCGTAGTGGTCGGCGCTTTTCCTTATCTGTACGCTCCATTCAAGGCGGCGATATGCAGGCGCTGTTCGAGCCTTAAATTTCGCCATTCAACCTCTCCAAATCCCTTTTCGCTGCAATTCGTTGACACTCGCTTACCCGCATGCTACGTTTTCTGTTTAGTTTTATCGCCCAACTCGCTCTTGGGCCGCTTTATGTCTTTAATTTGCCTTCCATTCCACTGAAGGAGACTGTCTTGGCGCGTTCTGACGAGAAGTTCCTGTTTACCTCGGAGTCTGTCACCGAAGGCCATCCCGACAAAATTGCTGACCAGATTTCCGACGCCGTGCTCGACGCGGTGATGAAGGACGATGCCATGGGCCGCGTCGCCTGCGAAACGCTGGTGACCACCGGCCTTGTCGTCGTCGCCGGCGAAATCACCACCACCACTTACGTGGACTTCTCCGAAACGGCCCGCAACGTCATCCGCGAGGTCGGCTACACGCGCGCCAAGTATGGCTTCGACGCCGACACTTGCGCCGTCGTCTCCGCGGTAAAAAAACAGTCCGGCGACATCGCCATGGGCGTGGACACCGGCGGCGCGGGCGACCAGGGCTTGATGTTCGGCTTCGCCTGCGACGAAACCGAAGAGCTGATGCCCATGCCCATTCAGCTCGCCCATCTTCTCACGCAGCGCCTCTCGGCCATTCGCAAGCGCGGTGTTGTTGACTTCCTTCGTCCGGACGGCAAATCCCAGGTCACCGTCGAATACATCAATGGCCGTCCCGCGCGCGTCGATTGCGTGGTCATTTCCACGCAGC
>DAIRCW010000311.1:0-2979 GCA_036796475.1 Candidatus Acidiferrales bacterium | reverse complement strand
GATTGGAAGCGGTTTGGGGAACTTGTCGCGCTGAGCGATTCTGGGGATCGAGAAACCGCTATTCACGGCCTCTCGGCGTTGGTCAAACCTTCTGAGACGAATGAGGACAATGCCAGCGTCCTGCTGATAATCGGGGCTTGTGAGAAAGAGCTCGGGCGATTCGATAGAGCAAGACGCACGTTGAACAGAGCTCGGTCACTCGCCGACAAGGATAGTTGGATTCAACCCAGAGCCATTTTCTTCGACGCTTCAACCGATATGAGCGAGGGGAAGTGGAGAGATGCCCTGGGCAAACTGGATGTGATAGAGGGCGATTACTATCCCCTACTTCATCGATCTGAGACCCAAGATCTTCTCGAAGAGGTATGTCGAAAGCGTGGAATGGCTCTGTACGAGCTCAATCGCCTTAGTGAGGCCCGGCCGTTATTGGAGCGAGCTGTTGGCGTCGAGTACGAGAGAGCGGCGGCCCTATACTACCTCGGTAGATGTTGTTATGACCTGGGCGATTTGGATAAGGCAAGAGAATCGCTGGAAAAGGCCTTAATTCTCGACCTGCACCCGACTTATCAACCTAGCGCACATTATGTACTGGGTCTGACTTATCACTGGCGGGGTCAAAATGCTCGAGCGATCAGCGAATTTGAGTGGTGTCTTGAACACGACAAGGAACACCGAGTAGCGAAGTGGAAGATTCTTACAGGACTTCTGAACGCGTCGAAAGCTCTGGGTTTGAACGAGAACGCTAGTCGCTACTCCAAGATGCTTCGAAGCGTGAAGCGAACGAGAGATGCGAGGCTTTAATTACTGCCCGTCCGGCGGGCCTAACCTCAAATCGGTCAGCTTCCGCAGCAAGTCCTGCTCATTCGAATCCAGCCCGCGCATGAACTGCGGATCTTCGAGCGCCGCCTGACGCTGCTCCGGCGTCATCCCCGACAGCACGCGCATTCTTCCCGTCAGCAGTTGCTTGCGCTCCGGCGGCAGCGCCTTCCATCGCGGCGCCAAATCCTGCACCACTTCCTGACGCTCCTCGGGACTCAGCCGGCTGAAAATCCTCTCCCGATTGATCAGCGCGTCTTTCTGCTGCGGCGTCAGCTGATTCCACGTCTGCAATCGCCGCCGAATCTGCTCCTGCCGCTCGGGAGGCAAACTCTGAAACTTTTTG
Organism: Candidatus Acidiferrales bacterium; assembly: GCA_036796475.1. Classification (GTDB taxonomy): domain Bacteria; phylum Acidobacteriota; class Terriglobia; order Acidiferrales; family UBA7541; genus DAHUXN01. The sequence continues at coordinate 1,817 of DAIRCW010000311.1, read as the reverse complement.
TTGTTCCGCATGAACCGCTCTTGCTCTTCCGGCGACATCTTCTGCAGCTTGTCCATCCACTTCGGAGGCAATCCCATCGCCCCGCGCACGCCCGGCTTGTTCTCCTGCTTTTGAACTTGCCGCTGCGCCTGCCGCTGCTGCCTCTGCACGCGACGCGCCTGCACCCGCGGCCCCTGCCGCATGAAATACCTCTGAGCGGAAGCCTGCGGCGCCATCGCCAGCATCATCATCACCGCGATCGCCATCGCCGCGCTCACCACGCATCCGAATTGGAAAATCCGTTTCATAATTGCCGTAGCTGTGCGATTACTAAATTCGCTTCCTCTCGTGGCTCGCGTCCTCACACGCGAGCAACGCTCCGTCGTGTCAGGGCACGGCTTTTCACCCTGAGCGCATGTTGCGAAGGGCAGCCGTGACGTAAGCCATGCGCCTCAGTGCGGCTTCAGCCGCTGAGGTATGTCGTCCGAGTTCCTCAGCGCCGTGTTCTATCTCTCGCGCCGCCACCAGCACCGTACTCAACGCGCATCCGAATTTGAATCGTCTCTTCATAATTCTTTCTTCCTTGCTTTCCTGCTGCCGCCCTGAAGCCGCTTCCTTTACAGCCCGCGGCTCGCATTCAATTCCAAAACTCCCCTCGCTGCCCCGTTCCAACTCTCTCCCGTTCCCGGATCCGTCGTCTTCGGCTGCGCCGGCTCATCCGAACTCTGCGCCGCCGGCAAATCCGACAGCGCATCGAAGTTGCTCAGCACATCGTAATTTTCCAGCACGCCCAAATCCTTGATCATCTGGAACTGCTCTTCGCTGCTCGCTTGCGAATTCACGGGCTGTGCGGGATCGCGCGGCCGCACCGAAACAAACACCGCCAGCCCAACCAACAGCGCCACCGAAGCCGCCAGTCGCGGCGAAGGAACCATCCACACCCACAATTTTCGCCTCGGCTCCGACGCAATTCGCTGCCGCAAACGCGCGTCGAATCCAAACGAAGGCTCCGCCGCCGGCACTTCCGCCATCACGCTCCACAGCCGCCGAAACTCCTCCGCCCGCTCGCGGCACTCCGCGCACGCCTTCAAATGCTCTTCCACCGCCGCGTGCTCCCGCTCGCTCGCGCGCCCATCCAAATAACTCACCAGCGCCTTCGAAATTTTCTCGCAGCTCATCATGCTCATAACCTTTTCCCTTCCCCCGCCGTTTGCGCCGCCGACCTCGCGACCAGCAACGCCAACTCCACTCGCAACGTCTCATACGCCCGAAAAAGCAGCGACTTCAGCGCGCTCTCCGAACATCCCAAAATTTTTCCGATCTCCGCATATTCCATTTCCTGATACTTGTGCAAAATCACCGCCGCGCGCTGCTTTTCCGGCAAAGCCAAAATCGCGCCGCGAATCATCCGGTTGCGCTCCTCTTCCATCAAACGCTCATCCGCGCGCGCCTCACGCGCCGCAATTTCCATCACCGGCTCATCTTCATCTCGCGGAGTATCAATCGAAATTTGCATCTGCCGGTGACGCCCGTCGCGTATCGCGTTCAGCGCCAGGTTCGTCGCAATGCGGAAAAGCCATGTGGTGAACTTCGCGCTCGGCGAATACTCTTTGCGCGCGCGATACACGCGTAGAAAAACTTCCTGCGCCAGATCCTCCGCCGCGGCCTGCTCCCGCACCATGCGGCACAGGAAATTTATCAGCGGCGTTCGATACTTCGCCAGCAGCAGCTCGAAGGACTCCTCGTCCCCCGCCTTCACGTCCAGCATCAGTTGGACGTCGGACCTGGCCATAGCCTCCACATCCTATCTAACCCACCCGCCGCCACAAAGTTGCGCC
>DAIRCW010000310.1:0-3024 GCA_036796475.1 Candidatus Acidiferrales bacterium | reverse complement strand
AGTTGAGCGGCCAGAGCCAGTGTTCGTAGCGGCCGTGAGCTTTTTCCACGCTGACCAGCGCGCGGCCATTGCCGCCGTGGCATGGCGAGCAGCCGAATTTGTCCAGCGGATGCCAGGTGAAAAGATCCTGGTCCGGATGACTGGAGAACGGCGCGTCGTTGCTCTTTTGTAGTCCGAGATCGGGTTTCGTTAGCGTGAGCGTCGCGGGAACGTACTTCGGTTCCATGCCGACGTGGCATGATTGGCAACGGTCGGTGAGGCCGACGCCGCCGATGTCGTTAATCATTGTGCCGGGAGGGTTGACGTTAATCTGGATCAGCGACACGTCGAGGCCATTGATAGTTTTGAGCAGGCCTTCGAGCGCGGACGCGCTGAGGCCAGGCAATTTGTCGCTGAGATATTTGCTGGCGGCGTCCTGCGCGGCTTTCACCGGCGCATCAATTTGGCCTTGCTTGGCGGTGAGCTGCGCTTTGGCGTTGAGCAGATCGTTGAACGTGCCGTTCAACTGATCGTAATTGAGCTTGCGGGTGACGGTCTTGCCGCCCTCTTCGGGCCAGTCGACGGAATAGGTCTTCGCTTCGGCCTCGTGAACATCCTTGAGCCGGCTCTGCTTTTCGCTGCGATGATCGGCGTCATTGGGCACAATTTCGTAGTCGTAAATCAGCGAACCGACCAGGCTGCGGTCCTCCTGAAAGGCGCGGAGTATGGCCGCGCGCTGCTGGTCCACGACCGCCATTTGCTGAGCGATTTGATTGTCCTGCGGAGTGGCCACCGATTCGGCCTGCTGCGCGGCGGCGGCCAGCTTCTGATAATCCGGTGACGAAGTAACGGTTTTCTCGGCGGTCTGGCGCGCAGCGACCTGTTTTTGCAAATAGGCGGAATAGGATTGCTGGAAGCGGCTCTGATACGAGCGCCACGGGCGCAGGCCGATGAACTCCTGAAAAAACGACCAGCTGACGCACAGGAGCAGAACAAAAAAAGCGATGAGAATGACGTTGGCGTACGACCGCGACTTAATCGGATCGTCTGGCGGAAGTTCAGGCAACCGCAATCTCCTTGGCGAAATGATCCGGGGCGCTCAGATGCTGAACCATGGCGTCTCCCAGATGTACTTAATGCGGAACACGAGCCGCAAGAAAATCGTGACCGGCACGAAAAGCATGGTGATGAGCAGGATGTACATGGTGACGGTCTGAATCAGGCTCATCTTCCTGTAAATTTTCCGGCTGTACTCGGTCAGCATGCAGATCCAATGAATGAAAAGCGCCGCGAGCACGCCGTAAACGACCATGGGAATAATCCCAAAGAGGCCGCGCGCGATGATGCCGGCGCTTCCGTGCCAGCTCGCAGGCAAAATGTGCGCGAGCCAGCTCCCGTCTATGCCGAACACCTGGTCAAGGTTGCGGTTGACGTTGAACTCCACGCGGTCCGGATCCCAAGTTTGCGTCGGCCAATACCACATGAAGCCGGGGCCGCGAATGAACGTGCCGATGCAGACCAGCACAAGCCAGATGGCTTCGAAGCCGATCAGAAATGTCCAGACGGCGTGTTTTCGCTGCCGGTAAGTGTAATAGCCGTTGCCGAGCGGATTGGCGTCAATGAACGGAATGGCCATCAGCCCAACGATGATGAGCGTGGGAACGATCACGCCGGCAATCCACGGATCGAAATATTCGAGCATTTCCTGCAGTCCTAGGAAATACCACGGCGCTTTCGCGGGATTCATGGTGACGCTGGCGTTGGCGGGCTCTTCCAGCGGCGCGTTCAGCGTGAGCGCCCAAATCATCAAAATAATCGTGATGATCAGCGCAGCGAGCAGTTCCTTGCGCATCAGGAACGGATTGGTGTGCAGTTCGCGTTCCCAGCGCGAGTTGTAAGGATAAGTAGTGCGGTGATGCGTGCGCGCGAGCTGCGCGTCGCCCTCGAGCTGGACGATGAGCCGGTCGTTCGCCAGCATATTGTGAAACGCGAACCAAGTGAAAAACGGCACCAGGCCGAGCATGGCCACGATAGGAATGTTATCGGGCGTGGATATGATGACCCACAGCTGATGCCAGTCCCACCACATTAATTTGCACCTGCCGCGATTCGGTTTTTGCGAGCTCCGTTCACTTCTTGATTCATTCGCTCAAAAGTCTCCGCAATTTTTTCTCGTTTCACTGTTGAACCTGAACTATGGCTTGGCCTCGGATTCCAGCATCACCGGCGACGGCCCGGAAATCCCGCCGTCTTTGCGCACACGCCAGAAATGCACGCCCATGAATACCGAAGCGATCAACGGAATCGCGATGCAATGCCAGATGTAGGCGCGCAGCAGCGCATTGGCGTCCACAATCGAGCCGCCCAGCAGCGCGAAACGCACGTCGTTGTACGCCGTCATGCCTAATTGCGGACCGAACGGCCCTTGATGCCCCAGCAGCGGAGTGGCGCGCGCCATGTTTGTGCCCACAGTGACGGCCCAGAAGCCCAGCTGATCATCCGGCAGCAAATATCCCGTGAACGAAAGCAACAGCGTGAGCACCATCAGCAGCACACCAACGCACCAGTTGAATTCGCGCGGCCGCTTGTACGAGCCGGACATGAACACGCGGAACATGTGCAGCCACACCGCCATGACCATCAAGTGCGCGGCCCAGCGATGCATGTTGCGCAGCAGGCGCCCGAAGGGCACGTCGTTTTCGAGATACAGAATGTCGCGGAACGCCTGAATCTTCGTGGGGTGGTAATAAAACATCAGCATCACACCGGTGAAAACCAGCACGATGAAAAGATAGAAAGTGATTCCGCCCAGTCCCCAGGTGTAACCGTAGCGCGTTGCATCGCGATTCACCTTGGCCGGATGAATGTGGAAGAAAAGATTATTGAGCGTGGAGAGCGCGCGATTGCGCGGCTCGTCGTTGTGCTTGATGCGGAAAATGGAGCGATAGAGCTGAGTTTCCTGCGGCTTCTTCAGCTCTTCGATTTGCTCCTGAGTCTTGACCTTCAAGACTTCGCCGAGCTCTTTGCCTTTTTCGAGAAGGCCAG
>DAIRCW010000309.1:0-3025 GCA_036796475.1 Candidatus Acidiferrales bacterium | reverse complement strand
TCATCAGAGCCTCCAAAGTGAGCATAACGCATGGAAATCGCCGGAGTTTCCCGCGAGCGACCCTGGCTTTCCAATGAGAGGGTCTGCGGAATCCATTTCCGGCGATTTCGCGCTTGAAATGTGGGAAGACAATCGGCTAAGTTGCGGCGTCCGTCAAACGGCAATGAGCCGAATTCGCGGTTTTTCGCCCAGTTACCGCCGAATACCGTCCTTTGCAGTGAAAGAGCGACGCGTTACAATCACCCAAAGACCTGCCCATGGCTGACGACCGGCACAGCACGATGGAAGAACCTCCGGAGCATTCCGAATCTGCAGAGCGCTCCAGCGAGCGCCTGGACTCGTGGAAAGAAATCGCCGCGTACCTGAATCGCGACGTGACCACGGCGCAACGCTGGGAAAAGCGCGAAGGCATGCCTGTCCACCGGCACGCGCATGAACGCCTCGGGTCGGTGTATGCGTATCGGGCGGAATTAGATGCATGGGCGCGCAGCCGAAACGTCGCTGCCGAGGGCGCAGGCGATGGACCGGAAACCCCGAGATCGACCAGCGAAGCACCGCAAGGAATCCGCGCTGGCGCGCTCTCGCTCAGGTGGCTGGGGCTGGCGGTCGCAGCTCTTGCGGTGATTGCCGCGGGCCTCGGATGGTGGCTTCAGAAAAGCGATTATTTTTGGCGTAATCCGATGGCCGGCGCGCGGTTCGAACAAGTATCCGACTGGGACAGTTCATCGCAGGCAGCGGCGCTCTCGCGCGACGGGAAGTTCATTGCTTTTCTTTCCGACCGCGATGGGCATACGGACGTCTGGCTTACCCAGGAGGGCTCGGGAGAATTTCACAATTTGACGCGCGGCCGAGTGCCGGAACTGGTGAATCCTGCGATCCGGCCGCTGGCATTTTCTCCCGATGGGTCGCTGGTCACTTTCTGGACGCGCACGCAAGATGACGCGGGGCAAAAAATTGTCAGCATCTGGGCCGTGCCAACGCTTGGCGGCGAGCCGAGGCCATATCTCGAAGGCGCTGCCGAGCTGGATTGGTCTCCGGATGGTTCGCAGCTGGCATACCATACGACCGCGCCGGGAGACCCGTTGTTCATTTCGCACAGCGGCGCGCGCGCGGACAACCATCCGATTTTCACTGCGCCTGCCGGATTGCATTGCCATTTTCCATTGTGGGCGCCCAACTCGAACTACATCTATTTCGCGGAAGGAACACCTCCGGACGGGTTGAACATCTGGAGAATCCGGCGCGAAGGAGGCGCTCCCGAACACATCACTTCGCAAGGTGGCGTGAGTTATCCAGTCCTGCTGAATGAGCGCACGCTGCTCTATCTGGCGACAGATGCCGGCGGCGATGGCCCGTGGCTATACGAAATGGATGTGAGACACCGCATAGCTCACCGACTAAGTTTCGGGCCGCAGCGCTACACGTCATTAGCATCCAGCGCTGACGGGCATAGCTTAGCCGTGACGGCGGCAGCACCCGAAACAACGCTCTGGCGAATGCACGCGGGCAGTTCCCCGGAAACAGCGGCGGCGCCATCCCGAATCTCACTTACCACGAATGCAGGACATTCGCCAAGACTGGGGCCAAACTACCTGCTGTACGTTTCCTCGGCGGGCACGACCGAAGGCATTTGGAAAATCGCGAACGGGAGCGGAGCGGAAGAGTTGTGGCGCGGCGAGGGCGCACAAATCATTGGAGCACCGGCAATTTCTCCTGGCGGTGAGCGCGTTGCGTTTTCGGTGCTGCAACAAGGCCGCAAATTACTGTACGTTATGCACGCCGATGGCTCGGACGCGCATGTTCTGGCCGGTTCGCTTGATCTTCAAGGCGACCCCGCATGGACGCCTGATGGACAATGGGTCACTTCGGCGGCAAATGACCACGGAGTTCCGCATATTTATCGCGTGCCTTCAGCGGGCGGCGCCGCGAATTTGTTTTTGCGCGAATACGCACTGGATCCGGCGTGGGCCGGGGACGGGCGATTCGTGCTCTACTCTGGAGCAAACATCGGCACAACGTTCGCGGTGAACGCAGCTACGGCTGATGGAAAACCATACAAATTGGCGGCGCTGAATCTGCCGCGCGGCGCAAGGCACACAGTCTTGCTGCGCAATGGCCATTCGGCGGTTGTGCTGCGTGACGAACTGGGGCACAAGAATCTGTGGGTCGTCAACCTGGAAACAGGTCAACAACGGCAAATGACGAGCGTTCCGGAGGATTTTAACATCGGGGATTTCGATATTTCGCCGGACGGAAAAGAAATTGTTCTCGAGCGAGAAACCCGACGGGCCTGCGTTATGCTTCTCGATTTGCGCAAATGACTCGCGAACGGAATTGCTGGGGAGGGCGGGCCCCGGTGGCTGTGGGGCCCGCGTGATGCTTGGGAGCTAACGAACCAGACCGAACTTGCGCGCGACGGCGCCGAGGCTCAACAAGCCGGAGCCAAGAAGCAGCAAGCTGCCTGGCTCAGGAGTTGGGGCTGGATCATCACCATCGTCATCGCCAAGAGGGTTGAACGTGGTGTCGAACTTTCCTTTGTTTAGAATGATGTCGCCGCCGGAAAACGGATTGTGACGATTGCCGTCATTAAGTCCGTCGAAATTATGGAAGGCGAGATCGGTGTGTTCGACGCCAGAATTGGCCGAGAGATTCAAGCCTGAGAAATGAACTGGACTGAAATCGCAAGCAATGCAGCTCTGGTCGAGCGTAAGAAACTGCAATGGGCTGGCGCTTGCGGAGCGCGGAATGACTAGAGCAGCGAACGCGAAAGCCGCTGCGATTGCGGTAACACGAACCAGGACACGAACCTTCATTTAACCTCCCCCTTGAACATGGACTAGTTTAACGAGTTCCAGTACGCTCGTACTAAGCATACTGTTTTCAATGTATTACGTGGCCGAGGTTACGCCCACCAAGGAGCAAACAGGGGGCCAGTACGAGCTGTTGAATGTACAAGGGTTAAAGTAGGGCTGCTGCTGAGTGCCTGCAATAAAGTGCAGTCGTTCGGTAAGCGGTGCGGAGCGTG
>DAIRCW010000308.1:0-3026 GCA_036796475.1 Candidatus Acidiferrales bacterium | reverse complement strand
CGAGAATGATGTCTTTGGATGCGAGCCCGGGGCCGAGTTTGCCTTTCACTTCGATGCGCGTGGTTTTCGATTTGAATTGCGAGAGGCACTGCGTGGCGAGCACGTGCTCGATTTCGCTGGTGCCGATGCCGAAGGCGAGCGCGCCCATGGCGCCGTGCGTGGAAGTGTGGCTGTCGCCGCAAACAATGGTGAATCCCGGCTGGGTGATGCCGAGTTCCGGGCCGATGATGTGCACGATGCCTTGATTGTGGCTGTGCATGTCGAAGAGGCGCACGCCTGTCTCGGCGCAATTTTTCGCAAGGGCTTTGAACTGGCCGTCGGCGTCCGCGTCGAGGACGGGCAGGTCGCGATTTTTTGTGGAGACAGAGTGGTCCATCACGGCAAAAGTGAGCTCGGGGCGGCGGACTTTGCGTCCCGCGGCTTTTAGTCCGGCGAAGGCCTGGGGGGAGGTGCCTTCGTGGATCAGATGGCGGTCAATATAGATGAGGGAAGGCTGGCCGGGGACTTCGCGGACGACGTGGGCGTTCCAGATTTTTTCGTAAAGGGTTAGGGGCGGCATGGCAGTTTGCAGCCTCCAAGAACAGGGTTAAGGACGTATGGCGAAGCGAGCGGGTTGCGGACGGATGATGATTCAGCGGCGGGATGAAACAACGCTCGAAATGTTGCGATTAGAAAATGGGCGAGGCTTTGTTTTCTATGACTTAGCGTGATTTCTAATTTTTGGGTGTTGCGATTAGAAAGCAGTGACGAGTGGCGAGTGGCGAGTGGCGAGCGGCAACTGCTTGCCCTGAAGTTTGTTCGCGAAATGGGCAAAAAATTATCGATTAGAAATTTGGAAGTGATTGATAAAAAGCCAGTTAAGGAAATTTCTAATTTTTTGGATGTGATCGGGAGGCGAGTGCCAGTTCCAAAATGGGAATTTTGCGCGCGGACGGCGACTGGGGCGAGCGGGCATTCTTCGTCATGCGCAGGGGCGGCGCGAAGAGGGCAGGGGCGCGCGGCGCGATTCAAACATTCTTCCTGAAGCACCTTTGGAGCGGCCTCCAAGAGTTGCGGTTCGGTACAGGAAAAGCGTAGCACAAAGCGGGGAGATTTGTTAGAGGAGGTGGTCGGGCCGGAGGGGACGGCGCTGTGCTATCAGCCGTACGGGAAAGAAGGATTGCTGATCGCGGATGTGGATTTGGACGCGGCGACGGGATTCCTGGCGAAGCGGTACAGATACCCTCAGCAATGACTAAGCCCGATGCTGGCCTATTTGCTACATCCCTCAGCTTTGGATTCCGAAAAATATTTGGACATTCGGTCGCTGGCTGCTTGCTGCCGGTCTGTAATTGCATCTATCTGTGTTCGCGTTTGTTCGGTTAGGGTTGCTGTTGACCTTAGAAGTGAAAAGAATTGCTCCCAGGCGTTTGTGTAGTCATTGATTGCTGGAGCTAATTGGTTCAACGCCAATTGCTCGCACGGATCGTTTGACGCCGAGCCAGTAGTACGCTCGGAGGCAACGGCGGCTTGCACTTTAGTGTTTTTGGCGATGAGGTCGTCTAGGGGAGTTTGTCTTGCCAGAAGTTCCACGCGCAGCCCAGCCCAGTCCTTGCTCATTGTCGGCGCGTTAAGTGCCGCTATGTCTCCCCAGATCTTCATTCCGGCGTACTGAGCGTCTGCTTCGTCCGTAATCTCGCCGCCGTGAAGCCTCCCATTAAGCGACGGAGAGTATTTCTGCACGAGATCGACGCTCTGCTCGGCGGCGAAGATGAAAACGGCTGCCCAGATCAGTGCTCCGTATAGCAATTTGAATTTCAGGCTTGGCGTCCCAACTCGGATGGGAGCCGATGACGAATCATAGGGCACGTTTGCGATAATGGCCTGCGGCGCGGGCAAACTTCGCGCCTTCAAGAATTGAATGACGTTGCTGACGATAAAGACGGGTGTGACGATAAACGATACTACGCCCCACCAACCGAGGAAGACTGTGGTTAGCGTATAGGACTTAAAATACGCCGAGGCGCAGCGACGACACAACGGTCCCGCTATCCGGGCTTTTCGGCGAGTGACGATCATGCCGATATTCTGCTGGAATTCCACCAGTTTCGTAGGAACCTGCAATCCACAGCTTGCGCAGGCGGCCGGATCTCCGGCTGTTGCGATGACGGACATGGGCTATTTCCTCATCTAGGGAAGTTCAAAGCGGGTTCAGGCTATCACAGAGCTATGTCGGCGGTACATGAAGTTAGTAAATTGGTTACTAGCGTTCGAGCAGCTGTCAGAGCGCGAACGGCGATTTCACCCCAATGAGGGGCGCATCGGGAGTTGACGCGGGGCGATGGAATTTTGCGCCAGCGAGTTGGGCGGGGGCATGATGTGGGCGGCGACGGAGGTGGCGGCGGGCGTGGAGGCTGTTGGGATGTTGAAGAAGGCGGAGATTTGCGGGATGGTGGCGGGCTGGGACCAGTAGTCGCCGTGATTGTAGCCGTGGTGCGCGTCGATGAACATTTCGGATTCGGCGGTGAAGTCGGATTGGGGCTGGCCGAAGCGTCCGATGGCGGTGGGGAAAAAGGCTTCGCCGGCGGCGGATTCGCCGAGAGGGAAAGCGAGATGCAGGACGGTGTCGGATTCGGAGTAGAGAGTGCGGCGCGTGGCGGAGAGAGTGGCGGCGCGGTAGAGCTGGCCGGAGGGTTCGGCGAAAGAGACGGGAACGGCGGCGGCCATGGAGCAGAATCCTTTGAACTGGATTTGCGAGCTGAGGCGGGCGGAGGATTTCAGATTATCGAGGGCGGAGAGGAGTTCGAGGGCGAGGCGATTGCCGAGCGAGTGGGCGATGAAATAAATGTCGAGAGTGGCGCCGCCGGGAGCGGGGAGGTTGGCGAGAAAATTGGCGAAGACCGCGGCGGAATTTTTCGCGGCGCCGATTTCGAGCGGGTAGCTGGCGAAGGAGAAGGGTCCCCAGGCTTTGTCGCCGGGCCAGTAGCAGAGGCGGATGGCGGGCTGCCATTGGTCATGGAGGGGATTGCCGGGGCCGGGGAAATTTT
>DAIRCW010000307.1:0-3035 GCA_036796475.1 Candidatus Acidiferrales bacterium | reverse complement strand
GGCAAGAGCGGAAAATAGCGGCCATTGCCATTTGCGCATTGAATCCCAAACGGACGTAAAGGATTTTATAGGCGCGACGGACCGCTTGCCCGGTGGATCAGCAGAAGGAGGCAGAGTGGAAGTAGCCACAATTAGAAATAATGACGCCAAGTAGCGAAAAACAGGTGACGATGAAACGCGTTGAATGTGTTCAGGTAGTCATAGCCGAGGCGAAATTCATTGTTGGCGCTGGCCTCGACGGTGAAATGAGCGTTGAACGTGGAAGCCAGCTTCGGATCGGAGAAGGAAGTGAAGGCGGTTTGGGCATTTTGCGCGCCGGCAAATCCGCCGAAATCCCATTTGGCGCGTGTGCCAACGCTTCCGGAAAAGGTCAGCTGGGCATAGTTCAGCAGGAAACGCGTGGGGCTGTAATAGCCGCCGGTGATGCGCGGAGGCTGGGCGTCAGCTGGCTCGAATTCCGCGTCATGATCGAAGCTGAGATAGGTAAATCCGTATGCCGCGCGAATGTACGGATGGTCGCCGCGAATGGATTTGCCGATATTGCCGTCAACGCTCCAGCGGCGGTTGGAAGCGAGATTCTCGCCGGTGTAGAGGCCATCGGTATAGTTCAGTGACAGATCAAAATGGTGTGCGGAGTTGGAGTAGTCGGCTTCAATCGAAGCCAGATTGGTCTCGACCTGTCCGACGAAAATGCCGCTGGCATCAGCGCCAAGGGTGGAGACGAGTGTTTCCTGATCGGCGGCGCGTTCGAATCCCACTTGAAGTTTGAGGGAAGGGCGCACCATGAAGTCAGCAGCGAAGGTACCTTCAATTTGCGAGGGGACGCCGGGATAAGTGCGCCCGGCAACCTGCATGTGCGTCGTGACGGATTCCGAGGGCTGTGAATCGAGCATTAGGGCGTAGTAATTCGAATTGAAATTGCGTTGCTGCGTGCGATAAAGCTGTGGCTGATACATCGCCGTGAGGCGGTTCGCTGTTCCGAGCGGAGTGGAAACGAGCGCATCGGCGGCATCGTAATCGAGGCGTCTGCCGTCACGGCGCATCGCGTATCCCAATTCGAAATAAGAACCGAGCGCGTGGTCCACGTTATGTTTGAGCTGATGGTAATCCGGCGTGTCAATCCCTTTGACTTGAGCTAAAGCGTTGCGCGCTTCGGAATAATGTCCGAGATCGTATTCCGCCTGAGCAAGTTCGAGAGTGGCGGTAGCATCGGAAGAATCGAGCGCATGCGCCTGCTGCGCGAGATTCAAGGCCTGGTGATGTTCGCCACGCCAGCCGGCGATTTGGGCTTCGCCGCGCAGGGCGGCGACGTTGTTGGGATCCTGCGAGAGCACCTGCGAATAAATCTGCATTGCGTCGGCGGAGTGGCCGCTCCAGGAAAGTAGCTGCGCCTCGCCCACCAGCGCGCGGGTATTGTGAGGATCCTGTGCGAGGGCCTTCTTGTAATAGTCCATGGATTGCGCGCGCGTGGCGCTGTTCCAGGAAAGCATTTCCGCGTACGAGATGAGCAGGTTCACGTCATTTGGAGCAAGTTGCAGCGCGTGCTCGAAGATCTTTGCAGCTTTAGGCCGAGTGTCGGCATTCCAGCTCAAGACTTCCGCGTAATATTCCTGATGCTGGACGTTGGACGGATCAATTTGGGTCGAATGGTTTAAGAGCGCCAGCGCTTCCGTGCGATTTCCTTCCCAGCTTTCCATCTGGCCGAGCTGAAAGAGGCGGTTAGGGTCGTTTGGCTCGAGCTGATTCAGATGTTGAAGCGCGGGAAGCGCATCCCGCCAGTGGCCTGTGGCAACAAGCGCATCGCTGAGACCACTGAGCGCAGCGACATTATTGGGATCCGAATTGAGAACCTGCTGATAAAGCTGCGCCGCGCGGTCATAGTGACCCGCGGCGGCTTCGCTCTTTGCCTGATCGAGCGCAGAGGCTTGTTGCTGGGCGCGCAGGCGAATGGGAGCAAGCAGGAGCACAGTAAGCAGTAGGCTTGCATGCAGCAAGGAGCGCTTCACACTTGCACTCCGCGCGACTGGCTGCGGCGCGTCATTCGGAGAATGCTCCCATGCCGCGGCGCGACTTCCCAAAACAGATGCTTAGAAATGGCGTCCTGGTCGACCGCTTCTATTTGCTCGAACACGAGGCCAGTGGAGACGCGTTTATTTTCGCCGCGGAAAAATTCGCGGCTGCGAACAACGCGCGCATGCGCGTGAATCGTGCCGCTCGGGAGGCTGAGTTCAACGGCCATGGTTGTTCCCAGTGGAACAGGGCCCTTCTGCGTGATGGAGAAGCCGTTGCGGTTCAGATTCCGGGCAAAGCCGCGGCCGACCACGTGGCCTCCAACGTCCGCGTTATAGCCGAAGAGCACCGGAACATCCAAGTGGCTCGGGAAACGATACACCGCGCGGAGTTCTTTGTGGCGGGAGGCGCGCCAGATGACCGGCACGAGGAGAAAGATGTAGAAGATGGCCCACACGATGTTGACTACGATAGCCCAGAAGTAATAACCGTAGGGCGCGATGTGAGCGAGTCTCCAGAAGCCGAATCCTATGGCGACAAGCACACCCACAAGCAAGGAGCCTTGCAGCCAAACTTCCGACCATCGGGCCGAAGTGTCGCGCGTTTTCGGCGTCACTTTGAAGGGCACTTCCTTTCGGAACAGTCCGGCGATAGTGGACATCAGCACTGGCATTTTAATCAGGTTGAATTCTTCGCTGAGCCAGAATCCTCCGAGGCCGCCTTGCAGAGATGCCGTGGCGATAATGTTCAATAGGAAGTAGGGAATAAAATAGAGCGCAAAAGTCCACGGAGTGGCGATGAGCGGGAACACGGCTGCGATCAGGCAGATGATCGGCGTGGCGATGTACACGAATTTCTGGAAGCTCATCCAGTAAAAATAAAAGGATGCGAAGTAGCTCACACGCTGGCCGAAACTCAAGCCACGACCGAAAAGGGGATTCTCTTTGCGAAGGACCTGCATCGCGCCCTGCCCCCAGCGGCGCCACTGGGTGGCGAAGCCGCGATAGGTTTGCGGGGCGAGCCCG
>DAIRCW010000306.1:0-3050 GCA_036796475.1 Candidatus Acidiferrales bacterium | reverse complement strand
ACGACCACGCCTTCGGGCGTTTCAAAACGGTAGGAGTAAGACTTCATTTTCGCGCGGAAGGCCGGCGGCATCACGACGTAGTGAGCATTTTCGGCGGCGACGACGCGGATTTTATCGTCCTGATAGATGAGGCCGGGGCCCTGGATTTCGTGGGCTTTGAAAGGGCTTACGAGCGGTGGATTGCCCGGGCGCTCGGCGGCGAAAATGCTATTGGGAATGCGGATGTAATCGAATGCGGCTTGGACGAATGCTTGCGTTTGCGGAGGGCCGTAGATGTTGAAGACGGACGCGGGCGCAGCGAACAGGAAATCGTTGGCCATTACGTCGGCGAGGCCGAGGTCATGATCGGAATGAAGGTGGGTGAAGAAAATTGTGCCGATGGTTTCGGATTGAATGTTGGCGCGAAGCATCCTGCGAATTGTGCCGATGCCGCAGTCAACCAGGTAAGGGCGGCCGTCCACGATGAGCAGCGTGGAAGGTTCGGAACGGTCCAAGTTCAAAGGCGGGCCGCCGTTGGTTCCGAGGAAAACAAGCTGAAGGCCTTTTGACGGTGCGGGAGATGACGGTTCTTGGGCCGCGGAGAAACTCGCAACTAGCGCCCATGAGAGGATCAATGCAAACAAGGCGCTCGCGCGTGCGGAGTGCCGCGTATTCAACATGAGAGCTTTGCTGAGTTCTCGGTGGAAGGACATCGATTCTCCCCCTGCGGGTCTTAGCTGCCCGAAGTGGCTGCTTTGCTTTCGGGAGTTTCGGGGTCCGAGGATGCGCCGCCTTGGCCAGACGATTCCGCTTCGGAGGGAGATTGTGCGGATTCGGATAGCGATTCAGATTGCCAAGCCGCGAGAGGATCGGCGGATTCTGACGGCTCCTGCGCCGAGGCTTCGGATGCAGGTGCTTGCTGCGCGTATGCTTCGTCAGGCTCGATTGGCGCGATGCCGTCGTCGGCGCCGAGGGCGGCTTGCGCGAGCTGCTCGAATTCTTTGAGGCTGGGGAGCTCATCGAGATCGGCGAGGCCGAAGCGCATCAGAAAATCCTTCGAGGTGCGATAGAGAATGGGGCGGCCGACGGCGTCTTTGCGCCCGGCGGTGGTGATGAGGCGGCGTTCGAGAAGCGTTTTCACCACGCCGCCGCAATTCACGCCGCGAACTTCGTTGATCTCCGGCAGCGTGGCGGGCTGCTTGTAGGCGATGACGGAAAGCGTTTCGAGCGCAGGCATGGTGAGGCGCAGCGGCGGGCGCAGCGCCTTGATGAAGCGGCGGACAAGTTCGTGATGCTGCGCTTTGGTGTACATCTTCCAGCCGCCGGCGACTTTGCGAATTTCGATGCCGCGCTCGTCGGCGGCGTAAGAGGCGACGAGTTTGTCGAGGGCGGAACGGATTTCGGCGCGGACTTCTGCACGACCTGCCGCACGGACCTGGCTGCGAGATTCATTCTGTGGAACGACCCCACCCTTCGCAACGGCAGCGAAGGATGGGGCACCCGCAACTTCTTGTTCCACGTTGGCAGGCGCCTCGGTGCCAGCTTCTGCAGAGCTGTCCGCTCGCACTTCTGCGGAGTCTTGTGCTTCCGTTTCTACCCGCGAATGCGGTCTTTCGCCGGTGATGGCGGCGACGATTTGGTCGAGAGTGGCGGGCTCGTCGGCGGCGTAGATGATGGCTTCGAGCGCGCTAAGCAGTTCCTGTTCGGTCATTTCAAAATTTTCCTTGCGTGAAAGTTCGCTAACCACAGCCAAAGGCCTCAGGTCTAGCGGCCTGAGCTACATTCTTGCATAAGACAATTCAGTCCGGGTTTGAGCCCGACTGACGCGACAGGCTCACCTCAGCGGCTAAAGCCGCATCAGCGCCAGAACGTTACGGCACGGCTGAAGCCGTGCCCTTACAAATTCATCCAGCGAACTGCAGATTCCTCGCCAGATGCTGGTCGCATCCGCTCGGAATGACAGTAAAACAACAGAATCGGCGCCTACAAATACTCTTCGTCGAGTTTGGCGATGGCGCCGTTCTCGTCGAAGGCGGCGCCGAACAATCTGCCTTTGCGCAGCAGGACGTCGCCGAACATTTTGTCCTGCGCGAGCGCGACGGCTTGCAGGCGCACCATTTCGAGGACGGCCAGCAGCGCGACAATCATGGCGCGGCGCGAGGGGCAGGCCTCGAAAAATTCGACAAGCGAGATGTCACCTTCCGTTGCGAGCAGGCGCGCGCGCAACTGGACAATCATTTGCGCAACGGTGACGACTTCGTGCGTCAGTTCGATTTTTGTGACGGCGCGGCGGCGTTCCAGCACTTGCTGGAAAACTTTGACGAGATCCACGAGCGAGACGACCAGTTCGCCCTCGGTCTCTTCACTTTGATAGAGCGAGAGATCCGGATGCGACCAGACGTGCGCTTCGAGCTGCTGCTTGTCGTAAAGCATCTGCGCAGCGTTCTTGAATTTTTCGTGTTCGAGCAGGCGGTGGACGAGATCGGCGCGCGGGTCCTGCTCTTCGGCGGGCGCGAGCGGGTCGGCGGGCAAAAGCATTTTGGACTTGATGTGAATGAGCGTGGCGGCCATGTAGAGAAAATCGGCGGAGATGTCCACGTCGAGCTGTTCGAGCTGATGGAGGTAATCGAGATACTGCGCGGTGATTTTTGCGATGGGAATGTTGTGAATGTCGATTTCCTGCTTGCGGACGAGATCGAGCAGCAGGTCGAGCGGGCCTTCGTAGGCCGGCAGTTGGATTTTGTAGTCGGGTTGCGGGCTAGCGGACAATAGTTATGCTCTCCCCAAAGGCAAATGCAGATTCCTCGCCGAATGCTGATCGCATTCGCTCGGAATGACAGTGCTTCGATTATGCCGCTTCACCATTATGCGTGACACTTTCTCACGAGTTCAGGAATTTTGATGCAGGATTTTTTCGTGGGGTGTGCCGGTAGGCTACCGGGTGTTCGCCATGGAATAGCGGGTGAAAAGCTCCAGCATTTGCTCTTCGGAGGGCGGATTCAGTACATATTTTGCGGCGAATTCCTCGGCTTGAATGTAATTCGACGCGCGAACGCGCGCGGCGGCGGCCT
>DAIRCW010000305.1:0-3050 GCA_036796475.1 Candidatus Acidiferrales bacterium | reverse complement strand
CAATGCTCGTCACGCGCTCCGCGTAAATCGCGCGATACAATTGATCGCCGCGATACGCCGGCTCTTCCAAACGCGCCGCCAGCTCGCGCAATTCCTCGCGCGATCGTCCAACCAGCGGCTCTTCACCTTTCAGCGCTTGCATCAATTTCGTCTCGCCGGCCTTCATTTCTTCCATACTAACGCGAACCATCCATTTTTTCCGAGCGCGCCTCTCGTTGCAGCGTTATACTCCGCTTTTGACGCGCCATGCCGCCACTGCACATCGACGCTTGGGTTCAGGACCTCTCCAAAATTCATCGCGAGCAATTCACCCTCGAAAACATCGAGCAATATCTGCAGCGGCATCCCATTCGCAGCGAAACGCTCGAACCCTACCTCTTCTACGCCAAAAGCCATTACACCCGTAATCTGGTCTACAAATGCAAACTCTTCGAAGTCATGGCCATCTGCTGGGAAGTCGGCCAATCCAGCCGCATTCACAATCATCGCGGACAAAATTGCTGGATGGCCGTCCCCATCGGCAAGCTCCGCGTCCAGAATTTCCGCGTCGACAGCCAGAATCCCGCCGCCGGCACTTGCCGCCTCTCGCCCAGCTCTTCCTACATCATGGATTACAACCATCCCGGGACCGTTCAGCGCGAAGAGCCTGTCCATCAGGTGCTCAATCTTCCGGAGTTCAACCAGCGCGCCACCAGCATTCACGTCTACTCCTATCCCTATGACAGTTGCGAAATTTATTCTCTCGATCGCGGCACTTACTCTGACGTCCCCTTGCACTACACCAGCGAATACGGCAAACTCAATCCTGACGAGAAACTCTTTTAGAATTCGATGGTGGGTCAGTTTGAATTTTCTGGATCGTGACACAAAAAGCCAAAATTCAAACTGACCCGCTACATGAAATTCGCTGCTCTCTACAAACTCATGCCGGCTCTTTCTCTCGTCTTCAGTATTTCAAAACGAAAAATCCGCGCATGCCTTGCGCCTGCTAAGGAGATTCATGGCGTTTGACAATCGTTCTGTGCAGCAAACCACCCTGCCCAACGGCCTCGTCGTCGTTACCGAACCTATGCCCGGCGTTCGTTCCGTCTCCGTGGGCATCTGGATTCGCACCGGCTCACGCAGCGAGCCCGCCGAACGCAGCGGAATCTCCCATTTCCTCGAGCACATGCTCTTCAAAGGCACAGCCAAGCGCACCGCGCAGGACATTGCCCGCGAAGTGGACTCTGTCGGCGGCATGGTGGACGCTTTCACCGCCAAGGAAATGGTCTGCTTCAATACCCGTGTCCTCGACGAGCATCTCGAAACCGTTTTCGACGTCCTCGCCGACATGGTCCTCGATCCGCAGTTCCCTGAAGTCGAAATCGACCGCGAACGTTCCGTAATACTCGAGGAAATTCGCATGGTTGAGGACAACCCTGAGGACTTAGTCCACGAAATGTTCGCCAGAAATCTCTGGGGACGCCACTCGCTCGGCCGTCCCATTCTCGGCACCGCCGACACCGTCGAAAAATTCGATCGCAACACGCTTCAGTCCGCCTTCCGCTCCTGGTACGCGCCCAATAATATGGTCATCACCGCTGCGGGCAACATTTCCCATCAGCAACTGCTCGATTTGATCCAGCCTCGCTTCTCCAGTCGCGAACCCGCGCGTAACGGCCATACCAATCCGGCGCCTGCGCCCGCCGCCGAAATCATTTCCCGCTCCAAATCCGAACTCGAGCAAGTCCACATCTGCATTGGCGTCCCCTCCTGCTCCATGACCGATCCCCGCCGCTACGCCATCTCTCTTCTCAACAATATTCTCGGCAGCGGAATGTCTTCGCGCCTTTTCCAGAACATCCGCGAAAAGCAGGGCCTGGCCTACGCCGTCTTCAGCGAAACCAACCACTATCACGATACCGGAATGCTCTGCATTTACGCCGGCACGGCGCTTGAAACCGTCGAGCAGCTCGTCGCTTCCGTCACTTCCGAATTGCGCAGCCTCAAATCCACGGGCGTTTCCGATGAAGAGCTCCGTCGCTCCAAAGCCAATCTCAAAGGCGCTACCCTTCTCTCTTTGGAATCCTCCGGCTCGCGCATGACCGATCTCGCCCGCCAGTTCCTCTACTTCGGCAGCTACATCTCTCCTGCCGAACGCATCGCCGCCATGGAAGCGATCACTCGCGACGAAGTCCAGCAAGCCGCCGCCCACATGTTCCAGCCCTCCCAAGCCGCCGCCGCCATCCTCGGCAATCTCAACGGCTTCCGCCTCGCCCCCGCCCACCTCGCCTTCTAATCCTTGCGCATGTCTGCAACCCTTTGCACGGCGTCACTGTTACCTCGAAGCGCTCTCAGCGAGGGACCTGCTGTTTGCCGTTGCTTGTCACCATCGCTGCCGTTTATTTTTTGTGCTTGACATACGAATTAATTAGTACTATAGAATGAGGCTATGAGACCGCCGCACGGCACATTGACCCCCCAGGAGCTCGAAATCATGAAGCTCGTCTGGGAGCGCGATTCCTCCACCGTTCGCGATATTTACGAAGCCCTCCTCCAGCGCCGCAAAATCGCTTACACCACCGTGATGACCATGATGAAAATTCTCGAAACCAAGGGCTACTTGAAAAAGCGCCTTCGCGACCGCGCCTACGTCTATCGCCCCGCGCATCGCAAAGACCAGGTCATCGGCAAAATGATCCGCGAATTTATGGACCGCGTTTTCAACGGCTCCGCCGAGCCACTCCTCGTCCATCTCGTAAAATCGCGCCGCATTCGCGAAAAAGATTTGCAGAAAATCCGCCGCATGATCGAGGAATCAAAGTGAACTCGCTCGAAGCGCAACGCGCCAATCGGAGGCCGCTATGAACGCTCCGCTCTGGTTTTACAATCTCCTGTTCTGGAGCGCCCAAGTTGCCGCCCTCGCGCTCGCTGCATCTCTCCTCGTTCGCCTCTTGCGCATTCACGAGCCTCGCGCCCTCCTCTTGCACTGGCGCACGCTCCTCTTCGCCTGCCTCCTTCTCCCCTTCATCGAACCCTGGCATCGCCTCCAACCCGCATCTGCGATTTCT
>DAIRCW010000304.1:2283-3056 GCA_036796475.1 Candidatus Acidiferrales bacterium | reverse complement strand
AAAATGCTCGCTGCGCAGCCAACCCCGCCACTTCACCACATCTATATCGACGCATTCGCGGGGGCGGGAATGCATATCTCAAGAGCCACGAAAGGCTTTGTTCAGGGAAGCCCACTAAATGCGCTCAACGTTCAACCCCCGTTTCGTGAATACCATTTGATCGATATCGAGCCGGAAAAAATCGAAAATCTCAAGAACCTCGTTGGTTCTCGCAAAGACGTTTTCTTGTACCAAGGTGATTGCAACTCAATCCTGCTGCAGCATGTGTTCCCAAGAGTAAAATATGGAGATTATCGACGCGGCCTGTGCATTCTTGATCCCTATGGCCTGAACCTTGATTGGAAGGTTATAGCCAAGGCGGGTGAAATGAAAAGTGTCGACATATTTCTTAATTTCCCCGTAATGGACATTAACCGCAATGTCTTGTGGAGAGATGCAGAGGGAGCGAGTTCATCACAGCGGTTGCGGATGACAGCTTTTTGGGGAGACGATTCATGGCCAAAGGCAGCATATGGAAAAGATCTTTTCGGCTTCCCAGATAAGCAGACAAATGAGGCCATTGCAGATGTCTTTCGGAGCCGATTAAGGAGCATCGCCGGATTCGCACGCGTGCCAAAACCCATCCCCATGAGGAATTCATCTGGATCGGTTGTCTATTATTTATTTTTTGCGTCGCAAAAAGATACCGCTGAGCACATCGTTTTGGATATATTCAGGAAATATGAGACTCGAGGAGAGAAATAATGTCCCTTGATTCAGCAATTGAATGGACG
>DAIRCW010000304.1:0-2273 GCA_036796475.1 Candidatus Acidiferrales bacterium | reverse complement strand
GTTGAGGGAGCGCGCAATGGCGAATGGATCGTCAATCGAATGGACGGATGCGACGTGGAATCCGGTGCGGGGGTGCACCAAGATCAGCCCCGGATGCAAGCATTGCTATGCGGAAACATTCGCGGAGCGATTTCGCGGGGTGAAGGGGCATCCGTACGAGCAGGGATTTGATTTGCGTCTGGTGCATGAAAAGCTGGCTGAGCCGCTGCGGTGGCGAACGCCGAAAATGATTTTCGTGAATTCGATGAGCGATCTGTTTCACGATGCGGTGCCTGACGATTACATAGCGGCGGTTGCAGAAGTGATGGTTACGGCGAATTGGCATACCTATCAGGTGCTCACCAAGCGCGCGGAACGGATTCAGAAGCTTTTGAATTCCAGCCTCAGATTTGCGGCCGGGCAGCCACACATCTGGTGGGGCGTAAGCGTTGAGGACAAGAAGTACGGGGTACCGCGAATCGAGCATTTGCGGAAGTCGCGAGCTGCGGTGCGGTTTCTTTCGGTCGAGCCGTTGTTGGAGGATGTCGGGACGCTGAGCCTCGAAGGAATTAACTGGGTTATCGTCGGCGGCGAGAGCGGCGCCGGCGCGCGACCGATGAAAAAAGAATGGGTGATTTCGCTGCGAGACCAATGCCGGAAAAGTGGCGTGGCGTTTTTCTTCAAGCAGTGGGGCGGAGTTAGGAAAGCGGAAACGGGGCGAAGGCTGGAAGGCAGAACCTACGACGAATTTCCGCAGCGATTTCAGAACGAGGTTCTCGCTGCGAATGAGTGCGCCAGCCTGGCAGCACGAGTGACCGCATCATGCGCCAATTCTCAGTTGGTCAAAATCTCTCCTGTGCGCCCATTCCGGTTCGATCCGGTATTTGCCTAAGTCGTTAGTGGCTCAGCGCCACGCTTCGTAAGTTCTCTTGCGTTTCTGTTGACGACTGCACATTCCACGTGATAACACGCCTGTTCGTCTTTATTCAGGAGGACTTATGAAGCGGGCGGGAATCTTAGTGGCGTTGGCGCTGTGTCTGGTGTTTGGTCTGCCGCGGTTCACGGTTGGCCAGCAGGAGGAAAATGCGAGCCTGGCCGGATTTTTCGGCAATTCGGCGCAGCAGGAGCAGGATTGGGAGCAGAAATTCAAAGCCATCCCTTCGCCGCAGAACATGATTGCGGACATGAAGCTGCTCGCCGGGCATCCGCACGCCGTCGGCCAGCCCTGGGACAAGCAAAACAGCGAATGGATTCTCGCGCAGTACAAAAAGTGGGGCTGGGACGCGCACATCGAGACGTTCGACGTGCTTTTCCCCACGCCGAAATTGCGCCTGCTGGAAATGGTCGCGCCCACGCACTTCACCGCGACGCTGCGCGAGCCGCCCGTGCCCGGGGATCCGACTTCATCGCAGCAGAGCGAGCAACTGCCGACCTATAACGCGTACTCGCCGGATGGCGATGTGACCGCGCCGCTCGTTTATGTGAATTACGGCGTGCCGGAGGATTACGAAACGCTCGAGCGGCTGGGAATTTCGGTGAAGGGCGCGATTGTGATTGCGCGCTACGGGCATTCCTGGCGCGGCATCAAGCCGAAGCTCGCGGCGGAGCATGGCGCTATTGGCTGTTTGATTTATTCCGATCCGCGCGACGACGGATATTACGAAGGCGAAGTGTTTCCGAAGGGGCCGTACCGTCCGCGGCAGGGCGTGCAGCGCGGCAGCATCGCGAAGATGGAAATTCATCCCGGGGATCCGCTGACGCCGGGAGTTGGCGCGACAGCGAACGCGAAACGCGAGCCGATTAAGGGCAACCCGGTGCTGGCGGACGTTCCTACGCTGCCGATTTCTTATGGCGACGCGGAGCCGCTGCTGAAAGCGCTCGCCGGGCCGATGGCTCCGGATGATTGGCGCGGCGCGCTGCCGATTACCTATCACGTTGGGCCCGGGCCGGCGAAAGTGCATTTGAAGCTGGCGTTCAACTGGGATTTGAAGCCGGTGCACGACGTGATTGCGAAGCTGGCGGGTTCAACGTATGGCGATGAGTGGGTGATTCGCGGAAATCACTACGATGGATGGGTGAACGGCGCGGAGGACCCCATTGCAGGGCAAGTGGCGGAGCTGGAGGAGGCGCGTTCGCTGGGGGAACTGTACAAGCAGGGATGGAGGCCCAAGCGGACGATTATTTATTGCGCGTGGGATGGCGAAGAACCGGGGCTGCTGGGTTCGACGGAATGGGTCGAGGAGCACGGCGACGAGCTCGCCCCGCACGCGATTGCTTATGTCAATTCCGACACG
>DAIRCW010000303.1:0-3061 GCA_036796475.1 Candidatus Acidiferrales bacterium | reverse complement strand
CCCTGCCGCACAATCCCTTCGCGTAACACCGAGCCGTATACGCCGAAGCAATTCCCATGATTCTTCGCCACCAGTTTCCCAATTTCCGGCGAAGCCGCAGCGGTTTTTGGATCCAAAGTGATGATAGCGCAGCGCAAATTGTTCTGCACCAGAGTGAACGTGAACTTCTCGCCGATGCGCAGGCTCGTTCCCACCAACTCGTCTTCGTAATAAGGCTTTTCATTTTCCCACTGGACGTAAAAGTTTGCGCGGAAGCGCGTATGTTCAATCGGCACGCCAGCTTCCTCGCTAAGAGCTCCCGCGGTGTCAAGTCCGAGCAGAGACACGGGACAACCGTCCTGCATCGCGCGCTCCGAAAAGCGCAACTCCAGCGGCCGGCCAAAACGTTTCTCGAAAAATGGCGTAAAGCCCGAATCCGCAGGATTGAGCCTCTCGCCTTCCGGAGTAACAACCTCTAGCGCGAAGGAAGTTTGCGCAGGATGCTCGTTCGCTGGGCTCGGCCCCTCCAGATAACGCGGGCGGAACAGCAGCATTTCATGGCTCTGGCGCGCCGTCATCCACGGAAAATTCGTGTGATTGTTGCGGTCCACAAAAGCATAGGCGCGGTCCCCGGAAAGCCCCGCGTAGCTGACAAAAGCCTCTTCGATATCTTCTCCGGCCATACTCTTAAACGGATACCGCCGCAAAATTTGCAGCGTTCCGAGCTTTTCTCCAACAGGCGCGTCGCCCAAATTACGCACCCTGCCGCGCTGTGTTTCCCGCCAATACCGGAACGAATTCCACGGGCCGGGCTCTCGGGATCAATCCCGCGGCAGCGCACTTCTCGAAGTACAAATTCAGCCCGGCGAGATTCGCTTCATCGAGAGAAAAATCGATGTTGTCGTGCAGGTAGGATTCGAGCACCGAAGCAGGCAGGTCCAGTTTCACAGACGCAGCTTCAGCGATGTCGCCGATATGCGAAACGCCAAACTGCTTGGAGGCCTGAAAATCAGCCAGGACTTCTGGCGTGAGCTTATCTTTTCGTCCCGCCCAAATAGCCAGCACGCACGGCTTGCCGGTCATCTCCTGCCATTGAAACGCGATGTCATACACATAAAGCGCGGGATAACCAGGCACCGGAAGCTCATCGGGATCGCCCTGGCAGCATGCGCCCTCAACAGGTTTTTTTCCGAAGAGATAGTCCAGCTTCACCGAAATCCTCAGCGCAGGATCGCCAATGACCAGCGCCGCATCCGCTTGCGCCAGCATCGCCACAGGATCCGGCGCAGCATCAATGAACTCCGGCTGAATGCGCCAGCTCTCTGTTGCCAGCAGTCGCACCAGCGCCGCGGAACTGCGCGAGCTTGTGTCCAGCGCGATACGTTTCACGCGGTCAATCGGCTTTTTCGAAACCACGAGAATGCTTCGCACTTCGCGTTTTGCCGCAATGGCGATTCCTGGGAGAGTAGCTAGATTTTCTATCCGCTGGTATTCAATAGCCGGAATGATGGCCACATCGACTTCGCCCGAGCGCAAAGCCTCCGCGCACTTCGAAGGCAGCGTGAATGAAAGATCATATTTTCCCGCCAGCGGGCCTTCCGTGAAGCCCCACACCAGCGGCGCGGTGTTCAGATACTCGACAATGGAAATTCGCAGTTTGCTCATTGTTTCTGCAGAATGCGCGAATTTTGAATATAGCACAGGCATATGGATTGAAACGAGCGCCGCAGCGGAATTAAGATAGCTCGGTTATCCCGCAACCGAGCTTGTTCCCGAGGTGAACCGTGAAACGGATCGCGCTGCTTCTCCCGCTCGGATTTGTGCCGCTTCTTGCATTTCTGTGGATGGTCCCATCGGCTAAGACGGCTCCTCAACAGGAATCAACGTTTAGCTCATCCGAAATAGCATTGGTCGGCGGGCGCGTCTACGTTTCGCCATTTCAACCGGCGATTAACGACGGCACGGTTTTCATTCGCGACGGAAAGATCGCCGCCGTGGGACGCAAGATTCGCCTTCCCGGCGGCGTTGGACGGCTCGATTGCAGCGGGATGTACATCATGGCGGGATTTCAGAATAGCCATGTGCACTTTACCGAGCCCAAGTGGAACGATGCGGCGCAAATCCCCGCGCCCCAATTGGCCAGCCAGCTGCAAGAAATGTTTACCCGCTACGGTTTCACCACCGTTGTCGATGCCGGTTCGCTCATCAACAACACCGCAGCGATTCGCAAGCGCATCGAATCCGGCGAAGTTCCTGGCCCTCGCATTTTGACGGCAGGCATACCTTTATATCCATCCGGAGCCATTCCGTACTATCTGAAAAACTCGCTTCCTCCGAATGAATTGAAGCTGCTGTATCAGCCGGCCACGGCGGCAGAAGCGGTGGCAGATGTGGATCGAAATATCGCCGCGGGAGCAGATATCATCAAACTCTTCACCGGTTCATGGGTTTCCAAACAGCAGATTGTGAATATGCAGTTGGCCATTGCGCAAGCGGCCGTGGATGAAGCGCACAGAAAAGGCAAATTGGTCTACGCCCATCCCTCCAACGTAGCTGGCCTTCAGATCGCCTTGCAGGCGCATGTGGACGTGCTGGCGCATGCCATCGAAGACACGCGCGGCTGGAATCAAAGTTATCTCAAACAGATGAAAGCGCAACGCATGTGGCTGATTCCTACGCTCACGCTTTTCAGCGGCGATTCGAATATCAAGGACATTCTTGAAGAAGTCGGTGATTATTCCCAAGACCACGAAGACATTCTATTTGGCACAGATGTTGGATTCACCACCGAATACGATCCCATGCGCGAATATGTGCTGATGCAACGCGCCGGCCTCAATTTCTGGCACATTCTCGACACCCTGACGGCCGCTCCCGCGGTGCGCTTCGGCACGAGCGCTGAGCGCGGGCAAATCAGGGCCGGCACGGACGCTGACCTGGTGGTCGTATCCAAAGACCCCGAAAGCGACATTCGCGGCCTCGCCGATGTCGTTTACACCTTCCGCGACGGACGAATCATTTACTCCACAATCCAGCAGTAAACGCGAATCGCAAACGGACCGCGAATCGCTTTTGCCAGCTG
>DAIRCW010000302.1:0-3062 GCA_036796475.1 Candidatus Acidiferrales bacterium | reverse complement strand
TTCGCGGCCTTTTCTTCCAATTCGGCCACAGCGCGGCCATTCTTGGCTGCCATTTCTTCTCCTATGATTCCGCGGATAGAGTTGACTCGTAACTATAACACGAAAATTCTGCGCTGAACCTGCCTCTGTCTAGTCTGACGCGCATTTCTTCACTTGCGTTTCCCCCGGATTTTCCAAAGTTCACAGCGATTTCCCGGCTGCCGCGAGGATGCAGTGCACAAAACGTTTTGTGCCAAAACGATAGAAGCGAATTTAGCGTGCGCTGCGTTGGAACATGCCAAGAATCATGGCCATTTGGCCGGAATGATAGATGACGTGCTCGACGATTCCGGCGAGTAGTTTTTCGTAGGGATAATTGCGGCCCGGGACTTGCTTGGCTAGGTTCTCGACTGGGAAATTACGAATTTTTTCTTCCAGCTGGTCCCGGCTGCGGTTCCAGCGCACGACCAGCTCCTTCCAGGGAATTGGAGGCTCAGCCCACTCCTTCTCGGGCTCCCAACGCGGCATCGGAGCGCTATCGGAGGTGTTCAGAACGCGATCATTCCAGAGCAAAATGTGTTGGAGCAGCGTTGCAATGGAATGCGCCCCGGAAGCGGGCGGAGCCGTGGCGATTTCCGGAGACGTCCGCGCCAGAAGCTCGGAGAGCGATGGGCCATACCAGGCATCCTTGAGTGTGGCGGCGCGGTAGGCGTCGGCGATTTCCTTTGTGCGAGTGATACGGGCCTGGCGGCTGGCTTCTGGCATGAATCCTCCAATCATGTTTTACAAGCGAATTTCTCCGCGGGCAGTTTTTGAACCAGTTCCAAATCGGCCTCGAGAAAATCGAGGTACGGCAGGTCTTCCGCCGGCAGCCATCTCACATCATTGAACACGCGATTTGCAATTTCGACGGATTCGATTTCAGCCCTGAAGAAAAGCAATTCCACCGACTCGTGCATTTCCGCGTATTTGTGCCGCGTGTGAAAAATTAGCGGGCCGATTTTTGCAGCAACATCTAGTTCTTCGGCGAGTTCGCGGGCGAGCGCCTCTTGCGGCGTTTCATTTGGCTGGACTTTGCCGCCCGGGAATTCCCACTTGAGCGGGAATCTGCCCGCCGCACTTCTCTGGCACGCGAGGATTTTCCCACCGTGCACAATAACGGCGGCAACCACGATCACGAAGCGGCGGCTTTCAGGGCGATTTTGGATTTTCTTTGCGGCGCGGCAATTTCTGGATGAATCACGCGGAGCAATTCTTCCGCGCCGCGCATGAGCGGAGGCCCGGGTGTATTCAGCAATTCATCGCGAATAGCAAACACTCTCTTTTCGCGAACCGCACTGACATTGCCCCACGCAGGATTGTTGAGCGCCGGCTCCGATTTCGATTTGCCTCCCACTGCTGTCCACGCCAGCACGATGATTTCAGGATTCGCGCGGGCCACATCCTCATCGCCGACGCGGGCGCCGGCCGCGACAGTCATTTCTCCGCCGCAAATCTCCACCAGTTCCGCAACCCACGGCGGCGAGCTGATTCGCGGATTCGGCCACGCTTCGCAGTAGATGCGTGGATGGGACTTAGCGCGCCTCGCCGCTTTTCGGATGCGCTCAAATGTCCCACGCATCTCGCGAATCAGCGCCTCGGCCCGTGACTTTGCGTTCGCCAGCAAGCCAAGCGTGCGGATGTCCATCTCTATATCCGTGAGGCTGCGCGGATTCAGCGCGAGAAATGGAACGGGCAGCTTCAGAATCTCCCGCACCGTTTCAGTCTTGAAAGGCACGGAACCAATGATCAGACTCGGCTTGAGTTCGAGCAGTGATGCAGCGTTCTCCTCAGCCTTCGTTCCCAATGACCAGCAATCGCCCAGCGCCGGCAGTCCATTCACATCAGCGACATCCTTACACCATCTGCTGACCGCGACGAGCTGCCGCCGCACCCCAAGCGCCACCAAAATCGAAGTAACGCTGGGCGCAAGAGACACAATCCGCTGAGGCGCTGCTTGCGAGGAAGATCGCATGTCGAGATTTAATTGTAGCGCAGCAGCGAGGTCCTGCAATCAGGCGCTACTCGTACCGCAGGGCGACCATAGGATCCACCTTCATCGCGCGCAGCGCCGGCACATAACACGCAAGCAGCGCCACAATCATCAGCAAGGCGGAAACCGCGGCAAACGTCAGCGGATCGCCCGGCGTGGTGCCGTAGAGCAGGCTGGTCATCAACCGAGTGAGCAGCAAGCCCGCAGAAATGCCGATGACGACGCCGATCAGCGCGAGTCTCAGGCCCTGGCGCAAGATCAATTTCAAAACGTCCCTCCGTTGCGCTCCGAGAGCAAGACGAATGCCGATTTCATGCGTCCGCTGCGCGACAGAGTAGGCCATCACTCCATAAATCCCGATGCAGGCAAGCGTCAAAGCCAGTCCGGCAAAAATAGAAAGCAGCAGCATCGTGAATCGCGAACGCGCCACCGAATCGGAAATGAGTTGATCCATGGTGCTGATTTTCGCCATAGGCTGGTCTTTGTCGAGTTGCTGCAGCACGTCGCGAATGGACGGAACCATCGACAGTGGCGGAATCGCCGTGCGCACCACCACGGTCATCACCGAGTAGGGCAACTCCGGGTAAGGCCAATACGAAAGCGGCTCCGGCGAAGAAGCAAGGCTCAATTCGTGAACGTCGCCCACGACGCCGATAATCGTGTCCGGCAGATTCGTATCTTTCATGTCGATGACGATTTTCTGCCCCAGCGGATTCCTGCCGGGGAAATATTTATCCGCAAGCGCTTTATTAATGACCACCACGTTCGACTGCTGCGCATATTCGCGATCGTCGAACGTGCGTCCCTGAACCAGCGGAATGCTCATCGTTCGGAAATACTCCGGCTCGATGACGCGCACACCGGTTCCGTGAGATTCGCCCGGAGGCGGCGCCGGTTCGCCAACAATCGTGAAGTCCGTGGCCGAACCAATTCCGCTGAAAGGTGGCGTGACGTCAGCGCTCGCCGAAAGAGCGCCGGGAAGCGCGCGAATTTTATCCAGCAATTGCGTGAAAAATGCCGCGCGCGTCGCGTCCTTTTGATACTTCGAGTC
>DAIRCW010000301.1:0-3066 GCA_036796475.1 Candidatus Acidiferrales bacterium | reverse complement strand
AGCTCGAAGAGGCCGGGTTTCGGCCGGACCGCACCGGTAAAGGCTCCTGACTCGTATCCAAACAGCTCGCTTTCCAACAGCTCAGACGGCAAAGCAGCGCAATTGATCTTCAAGAACGTGCGCTGATTCCGGAGAGAACGCGCATGGATGGCGCGCGCGGCAAACTCTTTCCCTACACCGGACTCGCCCAGAAGGAGCACGGGAACGTCTACTGTGGCGACGCGATCAATCTGGTGCCGCAAATCGGCCATCAAGGGGCTGCGGGTCTCCAACAGTTCTTCGAGCCCAGCCACATGCTCTGGCGATGATGATGGATTGAAATCACCGCGCAGTTCACGTGTAGCCACCGAACTATCGAATTCCATAACACGAGCCGAAGCGTTCATTAAAACTCCCCGGGGCTAAGCTATTTTCGAAGACGTTGCTGACGGAAACAGAGGGATTGAAACCCCCGCTGCAATTAAGAGTCGCTCAACAATGCGATATTAGAAGGCCAATCGGAAGTCCGCCATAGGTGCAAGGCTGAATTCCGCGCGGGATAATTCCTTAGTACTCGTAGGGGCTGGGCTGCTGCTCGTTTCTACGCCTGCACCAAACCGCGGCGAATGGCGTAGCGGACCAGGCCCGCTGTTTCGTGAATGTCGAGCTTCTCCATGATGCGCGTGCGGTGCGTTTCAGCGGTTTTCACGCTGATATTGAGAACGCCGGCTACTTCCTTGGTGGTTTTTCCCTCGGCAATGAGCTGCAACACCTGCCGCTCGCGGGGGCTCAGCGGCTCGGAGGAGAGCTCCGTCTTGTTTTGATAGGCCTGAACGACGGCGCGGGACACTTCGGGGCTGAGGTAGACGCCGCCGCGCGAAGCTTCGCGAATGGCCTGAACGAGATTTTCCGCGGCATGGGTCTTGACGACATAGCCCTTTGCGCCGACGCGAAGCGCGTCGAGCAGGTAGGGATCTTCGTCGTGCACGGTTAAGAAGATGGTTTTCGTCTGCGGCGATACTTTTTGGATCTCCTTGGCCGCATCGATGCCATTGAGGACCGCCATGCTCACATCGAGCACGGCCACGTCCGGGTGCATGGATTCGGCGATACGGACGGCCTCCTGTCCATTGGAGGCTTCACCGATAATTTTCAAACCTTCTTTTTCAAGCAGCACTTTCAACGACTGGCGGACAATCTGATGATCGTCTGCGAGCAAAACTTGTATCGGCATGGCTTAATCCTCCACAGGAACTTCGATTTTAAGCTCGGTCCCCTGCTGCGGTGCAGACTGTATTTCCAGCGAACCCCCTAGAACATTAAGGCGCTCCCGAATGCCAATGATGCCAAGAGCATTCTTGCTAGCCCTCGGCAGGGCGGCAGGGTCGAAGCCTACGCCGTCGTCGCGAATACGGCAATGAAGCTCCCCGGGAGACATCCAAAGGCGAATGTGAACGCGAGTGGCTTTGGCGTGGCGCGCGACATTATTTAAGGCTTCTTGCGCCACACGGTACATGGCGGCTTCCGTGGTCTTAGTCATGCGCGGCATGGGTTTGCTATCCACGCTGACGGGTGTGCCGAACCGCTTCGAAAAACGCTCGGCGAGAGATTGAAGCGCCGGCAGAAGGCCGTAATCGTCGAGCACCGTCGGGCGAAGATCGTGCGAGAAATTGCGAAGCTGCTGCTCGATCTGTTCGAGCAGAGCTTCGATATCACGGAGGCTTGCTTGCGCTGGGGGCGCCAGGTGGCGCGCGAGTTGCAGTAACTGAATGTGAACCGCGGCGAGGAGCTGGCCGGATTCATCATGGAGTGCGCGAGCAATCCTGCGAGTTTCACCTTCTAAAGATTCATTGAGGCGGCGCAAAGTCTCATTGGCTTCACCAAAGGCACGATGGGTCATCTCGAACGGGGACATGGATTCGGTTAGGAAATCCCCCGCGCGACGAACGAGATCGGCTGCCGGCTGGCCGTCGAGCATCCTTTTCAATGTTTCTTGATGCACGCTAATCATGTCGAGGATACCTTTTCCCTGTCCAAGAGCACGCCGTCCGAGCTCGTAGGCTTGCTTGAGAGAAGATTCACCGCCCTCGCGCAAGTATGTTTGCAGCGCCCGTTCGTAATCAACTTGCAGCCCGTCCACCGGGAACCTCCCTCCGCGAGCCAGAGTAGCGTGCCACGAGGACCAGGGCGTCGTCGGTGCCGCGCGCGAAGTTCGTCAGAACCGCGCTGGCGGTAGCCTGCACAGAATCCGGCTTTAAACCATCCGTGAAATT
This sequence comes from Candidatus Acidiferrales bacterium, assembly GCA_036796475.1. GTDB lineage: Bacteria > Acidobacteriota > Terriglobia > Acidiferrales > UBA7541 > DAHUXN01. The sequence continues at coordinate 814 of DAIRCW010000301.1, read as the reverse complement.
CGGGCGAATGCCGTCCGTGGCAAAGATGAGCGTGTCGCCCCGCGAAAGGGGAACAATCGAAGCCAGGAGCGGCGGCAAACGGTCGCCAACCACGCCGCCGCGAAGCGGCAGCACTTCATGCGTAACTGTCCCGTAGGCATCGCGCTGCAAGAGAACTCCTTCGACGTTGCCGACGCCCAGCCATGTAAGCGTGGCTTCGGCGAAATCAAAGGATGCGAGGCTCATCACCACTCCGCGCGTGGGCTTGAGATGTTCGTGACAGATTTGCATCAAATGAATCACCGACTCCCTGGCATTGCGCTCCAAAACCTCCGCGGCGATTTTCGCGGCTGCCGCGGCGCCGTGTCCATGACCGAGACCATCCACAACCGCGAGCATTGCTCCATTCTTGAAATGCGCGACCACGTGCCGGTCACCTGTTTCCGTTTGCCCCGGAAGGGTGCTGGCGGCGATGCCGCAATCCAGCAGCAGAGGCTTTACCTTCTCCATTTCCTCGCCGTCACAGTAGTGCCATGGCCCACTCTTGACTCGATTTCGAATTCGTCCATAAGCCTGCGTACGCCCGGAAGGCCCAGGCCGAGACTGCGAGAAGTGGAAAATCCGCCCTGAAGGGCGCGGCGAATATCGGGAATGCCGGGGCCTTTGTCGCGGGCGCGAACCATCACGCCGCGCTGTTCGCCGCGCTCGTAAAGGCGCAGGACGATTTCTCCCTGCTTGGCATAGAGAACAATGTTGCGGGCGAGCTCGGAAATGGCCGTGGCGATGAGCGTCAGTTCGCTCGAAGAAAAGCCCAGACTGGCGGCGAGAACGCGCC
>DAIRCW010000300.1:939-3072 GCA_036796475.1 Candidatus Acidiferrales bacterium | reverse complement strand
CATTGTTTTCACCGCTCGCGTCGTCATCCGCGCACGCGCAAGCCGCTCCGCAAGCAAAACTTTACGCAGTGAATCAAAACGGCTCGCGTAACTTTTCCGCCAGCGAAGTCGCCATGCTCAGCGGATTGCAGAAAGGCGCATCCGTTGACCACGATGCTATTCAAGCTGCGGCCGACCGCCTCGCGCGCTCCGGAGTGTTTTCGTCGGTGCGCTACCAGTTTGCGACGGACGCGAACGGCCTCACCGTCACGTTTCAGCTCGAAGACGCGCCCCTCTTCCCCATTTCGCTCGACAACATGCCCTGGGTTTCGTCCGCCGATTTATCTTCTGCGCTGAATGCCGCCAATATCCCGTTTCATGGGGGCGCTCCCGCGAACGGCACCTTCGATGACGAAATTGCAAAACAGTTGCAACAGATGCTCGCCGCGAAAAACATTCATGCAACTGTTTCTCACGCCGTTTCCGCCACTCCCGTCACGACAGAGCAAATCATTCAGTTCACCGCAGCCGGAACAGATCTCAAGCTCGCATCGCTGCAATTTTCCGACGCGCTTGCGGCGCACGATCCGTCCATTCAAAGCGCCCTCGCCACAATAAAAGGCCAGCCGTTTTCGATCTCAGCAATCGAACGCTTCGACGTCACCAACGTGGAGCCCGTTTATTTGTCGCATTCGTATTTGCAAGTGCAGTTCGGCGCGCCCACGGTGCAAATTTCCGGCGACAACGCAGCGGTCACCGTGCCGGTCACGCCGGGCTCCGCGTACGTTTGGGGCGGCATCGCGTGGAGCGGCAATCGTGCTTATACCACCGCCGATCTGAACGCGCTCGTCACCGGTGCGGGACTCGCGAATGGCCAGCCCGCCGACGGCACAAAGATCGAAGCGATCTGGAAAAGTGTTCGCGACGCCTACGGGCATCGCGGCTACATTCAAGCGGCGGTCACACCAAAAGAGAATTTCGGTGCGGCTTCGCACACCGCCGCGTACACCGTGAATATTTCAGAAGGCGAGCAATACAAAATGGGCAAGCTCGTTCTGAGCGGGCTTTCTATCGATGCTGAGCGAAAGCTTCGCGCGGCGTGGAAACTTCCTGAAGGCCAGGTGTTCGATCAAACGTACGCGGATTATTTTTTGTCGAAGGGCGCCGCCGATGCGCTCAAAGGCTTGCCCGCAGCGCAGGACAAGATGGGATCTTATCTGCAGACAAATCCGCAGCAGCATACCGTTGATGTGATGATCGATTTCGAATGATGAATCCGCGCTATACTGATTCCATGTCCGAAGTGAATTCCGAAATTCTCCGCAAACAGGAAAATCTGTTCGCTTCTTTGCGCGCGCTTGATTCTCTGCTGATCGCGTTCTCCGGCGGCGCGGATTCCGCTTATCTCGCATGGGCCGCGCATCAGGCGCTCGGCCAGCGCGCGCTCGCCATCACTGCACTCTCGGCGAGTTTCTCCGAGCATGACCGGCGCGAATCCGAGCGCTTCGCCGCTGCTAACGGCATTCGCCACGAAATCATCCACACCGAGGAATTTGCGAATCCGCTTTACGTCGCGAATCAGGCCGATCGCTGCTATCACTGCAAGGACGAACTGTTCGACAAAATGGAAGCGTTCGCGCGCTCGCGCGGTTTTTCGGCGATCGCTTACGGAATCAATGCCGACGACACGCACGAATTCCGTCCTGGGCATCGCGCCGCCGCAGAGCACAAAATTCTTGCGCCGCTTCTCGATGCCGGCCTGCGCAAAAATGAAATACGCGAGCTTTCGCGACTTGCCGGGCTTTCCACGTGGGACCGTCCCGCGGCTGCGTGCCTTTCGTCGCGCGTCGCGTATGGAACAGCTGTCACTCCCGAATTGCTCGCGCGCATCGAGGCGGGAGAAAGTGCGTTGCGCGAACTCGGCTTCCGTCAATTTCGCTTGCGCGTTCACGGCGAACTGGCGCGCATCGAAATTGCCCGCGAGGAATTCGACCGCGCCTTTAACGCCGAACTGTTTCAGGAGATTTCCGCTAACCTGAAGGGACTCGGCTTCACTTATGTGACGTTGGATCTGGAAGGCTACCGCACCGGCTCGCTCAACACGCTGATCAAAAAGCGCTCCGCGTAGACCTCCCCTGGTTTATCGCAATTGCC
>DAIRCW010000300.1:0-929 GCA_036796475.1 Candidatus Acidiferrales bacterium | reverse complement strand
AAGCTGTGATTCGAGGCTACAATCCGGAGTTGCAAGTATGAATCTGCCCTCCCGGCGACCAAGGATCTCGATTGCGCTTGCTGCCATCACACTGTTCCTTGTTTCTGTGCCTTTCGTAGCGCCTGCAAAGAATTCTGCGCTCCGACCTTCCTCTTTTTTCGTCGTCTTTCCGCGGTACAGCTACCAGCGACCTCTTCATGAACTTAGCCAGGTAGATTTCAAAAACATAACAGTGCTCTTCTTCAAACCGAATGGACAATGTTGCGTGTACTCCGCGAGACTCACAAACGGCCGTTCTTTTCTGCGAAACACAATTGAGGCTGACGATGTGGCGCTTTTGGGAGTGAACTACTTTGATTTTGCCGCTGCGGAGCACCCACCAACCCATGCCGGCGTTCCGAAATTTGCTGTCGCGACCTACGGCTGGGTCACGGCAGGCGGAAGCGTTAGCGGCTATGGTGCGGTGAATTTATACACGGTCACCGATAACAGGCTTGTTCTTCAGGAGCAGATTAACTTCGTCGCCGAGACACCGTGTACGGGCGCTTTCTTTGATCCCACAACAAGAACCGTCACAGTTAATGCGAGCCACTATGATAACGACGACGCGCACTGCTGTCCTTCAAAGATCGACATTATCTCGTTTCGCTGGGCGAGGCAGCTCTTTCAGAAGAGTTCTATCCGAACGGTCCGTTACGTCAAGAATTCGAATACCTGGTAGCGTTCGACTCGGCTAACTTTTAAGAATATTCAGGAAGTTGTGCGGATCATTTTCGAATCCCGGAAACACGTTGGTTAAATCGCGATTGCCGAGATGCTTGGCGAGAATTTCGCCGAGCACGCTGCGAAAGTCGGTGGTCACGGCGAGATCGCGATCCTGATAGAGCTGGCCGTCATTCATGCCCGGCCATTTCGTGTAGACTTTCCCG
>DAIRCW010000299.1:2750-3080 GCA_036796475.1 Candidatus Acidiferrales bacterium | reverse complement strand
CCGGCGTATTTTTCTTTCCGTCCATTTTCAGCCTCCAGTGCTGATTTTGGTTTAGGGCGCTGCGGCGCGATGAACGCCGCGGCGTCCCATTTCACACTCTTTTAGGTATAAGTGAACTTGGGTGTGGCACGACTGGCAAAGCACGACGACGTTCCACTTCTCAAACCGGAAATTGCGGAAGTCCCTCTGAGAAATCAGATGGTGCAGGTGAAGCTCTTTATGCTTGCCGTGACTCTGCGTGCTCCTGCAGCGCTCGCAACGTCCGCCGCGCTCAGCGACGACTTCCCGATGGAAAGTGCTCCATCCGCGGCCGCGCCACCGTTTTGCGTG
>DAIRCW010000299.1:0-2740 GCA_036796475.1 Candidatus Acidiferrales bacterium | reverse complement strand
CGGCAATTCGAGACGCTCCCAGATTGGCCGCTCCGGTGCCGCCATGCCTAATTGCGTGTTTCCCTCCGACGTCATCGAGTGGAACCTCGGCGTCGCGAGCCGGGCTTCGGTCCGGGCTTCAGCTTGCCCTTCATCCGCCGAATCTGATTGACCTGCGACTGCGTCCACAGCCGGGCGGCCTTGCTACCCACAACCTGCAGCTTTGGCGCGGCGAGCTTCCCTGATTTAATCCAGAACTGAAGTGTTGCTCGCGGAACGCCCGTCGCCCTCGCGACTTCAGCAGTATTCAGGAGTTTTCCCCTCATGGACGAAGGCTTGTAGCATGCCCTTGACTTGATGTCAATATCTATTGTATCGTCCGCCGCATCATGGCAAACGCGAAGAGCAGGGCGATGAAGAGATTCTGGGCGGATCCGGCGCGAAAAGCTTTGAGAGCGGCGGCGATCAGTAAGGGCCAGCGCAAACCGTACGTCCAAGCGGCCAAGCGCGCGAGAATGAAGGCTCGCTGGGCTAACCCCCTATTTCGCGCGGCTACGAGCGCGAAAACGAGGGCGGCGCAACAAAGGCCGAGTTACCGCGCGCGAATGGGCGCGTCGATGAAGAAAGCATGGGCCAATCCACAGAATCGCGCGAAATGGGTCGCCCGTATTCGGCGGTCGAATGGCAGTCCGGAAGTGAGAGAGAAAATCAGTGTAGGAAATAAGCGAGCGGCCGCAAGACCCGAGGTCAAAGCGCGGAAATCAGCGGCGGCGAAAAAATCGTGGCGGGACCCAAAGAGCCGGCTGCGGAGATTGGCGGCGGCACGCGAAGTCGCTCTAAGATCCGATGTCCGTGCGAAGAGAAGCGAGAACATGAGAAAGCACTGGCGGGAGAATGCCGATTACCAGGCCACCCGCGTGAGGGCCGGCCTTGCCGCTGCATATGCCAATCCCGACCGGCGCGAGAGCCATAGGGAAGCGGTCGCCTTAGCTGCGAGGAATCCGAACCGAAGGCGGAAGATGAGCAACATCATGGCACGGAAGTGGACGCAGCCAGATTTCGTCTCTAAGGTTCGCGCCGGAAGAGCTGACTACGCGCGCCGCCTGTTGGGAATTTCGGCCAGTGAAGCGACCAAGAAACGAAAACGTGGAGAACGAGGCGAAGGAAAGGATACTCCCTCCAAAATTCTGCGCGCGGCAGCCGCGCGAAAACTACGATTGCGTGGCGATGAAGCCGGACCACTGGTCTATCCAGAAAGTCCGCGATCTTCGGCCGTGAACTACCGGCGACTCTGTTCGGAAAATAAGACGCGCCTCAATGAGATTCAGAAGACCCTTTCAGATGAGGGCGCGCGTAAGATTCTTGGCCTATAAGCAAGTTCTGAACCAAAGAGCGTTCGGAAAAACCCCATGATTTTTCCGAACATTTTGTTCGTTAAAATTCCTCGATTTTCCATAACTCGACAGAGTGGCCCCGAAAGTCCCACCCTCTTGAAGCGCAATGGAGAAAAATGAAACGGGTTCGCGTGCGGCTGGAGGCCGTGCGCGAGTGCCGCGACGAAATAACGCGAGCACGCTTTCGCGCCGGGCTGCTCGATGAGGGGTAAAGGCAGCCAGCGCCCGGCGCGGACGTTTTTCGAGAGGGGTAGCGAATGGCATCCTACCACAGCCAGGACGCCACGGAGCGGCCGGACGAAGCTGAGAGCCAAGTCGGCCGCAATCGGGCGAAGCGGATCCGCCTCGCTCTGACCTGCGCGATCGAGGCTCACGCCCGCGCCGCGGATTCCGTTATTGATCTGATTCTAGCGCTCGGCTGCGAGGTTGACGGCCAGGTCGAAGAAGTCGTTTCCAGCGCTGCGCAACAAATGCTCTACCGCCAGCCGCCGCCGCGCCGCGTGATTGCCCGCGCAAATCTCCGCATCCGCCACTACATGCGCGAACGGGCGGCGATATGAGCGCTCCGCGGCCGGCGCAGGATTTTGAACGCGCCCGTCCCGCGCAAGCTGCGGTCAAACCCAGTCGCGAGCGCACGGATTCACAATTAGGCCTCGGCTTAAGGGAATGCCCGCGTCCCTTGGTGCTCGCCCGTATCTGCGCGCGCACGTCGCTCGCTGACTACCGACTGCCGGATGACGGACGAAAGTGGAAAGTGCTCGCACATCAGCGAATGCACCTGGTGGATTTTCTTGCGGTACACGGCAATCCCGACGGAAGCCAAATTTGGGTGGGCGTAGACTCTATGGTCAAACACCTCCCGTTCTCGAAACGCGCGGTTTTCTACCTGCTCGATGATCTCCGAAAGCTGCGAATGCTCGACGACGCAGGACTGACCTCTCGGCGCGGGACACGCGTCCGCCGGCTCAATTTGGACCATCCTGCTTTTCGACGGGCAGCCGCTGAGCTGACGCGAAAACGTGAAGGTCAAGGAGTGCAGGATTCGCGCCTCGAAGTGCAGGATTCGTCTCTTGGAGTGCAAGATAGCGACGGCACACAACCGTTTCTTACCTTACAGACCGAAAAACAAAATACTAGGGCGCAGGAGACGCGCCCAGTTCCTCCCCTCCCATATAGCAAACAAAAACCCGAAAACGAAACGCAGCGCGTGGTGCTCCCTCAGCAAATCGCTTACGCGCAGACGCGCGAACTCGCCCGCGTCGGCGAAGGGATGCTGAAACAAAATCCGACGATGACGCTTGGAGATCTGCGCGAAGAATTGAAACTCATTGCGGCGCGAAAAGGGTTTGGGAGTGACGGCGACTATC
>DAIRCW010000298.1:0-3112 GCA_036796475.1 Candidatus Acidiferrales bacterium | reverse complement strand
AATTCGACTCCTTCCATTTCGTCGCCGACTGGCACGCGCTCACCACGCATTACGCCGACAGTTCGCAGGTCGCCACCAACACTCTCGAAGTGGCCACCGACTGGCTCGCCGTGGGCCTCAATCCGCAAAAGGTCACGCTCTTCATCCAGTCCGCTGTGCCGGAGCACGCCGAGCTGCACCTGCTGCTCTCCATGATTACTCCGCTCTCCTGGCTCGAACGCGTCCCCACCTACAAAGAGCAAATCGAAAATCTGCGCGACAAGGATTTGGGCACCTACGGCTTCCTCGGCTATCCGCTGCTGCAATCCGCTGACATTGTGATGTACGGCGAGCCCGGCCAGCAGTTGCTCGTGCCTGTAGGTGAAGATCAGGTGCCACATGTGGAGCTAACGCGAGAGATTGTGCGGCGGTTCAATCTCGCCTATGGCGCTCCTAAATGGCCGGAACTCAGTCCGACCAGCCATAAGTGGAACAGCATTGCTACCGAACTCGGGCTCCCTTATGAGGTTCAGGTGCAGCTATTACAGAATCAACAAATTCCGGCCTTCGACTACTTCCGAGTCATAAAGGAGCATTACGAGAGGTCCTCCCTCGACCAAAAGGCGGCCTACTTGCATGGTGCGCGGATTGCGCTCGAACCCGTGCTGTCTGAACCGGGCCACTTGCTCACCGAAACTCCCCGCGTCCCCGGCACCGATGGCCGCCGCATGGCCAAAAGCTACAACAACGCCATTTGGCTCAGCGACTCGCCCGAGGAAATTCGCGTCAAAGCGAAAAACATGATGACCGACCCGCAGCGCGTCCGCAAAACCGATCCCGGACGCCCGGAAGTCTGCCCCGTCTTCGCCTATCACAATCTATTCCCCGAGGAAAAATCCGCCGACGACTGCGCGCGCATCGAGCGTGTGGACTTCAACTGCCGCAACGCGAAATGGGGCTGCCTCGATTGCAAAGCGGAAATGGCCGGCGCGCTCATCAAATGGATCGCGCCGATTCAAGAGCGCCGCGCAAAATACGCCGCGAAGCCCGCGCTCGTTTGGGAAATTCTCGACGACGGCTCACGCCGCGCCAAAAAAGTCGCCGAGCAAACCATGACGCGCGTCCGCAAAGCCGTCTTCAACTGGGACGCCGCCCCCGGCAGAAGGGAAGCGGCATCGTCTGTACAAAAGGGCGCCGCAGCAGACTCGAACAGCGACTAGCGCGAGAGGATTGCAGTGCTTCTGTAGCGCAGGGCTTCGCGCCGTTTGCGAAGACCTGCGGCTTTTCGTCTCATATGTATGCAGACTTCCGCCAACCGTGCGCGCCGCTATAAAACTCCCGCCCTTCTTCAAGCATCCCATAAATCATCAGGGGTGTTGTACGGTCGGTGGCTAACCGACGATGGCTGAAGAGCCAAAAAATCGAAACGCCAGTCCCGCGATTTAGCGTTATGCTTCGAGTAAAGACACGCGGAGGTGCGCCAATGAAAAATTCGTCAGGAACAATCATCAAGGCATCGTTAGTGATTCTTATTTTTTGCGCTGCATTTGTCCTGCCCGCAAACGCGCAATCGCAAGCGCCGGCTCCCTCCCAAGCTCCTGCGCCCGCCGCGAATTCAACAGCCAAGCCGGTGCTCGTCGAGCTGTTTACTTCGGAGGGCTGTTCCGATTGTCCACCAGCGGAAGCCATAGCCGTGAAGATGGAGAAGCAGCCGCTCTCAGGCGTCGATCTCATCGTGCTAGAAGAGCATGTTGACTATTGGAATCACGATGGATGGGTTGACCCGTTCTCATCGGTCGAATGGACAGCAAGACAGCGTGAATATGTGTCCAAAGTCGGCGGCAACAGCCCGTATTCGCCGGAGATGGTCGTGGATGGCGAAAGCCAATTCGTGGGCAGCAATGGCCGCGCCGCTCAGCAAGCCATCGAGAAGGCCGCCAGCGAGCCGCAAACGAATATCACTATCAGCGAAGCAAGCGCGGATCCGAAAGGCGCCGCCGATTTCAAGATTTCGGCAGGCAAACTCCAAGGAGATGCCGCGGGAGATCCCGTGGAAGTGTGGATCGCAGTAACCGAGGACGGCCTGCACTCCTCAGTGAGCGCGGGAGAAAACGCCGGCCACACGCTCTATCACTCCGCGGTATTGCGCTACCTGCATAAGGTTGGTTCCGCGCAGTCTTCAGGCGACGCGGCCTTCACCGGCGACGCGCACGTGAAGCTTAGCTCCAAGTGGAATCGTCAGAATCTGAACATCGTCGTCTTCTTACAGGACAAGAAAACGCTCAAAGTCCTCGGCGTCGCGTCGGCGAAACTGACCAGCTAGATGGATCCCGCAGATTACCAGACTGCGTGCCGCAAACGCCGCGCGCAATGAAACTCGCCTAACGCGTCAGCGGCGTCCTCGCACGGCTTTCTCTATCGGACTGGCCATCGCCCTATTTGTCCGCGAATTCGCGCCGCGACATATGCCACAATACTTTCCATGCGAGTCGCCGCTCTTTATGACATTCATGGCAATCTTCCCGCGCTCGAAGCCGTTCTCCGCGAACTCGATGCAGCGATGCCGGATCGCATCGTCATCGGCGGCGACATCGTTCCCGGCCCGATGCCTCGCGAAGTCCTCGCGCGATTGCAGCAACTCCATGTTCCCGCAGATTTCATTCGCGGCAATTGCGAACTTGCTGTCCTCGACGAAGCCGCCGGCAAACCCGCGGCAGTTCCGGAGAGCGCCCGTCCTCCGCTTCAATGGACCGCTCGGGAACTTTCGCCGGACGAAAGGGAATTGCTGGCGCGTTGGCCGAAAACTTTGTCGCTCGAAATCACGGGCCTTGGCAACGTGCTCTTCTGTCACGCCACTCCACGCGACGAAAATGAAATTTTCACGCGCCTCACGCCCGAGGAGCTTCTCGCGCCGATCTTCGCGGACGTAAATGCCTCACTCGTCATCTGCGGCCACACTCACATGCAATTCGACCGCACCATTGGCAAAACGCGCGTCGTGAATGCCGGCAGCGTGGGCATGCCGTTCGGCAAACCCGGCGCCGACTGGCTGTTCCTCAGCGATGATGCAGGCGTCGAGCTTCGCCACACGGATTACGATTTGAACGCGGCCGCCGCGCGCGTTCGCGCCTCG
>DAIRCW010000297.1:0-3117 GCA_036796475.1 Candidatus Acidiferrales bacterium | reverse complement strand
GGTGCTAAATCTTCCGTCCGGAACCGCACCGGCGCGGGCTGGGGAGCTGCTGGGCGCCCGCTTTGTGGTGCACGGCGCCATTTGCGAGAGTAAAGGCCAATGGCGAATTTCCCTCGAAATTTTCGATACAAACCTTGAGCGCGTTTGCTTGGCCCGCAAATTTGATCTCGACATGAATCGGCTTGCAGATCTGGAGGATGAACTCGCGGGGCAGATCGCCGCCGCCTTGAACCGACCGTTACACCCCTCGCCTGGCAAAAGCAGTTCGCGGCACAGCAAAGATCCTCTGGCGTACGCCGAATTCATGCGCGGCTATCGGTTGAGTTCTTCGGGTGATCCCGTTCTGCTTGAAGAGGCGTCGCGTCATCTGAGCGCCGCCGTAGCGCGCGATCCTGGCTTCTCGCTGGCGCAGGCCACTCTTTCGCCCGTTTGCGCGAGCCGCCACTTCGAGTTTGATCCGGCGAGCATCTGGCTGGAGAAGGCGGAATTTCACTGCTCGCGCGCGCTGGAACTTTCGCCCGATTTGCCTGAAGCGCATGTCGCACGAGCCTTTCTGCTCTGGGGGCCATCGAAAAACTTCCAGCATGTGGAGGCCATAGCCGAATTGCGCCGGGCGCTTTCGTTACAGAAAAATCTGCCCCACGCCTACAATCGTCTGGCCACTATTTTGGCGCATATTGGGCTGCTCGAACAGGCTCGCGAAATGTATGAGCGCGGAGCGATGTTCCACCCGCGGCGCGAGGTCAGCCACAGCATCACACAGGTCTATATCTGGCAGCAGAAGTACGATTTGGCCGAAGAGGAAATCTGCCGTTGGAGAACAGATTTCCCGAGCAACAAGTACGCCGTCTATTTCGCGCCTCAGATTCCTATGATGACGGGGAAATGGGAAGAGGTTCGCGTGCGCCTAGACGAAGCGCGGAAGCTTCTGCCGGATGAACCGCTCATTTTGAGCCTTGAGGGGCTATTTCAGGCATTGATCGGCAAGCACGAACAGGCGCTCTTATGGTTGAACCGCGCCTGCATCATCCCGCGCACTTTTGGCCACGCGCACCACAGTTACTATCAGATCGCTGCCATCCTTTCGCTGGTGGGCAAATCGAAGGAAGCATTTGAGTGGCTGGAGAGGAGCGTCGGCGCAGGGTTCGCATGCTGGCCTTTTTTCCTGAAAGATCCATGCCTCGAAAATCTGCGACGCTTGCCGGAATTCGAGGTGCTGGTCAGCGCATTACAGGCCAAATACCCCCGTTACCTTGGCCTTCTGTAGCCGCTAAGTACTTTAGTACCAGTAACTTTTCCTCCACACGTTTCCCCGGGGCACCACACTTTCAGGGCCATTTTATGTTTAATGTAACGTAAGGCTCGTATGGGCAATATCGCTAAAACTCAGGATACCTCTGTGCCTGCCAGCGACGCTTCGGGAAGCTTGCGCTCGAACGACTCAGATGGGCGGGGAACAGGGCGAAGCTCGAATGCGGAACCGCTAGCGAGCCGGCGTGGGGGGTATCAGAAGACGATTTTGATGGAGGACATCGCAGCCGCACCGACGGTTGCCGCACACGCTTCATCCGGATCAAAACGCGGCTTGGGAACAGGGACGGGCGCCACTCCTAAAGTGAATTTGAGCTCCGCAAGTCTGGCTGCACTATCCCAGCGCTACGATATTTTGAGCGAAGCCGGTCACGGCGCGATGGGTTACGTGTACAAAGCGCGTGACCGCGAAACCGGCGAGACCGTCGCGCTGAAGCTCATCAAACCGGAAATCGCTTCCGACCAAGCGATGACCGAGCGGTTCAAAAACGAACTGCTCTTCGCTCGTAAAATTACGCACAAGAACGTCTGCCGCGTCTACGAATTCAACCGCATCGGCGGGATTGCGTACACCTCCATGGAGTTCGTCGAGGGCGAAAGCCTGCGCTCGGTGCTGAGTCGTTTCGGCGGATTGCCCGTGCGCAAAGCGGTGGACATGGCGCTGCAAATCTGCTCCGGCTTGAAAGAAGCACACGCGCAGGGCATCGTGCATCGCGATTTGAAGCCGGAAAACGTGATGATCGACGCGCAGGGCAACGTGAAGATCATGGATTTCGGCATCGCGCGCTCGATGGAAGGCGGCACGCGGCTCACGGGCGCGATGATTGGGACGCCGGCGTACATGGCGCCGGAGCAAGTTGCGGGAAAACCTGTTGATTACCGCACGGATGTCTATGCGCTCGGACTGGTGCTCTACGAAATGTTCACCGGCTCTGAGACTTTCCGCGCGGATACGCCAGTGGCCGTGGCGCTCAAGCAGATGCAGGAAGCGCCGACGCCGCCGCACGCGATTGATCCGAGCATTCCGGTATACATCGAACGCGCCATTTTGAAATGCCTCGAAAAGGAACCGGCGAAGAGGTTTCAGTCGATCGCAGAACTTGAGAACGCGTTGCGCACGACGCGGATCACGGGAACAGCGGTTGGCGCTGCGCCACTAGCAGTAAGTAAAAGCGCTTTCGCTGTTGAACGCAGCCGCGCATCGAGTACCTCTTATCCGGTCCCAATTACCGCAAAGCCAAAACGCAAGTCGAGAGTTTTGCCATGGGCGCTCGCGTTTGCGGGCATTCTTTTCGCGTTAGGTGTGTTGAAGGCGATGACTGCGGCGAAGAGAGCGGCCCAGATTCGGCCGCCCGCTATCGCCTCTGCGCCCAATCCACCAGCCAAGGCTTTCGATTCTACGGAGGACACGGCCTCTGGTTCTGTGGCTTCGTTGAAGGCGAATCCACCTGCGAACAAGCCGACCCAGACTGCGCATGCCCATAACGTGCCGCAGCCCAGCGCCAAACCAGCTGCTCCGGAAGTTTTTCCTCGCGTCGAGTGGGGAAACCACACCCCTCAGCCGTGGCAGGCTCGTTCGACGCCCCAGATCTTTATTTGGGTCGGGCGATTCGGCGAGGAGCAACGCGCGCAGCAAACGGCCAAGCGGCTCGAAGACCAGAATCTGACGGTATACGTCGAGCCGCGCCGCAGCGCTGACGGACAGCAGATGTTCGTCGTTTTTTCGGGGCCTTACGTGAAAGATCAGGCTGATAAGACACTCCAGTGGATGCATGACGTTGGGTTCAAAGACGCCAGAGAAGTCTG
>DAIRCW010000296.1:0-3138 GCA_036796475.1 Candidatus Acidiferrales bacterium | reverse complement strand
ACAGCGCCCGCGATACGGAGCACAACAGCGCCATCGTCCTCCGCGACTTTTTGATCAGAAGAGCTGCTCGATGAGTTCAGCTCGGTCAATCTTTAAGTATCCAGCAACGTCTGCAGCTGAGTGTGCCCACTTTCAGGTAATCGTGAGCAGGAATGGTGATGTTGTGTTCCCTGCCCTTCGCCACTGACCGCAGGCGAATGTGGCTTCCCGTCTGGTGCACCACCTCGTATCCAACCTTGCGAAGTAACTTCGCTATTTCTTTTCCGCTCGTGTCGCGCGGCAGCTTCAAGCAGAAATGACCTCGTCTCTCACCCAATGTAAACGGATCACGGTAGGCTTCTGGTCTTCATCGAAGTGACAGTTCACCGCGTCGCGCACCATTTTTCTCAATTCTTCGAGACCGTCCGCCTGCGTGTAGATGGAGTAGCCCAGGGCGCGTGCCTCGTAGCCACCTTCGGGCGATTCTTCAACGCTGAAAATGATCTCTTTTGCGCTCACGGGAACTCCTTTGCCTCTATCTTAACCTCGCCGCTTAATCTTGCTCTGTCTTTTTTCGTAAGTAATGTCACTGCAACTACGGCATGAATGCAGGCCGCAAGTAAAATCCCAGATTTTCCGGCGGCGGTAGCACTTTCACCTGGCGGAACTCTGTTTCCAGCGCGTCAATCTGATTGATTTTTTCCTGAATCACGTTCGACAGCTGGTCGTAACGCACCAGCACGTTTCCCAGCCACGCCTCATGATTCTGCGCGCGAAAACGTTCCGCATACAGGCTGCGCACGTCCGCGAGGCGCTCGCGCAAATCTTCGAGCCGTCCATTCGTGGAACTGATCCCAATCAGATCATTTTCCACTTGCTTCGTATTCGCCATGTCCAGGTACGCATTCCAGTACAGATCGTTCATCTCCTGCGTGTATTCAAATTTCATTCCCAGCAAATCCAGCCGCTGCGCCGCAAAGATCAAATCATCCAGCGTATCCGCATTCATCCGCGCCTTGGCGCGATTGTCGAGCAGCGACTCCCAGGCCTGCTCCGCGTCCACGCGCAATTCATGCACTAGCGGAGCGGCCTTCTTCGCTTCCTCCGCGCCCAATTTCGAAAACGGACTCGCCCAGAAGTAATCCACGTGCGTGCCGTCCAATTGCACGCCGCGCAGCAGCGTGTTCGTGTCCGCCAATTTGTTCAGCGCGTCCTCGAACGTGTGATCCGCATTCCGGTAAAACGCCCAGTCATAACTATCCATAAACTGCTCCACGGAACTTTCTCCCGCCTGCCAGCCGCACGCCGCGCCAAATACCAATCCAGGCCAATCCATTCCGCCCAATTCTTCGCCGCGATCTTTCCATTCGGTGTTCAACTGCCCTATCGCGCCATATTTCTGCCCGTCGCGCGTCAAATTCCTTATGTTCATGAAGCCGGAATTAAAATCCGGATACACCTTGCGCCAATTTCCAATTCCCGGCGAAACGAAAATCGGCAATCCGGCGTTTTTGAATGGATCGAGATCCGCGTCGTAATCAGGCTTGACGTCGTACGTCCAAACCACCGCAATCAGATCTTTTGGCAGCGTCGGCAGCAACTGCGGAAATTTCTCCGCAATGTCCGCCCAGAACATCGTCTGCTTTGCAAACGGCTTCAGCATCCCATCCAGTTTCGCGATGTGCGCCAGGTAAACTTGGCCTAGACCCTGCTGCGCGATCAAATCCTTAGTCTTTCCTTGCCCCAGTTCGTTGGTCTCATCCGCGCCAATGTGAAAAAACGGCCCGGGGAAAAGCGGCGCCATCTGCGCAATCAATTTCCCGATGAAGTCGTAACTTCCCGGCAGCGTTGGCGTGAGCACGGCGCCATGCGGCGTCTCCGCCAGATCGCTGTACGCGTCGTAGCGCAGCACGTTGTGCAAATGCCCAAACGTTTCCAGCTCGGGCATCACCGTGACGTAGTATTTTTTCGCGTACTCGACCAGCTGCGTAATCTCCTCCGGCGTCAGCGCGTTCGGCGGCGCAAAAATTCCGTTGCCCTTCACCGTGAACACGTCTTCCATGTACAGCCCGTACAAATTCAGCTTGTACGCAGCCAGCGTGCGGATCTGCTTTTCCATGAACTCTAGAGTCGGAATCGGCCCGCGGCTGATATCAATGCTCGCGCCGCGCCACTTCATCGCCGGCCAGTCCCGTATCGTCACTGCTGGACATTCCAACTCACTCACATAATCGCTCGTCGAACTTGATGATCCTGCATTTCGCGCCGCCGTTTTTTCTTGGCCTGTCATTCTGAGCGAAGCGCCGTCCGCGGAGCGAAGAACCCCTCGTTGGGTCTTGCGTGTTGTCATCGCCACTTCCAGCAATCGAGACTCGGCCGGTGCCCCATTCTGTGCGCCTTTGTTTTTTTCTGTCATTCCGAACCCAGCCGCAGTGGTGTTTGCTGCGGATGTCGGTGAGGAACCTGCTTTTTCATTTGCGCCCGCCGCAGACTCGTACGCAGCACTCAACAGTCGCGCTCTGTCACGCGCCTCATTCTCCGCGCCACCATTATTTACTGTCATTCCGAGGAGCGCCTTTCGCGACGAGGAATCTGCATTTGTGTTTTCGGGTGCCCCATCCTTCGCGTCGTTTGCGAAGGGTGGGGTTTTTTCTGACACGCCGGACGTGACCACTATCGCTGCGGATGTCGCTGAGGAGCCTGCGCCTGTTTCTTGTTTCGCCGTTCTAGCCGGTCTCAGCAATTGCCTCAGCGTCTGCACTCCATAAAACGCGCCCTGCTCGCTCGCGCCGCCAACCAAAACCCTCTGCCGCTCCGCCAAAATCGCGTACCCTTGTGCGTCAAACCCGTTCTGCATCGCCAGCCCCGACGTCCCCAGCGCCTCGCGCAGCTTCGAATCCTCCATCGCGTTCCCAATGTAAATAAAATCCGACCCGCCCGGCATGCGCTCCGCGTCTTCCACTTTCAACTTCCATCCCGTCCATCGCGCAATCTCCTCCACAAGCATCTGCGCGCCCGCAAAATCCCGCCCAAATTTCTTCGCTACCACAATCTTCGTCTTCCGCGTCACGCGAAAAGGCTCGCTTCCAGTTAACTTCACCACCTCGCGCGGTTGCGGCACCAACTGCAGCTGCGCCGCCGTGCTCGTCCCGGCGTTCT
>DAIRCW010000295.1:0-3149 GCA_036796475.1 Candidatus Acidiferrales bacterium | reverse complement strand
CTGGCTTTCATAGGCGCGTTCGTGACCATCGCGGCGGTTTATTTTCTTGGCCGGCGCGGCGGGCAGCTCGACAGCACCACGTTGCTTCTTGCGGGAATCGTCGCCGCTTCGTTCCTCTCGGCAGTGATCATGTTTCTGATGACCACGCTCAGCGGCCGCGATCTGCGCGGCATGGCTTTTTGGCTGATGGGCGATCTCGCGACCGCCCCAACCGTGCGCTTGTGGTTTTTGTTTCTCCTGCTGCTTCTGGCGCTCGGCGCGATTTACACCACAGCGTCGGACCTGAACTTGATTCTTACCGGCGAACGCGAGGCTTATCACCTGGGCGTGAACGTCCCGCGCGTGAAACTGGTCGTTTATGTCTGTGCTTCCTTGCTGACCGGAGTCGCTGTTTCCGTGAGCGGCGCGATTGGCTATGTTGGGCTGCTGATTCCACACGTGATTCGTTTGCTATTCGGCTCGGACTACCGCCTGCTCATTCCAGCGTCGGCGCTGGGAGGGGCCATCGCGGTAACGCTGGCCGATACGCTCGCGCGCACGCTCTTTGCTCCAACAGAGTTGCCCGTTGGGGCGATGACTGCCGCGCTCGGCGCGCCCGTTTTCATCTACTTATTGAAGCGGAGGTTCGCTTGAGCGCCAGCGAAATTGCTGCCATGGCTTCGACTTCAGGCACTCTCACAGGCTGGGTGGAAAATCCCGTGCGGCTCAAGGTGGAGCAGGCCAGCTATGCCTATGCGGCTTCGGAAATGGCGGCGCCGATGTTTACTCTCGGGCCGGTCAGCTTCACGGCGCGCCAGCGCGAAATTGTCGGCATCCTCGGTCCGAACGCCAGCGGAAAGTCCACGCTGCTGAAAATGCTGGCCGGGCAGTTTTCCCCGCTCTCCGGCCGCGTGGAACTCGACGGAAAACCTCCCGGCAGTCTTCCACTGCGCGAACGTGCGCAACGCATCGCCATCGTACATCAGGAGAGCGATCTGCTTTTCCCCTTAGGCGTGTGGGAATACGTTTTGCAGGGAAGGCATCCGCATGGACGGCGGCTGCGCTTTGAGAACGAAGCGGATGCGCTGATGGTTCAGAATGCGCTCGAGCAAACGGGAGCGGAGCCGCTCGCGGAGCGGCGCATGGATCAGCTCTCGGGCGGTGAGCGCCAGCGGGTGATCCTCGCGCGCGCGCTTGCGCAGCAGCCTCAGCTGTTGCTGCTTGACGAACCCACGCACCATTTGGATATCGGCGCAAAAGTCGAGCTGATGCGCGTTCTTCGCCGGCTCACGGAACAGAATCGCTATACGACGATCGTGGTCACGCATGAATTGAATTTGGCCGCGGAGTTTTTTGATTCTGTCGTCCTGCTGCAAAAAGGCAAGAGCCTGGCGTCCGGCAGGCCCGAGGAAGTCTATCGCGCGGATCTGCTGGAGGAAGTTTTTGGCGCTCCGCTGCAAGTGGAAAAGACCGCCGGCGGCCGGCCGCGCGTCATTCTACGCGGCGACGCGGACGAGAATGTAACAGGTTTGGAATAGGCAGGTATAGCCGCGAACTTGCATTGAGTAGTTGCAATTGAAAACTGAAGCACCGGCGAGGCCGAGCTACTGAATAGCGGCTCCGCCGGAAAATTCACCACGAAACTCCGTGCACGGGAAGGCGGTGAAAAGCCGCCGCCGCTGCGCGACTGTAAGGCGGAAAAATCGGGCGCGCGTCACTGCGCCGGGCGCTTCGTCGAAAGACGCGGCCACCGGTGCGGGAAGGCCGCGCCAGTAATGTCCCGCCAAGCCAGGAGACCGGCGGAGTTTCTATCTCGAATGTGAGAACTGTGGCGCGATTTGGCCGCTGGCAGCTTCCTGCTTTCGGGACAGCCTTCACACTCCCGCGCGAGAGGGAGACGGAGGAAACAATGAGACTCTGCGTACGGCAGTTTTTGCGTTTCAGTTTTTTTGCACCTTCCGTTTTGGTTTTTTCGGTTTTAACCCACGCACAATCCACAGCAACACTCGCCGGCCGCGTAACGGACCGCAGCGGCGCGTCTATTTCACAAGCGAGCGTCATCGCCGAGCCTGTTTCGGCGCCACGAGTGGCAGCGCAATCGCCCGTTCGCGCGCACACTGCCGCGGACGGCTCTTATTCGCTGACGCTACTGCCGGGCAGGTACCGCGTTCGCATCAGCGCTCCGGAAATGGCTACGTTCGAGCAGCCGTTCACCTTTGCAGCGGGGCAGCGCCGAGAATGGAATGTGCGCATGGAGCTGGCGCCGCTCTCTTCTCAAGTGGTGGTTTCGGCGCAAGCGGAACCGGCGCCGGCGAATACCGTTGCTTCGCCGGTCACGGTGCTCACTCGCGCGGATATCGAGCAGAGGCAAGCATTGTGGCTTGCGCCGCTGCTTTCTTCCACACCGGGCGCGAGCATCACGCGATTGGGGCCGGAAGGAGGACTGACTTCATTCTTCCTCGACGGCGGCAATTCCAATTTCACGAAAGTCCTTATTGATGGAACGCCGGCAAATGAGCCTGGCGGCGACATCGATCTGTCGAATCTCGACGTCACCAATATCGACAAAATCGAAATTGTTCATGGCGCGTCCAGCGCGCTCTTCGGCTCTGACGCCATGGACGGCGTGGTGCAAATTTTCACGCATCGCGGCACCACAGAAAAGCCGGCGCTGACGCTTTTTGCGGAGGGCGGCACGTTCCAAACGCAGCGTGAAGAAGCGGATTTGAGCGGCGTGATTGGGAAGTTCGACTATGCCCCGGCAATTTCGTACTTCGATACGAACGGTCAGGGGCCGAACAATCGCTTCCGCGACACCACGCTTTCGGGAAATTTCGGATGGAAGTTCAGCTCGACGAACCAGATTCACCTTTCTGTGCGCAACGCCGCGAGCGACGCGGGGCAGCCAGGGCAAACGCTTCTGGAGCCGCCCATTCTTGGCCAGTCCGCCGATTTGCACGATTTTGCGGCCAATGTGAGCTGGAATTTTTCCAGCGGTGTTCACTGGCAGCATCATCTTGCGGGCACGGAATCCTATTTTCGCGATTTCGACGCGGACGTTCCGGTGTTCATTTTCATTGACCAGTTCAATCGTGCGGGATTCGAGGGGCAATCCACGTATCTCGATGGACCTCTTGCCGTTTCGCTCGGCTATAACTCCGAACTCGAAA
>DAIRCW010000294.1:0-3160 GCA_036796475.1 Candidatus Acidiferrales bacterium | reverse complement strand
GCTGGAGGGGGCCCTTGCAGCGCAAACACCGCTTTCACATCGGGCGGTAAATTTCCCATGTGACCGATGAACGTGACCACTTGCCAAACCTCATTTTCCGAAAGCACCTTGCCCCAACCGGGCATGCCCGTCCAACGAATGCCATGCGTGGTGATGTAAAAGTTGTCGCTGTCGCCCATATCCGCCGCGTCAGTCATGAATTGCGGCGGTGGCGGATTAAACGAATGCGCGAGCGGCGACTCCGAACGCGCCGGATCGCCGTGGCAAATCGCGCAGCGGTCGGCATAAATTTTCGCGCCCGCGATCAATGTCGCATCGTTAGCCTGCAACGGATTTTTCGCCTCGGGAGCGTGACGGTCTACGCTGGCGTCCATCGCCCCGCCGGCGAAGTGCGCCTCCAAATGCGACGGCGGCACGTCCGCGCGCATGTCCACGCGTCCTGTTTCCGCAACGAAAAGCCCCACGCAGACGATCACCGCAATCGTCACCAGCACACCCAAAATGAATCCCTTCATCGCTCCCCCTTCTACGTTCGCAGATGATTCTAGTGCAGATGATTCTAGGGCAGACCCATTCGCTATGCACAATTTATCGCAACCGTGCCACATCGGGGCAGAGAATTGGTACGTATGTGCTTATCGCCGGTCCTCTCGGGGGGTTCTAAATCCCTTGCCGCCGCTTCTTGCAACCCCTGTACCGACGGTCAGTTTCGCCACAGGAACGCCTTGTCGACGCCGAAATTGACCCTCCCCAGAGCTTGCCCTACCCTTGTAGCAACGGAATTCGAGTACCTAAGCCTTATTCAATTTGTTTCAAGTTGGTACCTGGGGGCCACCGGCGCGAAAGCGCCTGGAATCCGGGGGAGGTTAAATAGTATGTGCAACATACCAAAGGAGATAGGAATGAAGAAGATCATGTTGGCGCTGTTTGCCTTTTCGCTCTTAGCCCTGGGTGCGAACGCTCAGGAGACGCCCAAGGCTGATGTTTCTGGTGGTTGGTCCATGATGCATCTAAACGGCTCCGGTGGGGCTTCTGGAATCAACCTCAACGGGTTCAGCGGCTCCGTCGCCGGCAACCTGAATAGCTGGTTCGGCGTGGTAGGCGACTTCGGCGTGTACCATGGTTCACCAAGCGGAGCGAGCACTACCGCTTCGACGTTCACCTTCGGACCGCGCATCTCTTTCCGCCGTTCCGATAAGTTCGTGCCGTACTTTCAGGCGTTGTTCGGCGGCGCGCACCTTTCCGCGTCAGCCCTCGGAACGACGGTCTCGACCAATCCTTTCGCCTTCGGTTTTGGCGGCGGGACGGACATCGGGATGACCGAGCACATTGCGTTTCGGCCGCAGTTCGAGTATTTCGGCCTGCGCGCCAATAGCACGACCCAGAACTCCGAGCGCTTCTCGGTCGCCATCGTGTACAACTTCGGCGCCAAGTAGCGATCCGATTCACGCTGTAAACCGCGCCGGGCGTTCGTCCATCCTCCACGAACCCCGGCGCAATTTTTTTGCAGCGCAGGGCTCAACCGCGTTTCAAAAAAAACTCTGCGGTTCGGCCTTCAAGGGGTGAGCGCCATGGCTGACGACAAACCCAGTCTCCCATCACTATGGATTTTTCTTCCCGGCGCAATTTTTGTGCTTGTTCTCATGTTTCTCGGCTCTTTGCGGCACAAGCCTCTGCTCGTGCTCGAACTTGGCATTCTCGCGCCCTGCGTTGCCGGGATGTTGTGCCGCATCCTGCGCTGGCGTGCTGCGCGCATATTCGGCGCCTTCGCCATCGCCGTCTACTGGATGGGCCTCGGTGCGCTGACCATTCTCATGATGACCAACGGGATCTTCCTGCTTCTCAACTATGGAATCTTCATTGTCCCGACAATCGCCATCCTTATTTTCGCCACGAGAGCGGCGCGCAAACGAATGGGCTCGGTATGGATTAATCTCAGTGCAGGACTCGGCTTCGCTTGCGGCGTAATCGCCATCGTCGTGGTCATGGCCCCCGCAATTCGCCAAGCGCAGACTGCTTCGAACTTCCACTTCGCCCCGATCTTTCACAAAGCTCCCAGCAGCAAGCCCTAAAAGCAGGCCAAAGTCCGCATCGCCCAACGCGCTGGAAATCGCTCAATCGCAGGGAAGAGCATTGACCTCGCAGATGTGTTGCTTTAGCCTTTAACAACCCGGCGAAAACACTTACGGAGATAAGAATGAAAAGAGTCGTTCTTGCAACGTTTGCGCTGTCGCTCTTCGCATTCGCTGTTCCCGCTCATGCCCAGGATTCTCCCCGCGGCAACGTTGCCGTCGGCTACTCACTTTTCCATCTCCCGGGGGCTACCACTAACGGCATCAGCGGCTCGGCAGCGTACAACGCGAATGACTGGTTCGGGGTGGTCTGGGACTTCGGCGTTTACCACGGGGATGATTTCACCGCTGCCACGTATACTTTCGGCCCGCGCTTTTCGTTGCACCTGCAGAATACCGATAAAGTGACCCCGTTCGTGCAAGTGCTCTTCGGCGGCTCGCATATTCCGGGGCAGAATCCGTTTGCCTTCAGCATCGGAGGCGGCGGCGACATCAAAATCGGCGACGGGCCTTTTGCCTTCCGTCCGCAGCTCGACTATTTCGGACTGCACGCGCGCGGCGGCACCGACGATTCGGTGCGCTTCTCCCTCAGCATCGTCTACAACATCGGCTCGCGCTAATTTCAGCGGTGCGATGCCGCGGAGTTTCGCCGCTTCCGCGGATGTTTCTTCACATCCGCGGAACTTTCTTGCCGTCGAGAAGTTGTGCCACGCGGGGCCTGCCGAGACTGGCCTGTAGGGAGCTTCTGCGCTTCTGCAGATCTGAGCGGCGCTCGCCTTAACTTTGCCGGGTAATTCTGTTAGGCTCCGTCCGAAATTGTGCCTGAGGTGCGCTTGTCCGCTGCGAATCCTTCTGCCGCGATAGCCTCTGCCGCCGCGCAGATTTCTCAAAACGCGCGCCGCCGCATCGCGGTGCGCCTGCTGCCTTTCCTTTTCGTCCTTTACATCGCAAATTACATCGATCGCACCAGCGTGGCTTACGCCGCCCTGGGCATGACTTCGCAGCTGGGGCTTAGCGATAAGCAGTTCGGCCTCGGCGCAGGGATTTTCTTCATCACCTACATCGCGCTGCAGATTCCCGGCGCCATG
>DAIRCW010000293.1:0-3173 GCA_036796475.1 Candidatus Acidiferrales bacterium | reverse complement strand
CCCGCGAAGCTCGCTGACGCCATCGCTTCCAATCTGCAGATTCCCGTGGAAGAGAAGCAGGAACTTCTTGAGATTTTTGATCCGCTCGAGCGGCTGAACCGCATCGCGGAAATCCTGGACGGCGAAACCGAGAAACTTAACGTCGATCGCAGCATCAATACGCGCGTGAAACGGCAAATGGAGCGCGCGCAAAAAGAGTATTACCTTAACGAAAAGCTCAAAGCCATTCAGAAGGAACTCGGCCGCGGCGAAGCCAACGACCTCGAACAGCTTAAGAAGAAAATCGAAAGCTCCGGCATGCCCAAAGAAGTGCAGGACAAGGCGATGCAGGAGATGAAGCGCCTCGAAATGATGCCGCCGATGTCCGCGGAGTCAACCGTCTCGCGCAATTATCTCGATTGGATGCTGGCAGTACCGTGGAAAAAGCGTTCGCGTGAGATTCGTGACATCAAACGCGCCGAGCAGATCTTGAACGAAGATCATTACGGCCTCGACAAGATCAAAGAGCGCATTCTGGAATTTCTTGCCGTCCGCCAGCTGGTGAAAAATCCCAAGGGCTCGATTCTCTGCTTCGTTGGCCCTCCGGGCGTGGGAAAAACTTCTCTGGCCATGTCCATCGGCAAGGCCACCGGACGCAAATTCGTCCGCGTTTCGCTCGGCGGCGTTCGCGATGAAGCCGAGATTCGCGGCCACCGCCGCACCTACATTGGCGCTCTCCCCGGCCAAATCATTCAAATGATGCGCAAGGCCGGCACGGTCAATCCCGTTTTCGTGCTCGACGAAGTGGACAAAATGTCCATGGACTTCCGCGGCGATCCCTCCGCAGCGCTCATGGAAGTCCTCGACCCGGAATTGAATCACGCCTTCACCGATCATTACCTCGACGTCGAATACGACCTCTCGAAAGTGATGTTCGTGTGCACCGCGAACGTCCTGCACACCATTCCGCAGCCTCTGCAGGATCGCATGGAAGTTTTGCGCTTGCCGGGCTACACCGAGCAGGAAAAGTTGGAAATTGCCAAGCGCTATCTCGCGTCCAAGCAGCGCGAAGCCAACGGCATCACCGAACAAAACCTCATCTTCACCGACGAAGGCCTGTTGCACCTGATTCGCCATTACACGCACGAAGCCGGCGTGCGCAGCCTCGAACGCGAAATCGCCAACATCTGCCGCAAAGTCGCGCGCAAAGTCGTCGCCGAGAAGAGCACCGAAAAAGTTGAAATCACTCCGGCGAATGCCAGCGACTATCTCGGCGTGCTGAAATTCCGCGATATTTGGGCTGAAAAGAAAAACGAAGTGGGTCTCGCCGTCGGTCTTGCGTGGACCGAGGTCGGCGGCCAGGTGCTCAGCACCGAGGCCACGCTAATGCAGGGCAAGGGGCGCCTCACGCTCACCGGCAAGCTCGGCGACGTGATGCAGGAGTCCGCGCAAGCCGCCATGAGTTACGTCCGCTCGCGCAGCCATCTTTTCGGTTTGCCGAAAGATTTCTACCGTCATCTCGACATTCACGTGCACATTCCCGAGGGCGCTATTCCGAAAGACGGCCCTTCGGCGGGAATCACGCTTTGCACTTCCATCGCCAGCGCTTTGACGCACATTCCGGTGCGTTGCGACTTGGCCATGACCGGCGAAATCACCCTGCGCGGAAAAGTTCTGCCCATTGGCGGCGTGAAGGAAAAGCTCCTCGCCGCGCATCGCATGGGCTTGCGTACTGTGATTCTCCCGCGCGGCAACGAAAAGGATCTCGCGGAAGTGCCTCCGGAAGTTCAGGCGCAAATGTCGGTGAAGTTTGTGGATACCATGGACGAGGTTCTCGCGCTGGCGCTGGAGCGTCCGCTCGAGCCCAATGCGCTGGAAGTTCCGGATGTCGCGCCAAAATTTGACGCCTCTGTGCCGCAGGATAACGACATCGCGAATTAGTCTCCGTCCTGCTGTTCGTCTTCAAACTGGCTGGCGAACGCGAGTTCTACACAAAGGCATTCTGGCAGAAGATTCCCTGGGGCCTTGGTAAAGCAGTGGGGGAACGGCAGTTTTGCCGCAGGCGTAGGCCGCTGCGGTAAGTAGTATCACCCGCCCGAGGAAGCACCCGAACGCATCCGCGCCGGAGAAACCTCAGGTTGAAAATTTAACGCGGGAAATCCAAATAAAAATTGAAGGAAAGAATTCTATGAGCGTTAGTCTTGCAGAACTGAAAGACCGAAATATTACCGACCTGGCAAAAATCGCCAAGGAGCTCAATATTCCCGGCTCCGGAGGCATGCGCAAGCAGGAGTTGATCTTCCAGATCCTCCGCGCGCAGACCGAGAAAAACGGACTGATCTTCTCCGAGGGCGTCCTCGAATGCCTGCCTGACGGCTTCGGCTTCCTCCGCGCGCCCGAGTACAACTATCTCCCCGGCCCGGACGACATCTACGTCTCGCCCTCGCAAATCCGCAAGTTCGATCTGCGCACCGGCGACACTGTCTCCGGTCAGGTGCGTCCGCCCAAAGACGGCGAGCGCTACTTCGCGCTGATTAAAGTCGAGGCGGTCAATTTCGAAGACCCGGAAGTCGCCCGCAACAAAATTTTCTTCGACAATTTGACGCCGCTCTATCCGCAGGAGCGCATCAAGCTCGAAACCACCAAGGAAAATCTTACCGGACGCGTCCTCGACATGCTCTGCCCCATCGGCAAAGGCCAGCGCGGATTGATTGTCGCGCCGCCGCGCACCGGCAAAACCATGATGCTGCAATCCGTCGCGAACTCCATTACCACCAATCATCCGGAAGTCGCGCTCATCGTCCTGCTCATTGACGAGCGCCCCGAAGAAGTCACCGACATGCAGCGCACCGTCAAGGGCGAAGTCATCAGCTCCACTTTCGACGAGCCGCCGCAGCGCCACATTCAAGTCGCGGAAATGGTTCTGGAAAAAGCCAAGCGCCTCGTCGAGCACAAGCGCGACGTCGTGATTCTGCTCGATTCGCTTACGCGTCTCGGCCGCGCCTACAACGCCGTCACGCCGCCTTCCGGCAAAGTGCTCTCCGGCGGTATTGACGCCAATGCGCTGCAGCGCCCGCGCCGCTTCTTCGCCGCCGCGCGCAATATCGAGGAGGGCGGCTCGCTCACCATCATCGCGACCGCGCTCATTGACACCGGCAGCCGCATGGACGACGTGATTTTCGAGGAGTTCAAAG
>DAIRCW010000292.1:0-3214 GCA_036796475.1 Candidatus Acidiferrales bacterium | reverse complement strand
CGTCGGCGGTGGTGAAGGCGTTGACTTTGTCGGAGTCCGCTTCGAGGGTACCGATGACCGTGCCGGAGCTGTTGGTCACGGGAACGATGACTTCGGCGCGCGTGGAGGAAAATGCGACGAGGTAGCGCGCGTCTTTGAGCACGTCGTTCACCACGGCGGTCTTGCGGGTTTTTACCACGTCGCGCGTGATTCCGCGGGTGAGAGGAAAATTCAAAAAAGCGGGAGCTTCGTTGCCCGTCCAGCCTAAAGCGACGGCTTCGGTTTCGGTGGTTTTGAAAAGGCCGACCCAGAAGCATCCGCAGGCGCTGCGAATCATTTCGGCGACGCGTTTGGCGCGCGCGGCGACTTTGTCGCTCGACGAGGCTGCGGCAGCGATTTCGTTGAGAAGCCGGGGATCGTAGGACGGTGGATTCATCGGTTTCGCTCCCAGAGCATGATGCAAGAGGATGAGGTTTGGGAAAAGTCGAAAATTGAGAAGTGTGAGCAGAAGTGAAAGTCGAGAACGGAAAACAGTTTGGAGGCTCCCAAACGTTCCTCAGCGGCGTTTCGCTTTCTGCCTACGGCAAAGCAATTGCGGTTGAGAGCGATTGGCAAGACATGAAGTAGGAGCGGGGCGGGCGGGTCATGCGATAATTTGCTGCGCGATGCGAAATATAAAATTAACGCTGGCGTACGACGGCGCGAAATTTCACGGCTGGCAGATGCAGCCCGGGATTCCGACGATCCAAGGAGCGCTGGCGGACGCGGTGCAAAAAATCACGCAGGAGCGGAGCGCGATTCACGGCGCAAGCCGCACGGACACGGGCGTTCACGCGCTCGGGCAAGTGGCCAGTTTCAAAACGCGCTCGGGGCTTTCCGCTGCGGAATTGCAGCGGGCGCTCAATGCCCTGCTCCCGCCGGAAATTCGCATTGTGGCCGCGGAGGAAATGGGGCCGGAGTTTCATGCGCGGTGGCAATCGCTCGAAAAAACGTATCATTACCGGATTTTTCGCGGAGCGGTGCTGCCCCCATTCGAATACCGGCGAATGCTGCACTATCCTTATCCGCTGGATGAAGAGGCGATGAGCGCGGCGGCGAAACATTTTGTGGGCGAGCATGATTTCAGTTCGTTCGCGGCGTCGAGCGGCTCGGAGGAGACGGACCGCGACCGTTCGCCGGTACGCGTGATTTGCCGTTCGGAAATTGTGCGCGATGCGGCGCGGGAGGAAATGACGTACGTCATCGCGGGAAAATCGTTTTTGCGTTACATGGTGCGGAAGATTGTGGGCACGCTGCTTGATGTGGGGCGCGGAAAATTGAAGGCGGAGGACATCGAGAGGTTGTTTGAGGCGCGGGATCGGTCGCTTTCGGGTCCAACAGCACCGCCGGAGGGGCTCTACCTCGTGCGTTTGAAATATCCGGAAGTGTGGACGATAGGATGATTCTCGGAAAGTACAATCCTTCGGCAGTCGGCAAGCGAGTGGCGAGACAACTGCGAGGATGGAGTGCGCGTTGTGGCAAAGCGGCGTCAAGACACCGCACTCCAAAAAGTCGAAGGCTTCTCGCAATAGTCCTATACGCTAGGAATTCGCGATCCTGTCTTACTCACCTAAAAGCTGCGAAACCAAAGCTAATCGGGACAGCATGTTTCGCTTGCCACGACGTTTCTGAGGCGGTTTGTTGATGCGGCCGGGGCTGAAGAAAATTCTCTTGCTTGTCGCGGGCGTGGTGGTGATCGCGGCGCTGCTGTATCGCGCGCGCGGGAGCGCGATGCTGGCGGGATTCAGCTGGGGAAAATTTGGGGCCGAGCTGAAGGGGGCAAATTTCGCGCTGCTGGCGCTCTCGCTGGCGACGATTTTCGCGTCGTATGCGATTCGCGCGATTCGCTGGCAGCGATTTTCGCGTTACATGGGGCGGACACGCTTCAAAAATGTGTACAGCGCGACGATTATTGGATTCACTGCGATTTTTTTGCTGGGGCGCGCGGGCGAGCCAGTGCGTCCGCTGCTGATTGCGCGCAAAGACCGCTTGCCGGTGGCGGGCAGCTTCGGCGTGTACGTGCTGGAGCGAATTTCCGACGCCGCAGCGACGGTGGTGATGGCGGCGGTGGCGCTGGTGATGATTGCGCCGGGTTCGCTCAACACATCGGCGCGCGGATTCCACATGCTGCGGGACGCGCGGCTGGCGGGATGGGCGCTCTTCGGCGGACTCGTCGTGGTGATGGCGCTGCTGGTTTACTTTCGCTTGCGCGGAGCGCAAACTCTGCACGCGCGGCTCGGCGCGTGGCGAAAACGCGGCGGCTGGCGCGGTCGGCTGGCGGCGCTGGTTGTTGGCTTTGGCGAAGGATTGCAATCCATTCGCTCGTTTGGCGATTTGCTGGCGATTGTTTTTTATACGGCGCTGCACTGGTTGGTGATGGCGTTCGTGTACTTGTGGATTATCGAAAGCTTTCGCGTGGGCGGACGGCCGTTCGAGTTTCGCGGAGCGTTGCTGGTGCTGGCGTTCACGATGGTGGGATCGGCGGTGCAGTTGCCGGCGATCGGAGGCGGGATGCAGCTGTCGACATTTCTGGTGCTCAGCGTGATTTTTGGAATGGCCAGCGAAGCGGCGGCGGCGATTGCCATCACCATTTGGATTATCAGCTTCGCCGCCGTGTCGGTGGTTGGCGTGCCGCTGCTGGTGCATGAAGGATGGTCCATGGGCGCGCTGCGCAGGCTGGCGGAGGAAGAAGAAGCGGACGAGGAGCGCGGAAAGCACGTTACGTTGCGCGGCGTGGATGCGGCGAAGCGTTCGACGGAGACGAAGCCGTGAAGTGTCCGTTTTGCTCGCACCTGGATGACAAAGTGGTGGATTCGCGCGAAGGGCGCGCGGGAGATTTGATTCGACGGCGGCGCGAATGCCTGAAATGCGGGAAACGATTCACCACGTACGAGCGCATTGACGAAATTCCGTACATGGTGATTAAGAAGGATGGGCGGCGGGAGAAATTCGAGCGGCACAAAATTTTGCAGGGGCTGTTGCGCGCGTGCGAGAAGCGTCCAGTGCCCACGGCGAAACTGGAAGCGCTGGTGGATGACGCGGAGAAATTCGTGAATGAGGCGGTGGACCGCGAGCGCACTACGTCGGAAATTGGCGAACTGCTGATGGGGCGGCTGAGAAAACTGGACAAAGTGGCGTATGTGCGGTTCGCGTCAGTGTATTTGGATTTTAAGGATGTGAAGGAATTTATGGCGGA
>DAIRCW010000291.1:0-3270 GCA_036796475.1 Candidatus Acidiferrales bacterium | reverse complement strand
CCACGCATAGTGAATCACGCCCGCGATGGCCGCGAAGTAGATCCCGCGGTGCAGCGCCTGCCATCGCTTTCCGCCAAGCCGGCGAATCCATCCTTTTGTCGACGTGACCGCCAGCGGAACCAGCAGCACGAATCCCGCAAATCCCACCGTGATGTACTTTCGTTTGAGCACATCGGCCCACATGTCGTGCAAATTGAAAAAGCGGTCCATCCCGCTCCACGCCATCAAATGCACGCAAACATAAAAAAAAGCGAACAGTCCAAGCATGCGCCGGAAACGAATCAATTCCGGCAGCTTCATCAGTTTGCGCATCGGTGTGATGCACAGCGTGATAATCAGAAACCGCAGCGTCCAGTCGCCCGTCCAGTGCTCGACGAATTCAACGGGATTCGCGCCCAGGTCGCCATGCGTGGCGCGCCAAATCAGAATCGCAAATGGCGCCAGGCACGCCGCGAAAACCGCCACCTTAGTCCATTTACTAACGAGAATGGATTTAACAATGCGCGCCACGGCCATTTGCCTCAGTAATACTTCCTCAAGTCCATGCCCGAATACAGACTCGCCACCTGATCGCCGTAGCCATTGAAAATTTGCGTCGGAATCGGCCGCGAGAAAAGCCCGGTGCCGAGCCGGTGCTCGCTGGCCTGGCTCCAGCGCACCGTATTCACATTCGGATTCACATTGGAGTAAAATCCGTACCACCCCGGATTTTCCATGTTCCACGTCGTCGGCGGCATATCCTTCACAAACCGGATCTTCACCAGCGACTTGATGCTCTTGTAGCCGTACTTCCACGGAATCACCATGCGCACCGGCGCGCCATCCTGATTCGGCAGCGTTTCGCCGTACATTCCCACGCACAGCAGCGTCAGCGGATGCATCGCCTCGTCCATCCGCAAACCCTCCACATACGGCAGTTGAATTCCCGCCTCCGGCCCCAGCGGCATCTGCCGCGTATCGTAATAGGTTTGAAACGCCACGTATTTCGCCTTCGGCGTCGGCTCCGCCAGCTTTACCAAATTGCTGAACGAATACCCAATCCACGGCACCACCACTGACCACGCCTCCACGCACCTGTGTCGGTAAATGCGCTCCTCGAGCGGCGCAATTTTCATAATGTCATCCATGCTCAGCTTCATCGGCTTTTTCACTTCGCCTTCAATCGAGACCTGCCACGGCGAAGTCACGAAGTTCTTCGCGTTCCGCACCGGATCGCCTTTGTCCGTGCCAAACTCATAATAATTGTTGTATGTGGTGACGTCCCCCGCAGGCGTCACTTTATCCGTCGCCTGAAACGCGCCCTTCCTAACCCCGCTCAGCGGACGCGGCACCGAGCCCGTCGCCGGGCCCGCCATCCAATTCTCGAAGTGCTTCCACCCGCTCACCGCTCCGCCCGTCGCCAGCAACCCCAGCAAAAAGCTGCGCCGATTCGTGTACATGCCCTTGGGCGTCACTTCCGAATAGCTCAATTCGTCTTTTCGCTTGATGAGCATCGTTCGTTCTCCTTATAGAAGTACTCCGCGCGCGCCTCGATGGATGTTCGCTCAGCCCGATGCCCCATTTAGATGCGCGCAGCCGTGGTCTCGATTTTTCCGATGCGGAGGAAAGTGCAGGCCGTTTTCGTATGAAAGCGGCTGGTTTTGCTCTTAAACGCGCCCTGTACATCCGTACAGGGTATCTTTTGCGCCTCGCAGCGCCGCAATCGTGTTGAACCCGCTCCGCCGCCCAGCTACGCTAGGCGCTATACAGGTCGTATCCTGCGTGCGCCTGTCTGCACGCGGGCCGAGGGGCGTATGGCCGTTCGACAATGTCCGTTTTGCGGCAAAAAAATTCCTGAAAATTGCGGACGTGATTGCCCGCTCTGCCACGAGACTCTGCCCGAGCGCCGTTTCCATCATTCTTCGTCCAAAGGCAGTGACCGCAACACCTTTCGCCGCGGTCTCTTCTACATGATGTGCGTCGCCGCCATCTATTATTTCATGTCGCCCAGCAGCCCTTACCAGGTCCATTTGCCCTATCCGTCCGTACTCACCACCTGGCTCTTGCCGCTCTTCTTCCTCATGGGCCTCGGCTTCGCCGCCTACGGCATCTACCAGCGCGCCTTCCGCACCTAAGCTTCAGGCTGCCTACTGAATCTGGAACGCGCACTGCACCGTCGCATTCACGATGATTTTGCCCGGTTGTACAGGGGGCGCAGGTGGAGGTGCTGCGACCTTCTTCTTTCCAAAGAACCCACCTCCGCCTGCTGATACTTCAGCGTCTTCTGTTTCCAGTTGGCCAACGTTATACTGCGCAATGCCAACAATCTGTCCCACGTCCACATTCGCATATCGTACCGCTCCCGCTTTCTGTTGATTTTGCGCCAGTGCGGCTTTTGCTCTTTCGAGCGCATTATGCATGGCATCGGCCACCGCTCGCGCCTTGGCCCCTTCCTCATTCTCCAGCGAGTAACTCAGCGACCGGAAATTGGCCAGTCCGCTCTGGACGGAATCATCCAGAATCGCGCCGATCTTGGTGAAGTCGTGCACACGCAAATCGATCTGCCCTTGGACGAAGTATTCCTTGGGCTTTTTGTTGCGGTCAAGGCTGTACGATGGAGTCAGCGTCAGCACTCCTGTTGAGATTTCCTCCTTCTTCAAACCATTCTTCTGAGCCACCGCCACGATTTGCTGCATCGCTTCAGTAGCCTTTGAGTACGCTTGCGTCAGGTTCTTGTCCTGTGACGAAATGTCGAACGTCATTGTGGCCAGATCCGGTTCTGCTTCATACGTTCCATTAGCTTGAACAACCAGAGTATCGGCGATGAACTTGATCGCCTGTTCTTGCGCCCGTGCAGGGATGGTCGCGAGAAACAGAACAGCAAGGCTGAGTAGGATTATTCTCATGGTAAACCCTCCAGCCTCTGTGATTCACTTTGAGCGGAACAGTATGCTTTGCCCTTTTCCGAGTCCGCTGGCTGAGTCCTCCGCCATTACGAATTTGTTACTCACTGGCGCAGATCGCTCGAATTCCGCTAAAATCATCTTTACAGCACCACTGGCATCGAAACGGACACTCGCATGCAACCCGCAATTGCTTCGCGTCACAAAACGGTTGGCGTAAAGGTCGGCAAAGTCCAGGTCGGCGGCGACGCGCCCGTCGTCGTCCAGTCCATGACCAATACCGACACCGCTGACTCCGCTTCCACCGCCAAGCAGTATCTCGAACTCGCGCAGGCCGGCTCCGAACTCGTCCGCGTCACCGTCAACATTCCCGAAGCCGCCGCCGCCG
>DAIRCW010000290.1:0-3274 GCA_036796475.1 Candidatus Acidiferrales bacterium | reverse complement strand
CTTGTCTTCATGCCGCAGTGGCATTTCCTCAACTTTCTCGCCGAGCAGGGCCGCCATTACTCCACATTTCATCTGAAGATGCAGGCCGAAGCCACCGATCTCCTTCGCGAAAACGGCCGCGCCTTGGGCGTCCTGGTGAAAACGCCCGAAGGCCCGCTCGAAATTCGCGCGCCGCTGACCATCGCAGCCGACGGCCGCCATTCCACTCTCCGCAAATGCGCGGGCCTGGAAGTCATCAACGTCGGCGCTCCCATGGACGTCCTGTGGATGCAAATCAGCCGCCGCCCCGGTGATCCTGAGCAAACTTTCGGCCATGTGGATGCCGGCAAATTTTTCATTGCCATCAATCGCGACGAGTATTGGCAATGCGCCTTCGTCATCCCCAAAGGCAGTTTCGATGAAATTCGCGCTCGCGGCCTTCCCGCGCTGCGCGAGCAAATCGTCGAACTCGCACCCTATCTGCGCGACCGCGTCGGCGAACTGAACGACTGGAGCCGCATTAGCCTGCTGACAGTAGCGGTGGACCGCCTCGCCCGCTGGTTCCTGCCCGGGCTTCTCTGCATCGGAGACGCGGCTCACGCCATGTCGCCCGTCGGCGGCGTGGGAATCAATCTCGCGATTCAAGACGCTGTTGCTGCGGCAAACATTTTGGCTGCGAAGCTTTTGAAGGGAATGCCCACTGAGGACGACTTGCTCGCGGTCCAGAAGCGCAGAACTTTCCCAACGCGCGCCACTCAAGCGCTGCAAGTTTTCATCCAGAATCGCGTGATTCGCCGCGTCCTCTCAGGCTCGCGGCCGATCGCGCCGCCCTGGCCATTCAAACTCCTCGGACGCTTCCCCTATTTGCGGCGCTTTCCCGCACGCGTGATCGGTCTCGGCTTCCGCCCCGAGCACGTGCGCACGCCTGCAGCGCCTCTGACTACGGCGGCGTCTCTTCCTAAAACTTAACCAGCAGCGACAAATTCAGCCGGTTTTCGCTCTTCCGCAAATCCGGCGCAAATCCCGGCACGAACGATCCTGCCGTTCCTTGATTCCCTCCCGGCGGCGTTACTCCGCCCGGCCCCGCGAAGTACGGCACATTCGCCGCGCGATGGTCGAATTCCCATCGGAACGTCGCGTACTGCGACGGCATATAGTCGAACGTCTCCGAAATGTCCCACGCCTTGAACGGATCGCCGGGATTCTCCGTGAAGTACGGCGTGCCACTCAGCGCCGTCGCCCCATTGATGGGCGGCAGCAGCACCAGATAGCGCCCCGGATTATTGATTTTTCCTCCGCCCAGCGTGAAGCCGTACTTGTCATTCTCAAACCATAACCGGTTGTAGATCATGAATCCCAGAAAACTCTGCTTTGGCCCGCCCGCCGTGTCGCCGTGGCAACTAACTCCGCCGCCGTACTCGCACCCCGCATCTCCGGTCAGCGAAAATGCCGCTTTGTCCAGCAGCTTTTCCGGATTGTCGTAATACTTCACCTGCACGCTGTCGTCGGTGTGAATGCGCGAGCGTCCCGGCGCGCCCAGTGTGTCCGTTCCCATGCCGTAATTGTTGAACACAAACGACAACCACCCCGTCGGACGCCACGCAATCTGCCCGCCTAGCCCGGGAAACTTATTGAACCGTCCGTAGGACTGCCAGCCATTGATGAACCACGGCTCGATCTTCAGCTTGTCGGTCGGGTAAATCTGCACACGCACGCCATTGAAAAACCACGGCGTGTTCGAAGACACATACGACGGCTGGTACGCCCAATTGTCGTAGTTGTAGTAGCTGAAGAGCCCGATGTACGACATGAAAATCCCCGCATCCACATTCACGCCGTGCATCACGTCAAAGTGATACCCGCCGTAAGCCTCCGACAAATATCGGTACGCATTCGCCAGGTCCCATTGTCCCCGCGCCGGACTCGCATCATTTCGCGGCGTCATCGTCGAATACATCCCCAGCTGTGTCATCACCCGCCCGCGGACATTGTTGTAATGAAAATCGCCGCCGATGCCGAGTTGCTGCAGCTGAATCTCCTGCGTTCGCCCGCTTTCGGAAGATCCCACCAGCGTGTCGTCTTTCGGATGATTGAGATCGTAAATGTACGAAACGTCCGCGCGGAATTCCGGGGTGAAGAGCTTTGTGTCCAGCGGCGTGTCCCTCTCGCGCGGGTTTCCGTTAAGCCACGAAAAATCCGCAAATGCAAAAGGCTCCGCCGGCTGCTTTTTCTGCGCCTCCGCCCCCGCGGGAACCTGTGCAGACGAACTTTCCACCGGCGCGGACACTTGCGCCCCATCCGCCGTCCCATCGCCCGTGCGGTTGGTTGCCTCGGCTGTTTCCGCATCAGCACTCCGCGCGGCAGGCTCGCTCGCTGCCGATTCCTTCTGGATCGCGCTTTCGCTTTCCCACGCTCGCATCCGCTTCACTTCCGCTTCGAGCGAGTCAATGCGCTTGCGCATCGCCTCCAGTTCCTGAATCATCGCTGCCTGCTGCTCCGCGCTCATCGCCGGCTTTGCTGAACTTTCCTGCGCCGCGCATGCGCCCGCCCCAATCATCATCGCTACAAACATCGTCAGCGCCCGCCCCGTCGCGCGCCCCTGCATCCGCCTGTGCATCAAAATGAACATGAAAATCTCCTTTCAGCCGCCTCAGCTGATGCTGCTCATTCTATGCGTGGACACACGCCGCCGCCCCGCATCGGCGCCCGTCCGTGCGAACTGATTACCTTGCGTTTGTGAGCGGAATTTAAAAAGCTGCCACTGGGTCAGTTTGGATTTTCTCAGGCGCGATTCAAGCACTCAAAATTCAAAGTGCCCCGCCGGCAAGAACAAAAGGTTGGCCAAAAAAACGAAATTAGTGCACCGTCAGCACCACGTCATACACCGCATTGCAATTCGTCGAAGGATCATCTGTCACCGTCTTCGATACCGTGCCGCTCTTGATGTGAAACGCCAGCGGCTTCTTTGGAAAATTCGGCAACCCGGTGAACTGTGCTTTTCCATCGCTGTTCGTTCCCACCTGCAAATCCGTCTTGCGCATGTTCATGAACCCATATCGCAACTGCACGCTGATTTGCGCGTTGTAAATCGGCTTCTTCTCGCCGTCGCGCACCGTGAAATCCGCGCGGCATGTTCCAGCGCTGCCATCTATCTTGGGAACTTCCTGCGCTTGCTGCGCGCTTTGCTGAGCTGTTTGCGAATTTTGCCCGTTCGCTGCCTGCTCCTGCTGCTTCGCCCCTAACGCCCCCGCGCACACCAAGCCAAAAATTGCCGCAAACGCCGTTATAACAAGCC
>DAIRCW010000289.1:520-3341 GCA_036796475.1 Candidatus Acidiferrales bacterium | reverse complement strand
AGCGAGGGCGTAGAGCGTGGCGAGAATGGCTTGGCGGCGCAACTGCGCGCCGACCGTGGGGCCGACGACCTGCGCATTCAAAATGCTGAAGCTGTTCAATGAGTAGCCATTCTTGAGTGCGGCAATTACTCCGGCGTTTGCGCCGTTTACATTCGCAAGTTGGTCGAAATTGGTGATGATTCCGCCGTGCTCGCGGTCACGTGCGTTTACCAGCGACTGAGCCAGTTGCGTGTAACGGTCGCCCGCGGCGGTTTGCAGCATGAGCGGATCGCGCTTGGTGAGATAGTTCGCCAGGTCCGCCACGGAAACAGAATTGAAATCCGCCTTCGAGCTGCTGGGCGTCCCGAAGTTCTTTTCGAGCGCGCCCAGAATGGCGGTCCTTGCGGCGTTGTCTTCGTCCTCGATCTGCGCCACCTGGGAAACGCGAATCATCACGTCGTTGCGCGAATTGGGATTGGAAATGTCGCTGCTGCTGGTCACCTGATTATTCTTCAGGCCCACGTCGTCCAGCGCTTTGCGGATCTGGCTGATGGGAGGAGCGGAGGCGAACCGCACGATAACCTGCGTGCCCCCTTTGAAATCAATGCCGTAATGCAATCCGTGATGGTAAATGGCGGCCGCGCCGCCGATGGCGAGAAGACACAGGGAAAGAGTGACAAAGTACTTCGTCTTCTTCATCCAGTCGAAATTTGGTGCGTGAAAAAATTCCATCGACTCTTATCCTTGCTGAATTAGACACCGGGTCGAAAAATATGTTCCCAAAATGGCACGGTGGCTACGAATTTGCTCTCAAACTACCTAAATCACTAAAAACAAGCTAGATACTCAATTCTGCTTCGCGGTTCATACGGGCCAAATGCCAGTCGAAGATCACACGGGATACCCAAACCGAGGTGAACAAGTTCGCGGAAAGACCGATGACCAGGGTGATGGCAAAGCCTTTGACCGGGCCGGTACCGAACAGGAACAGGAAAGCGGCGGACACCAGTGTGGTGATGTGCGTGTCGATGATAGTCAAAAAGGCTTTGTCGAAACCGATATCCACGGCGGAAGCGTTGGCTTTGCCGTTGCGCAATTCCTCGCGTATGCGCTCGAAGACGAGCACATTGGAGTCAACGCCCATACCTATCGTAAGCACTACGCCGGCGATGCCGGGCAGCGTGAGCGTCGAGCCGGTGACCGCCATAAACGCGATCAGAATCACGAGGTTCAGCAGAAGGGCGACGACAGCGTTGATTCCGCTGAGCCGGTAGTAAATCACCAGGAAAATCAGCACGGCGATCAGGCTGGCCACCGACGCGGTCACGCCTTCGCGAATTGAGTCGGCGCCCAGCGACGGGCCGATGGTGCGTTCTTCGATGTATCGGATGGAAGCGGGAAGCGCGCCGGCATTGAGAATCAGCGCGAGGTCTTTGGCCTGCTGCTGTGTGAAGTTCCCTTCGATGTCGCCTTGGTCCGTAATGTGGCCCTGAATGACCGGCGCGCTCTGCACTTGATTATCGAGCACGATGGCCATGTCATGCCCGATGTTGGCGGCAGTAAACGGGCCGAACCGTTTAGCCGCGTCGTTTGAGAGCGAGAAATTCACCTGATAGAAGCCGGGCCGCTGACCATTGGGGCCGACACTCGCGCTGCGCAAATCAGCTCCAGTGACGATGGGCGCGCGGTCGAGCAGATACCAACCTTCTGCGCCTTGCGCGCCTTCGATTTTTCCCGGAACAAGTTCGCTGCCTGCCGGCAGAACGCCGCTATGGGCGGCGAGCGCAGCCGCTTCCGACGGATATGGATTCTGGTCCAGCACGAGCTGAAGCTTCAGCTGGCCTCCGGCCTGAATCACCTGCTTGGCGCGCGTCGGGTCGCCTTCGCCGGGAAGTTCCACGAGAATTTCATTCTGTCCGCGGCCCGTGGGCGCCACATTCGGCTCTTTCAGTCCGAGGCCGCTGATGCGGCGACGAATCGTTTCGAGCGACTGATCCATCGTTTGTTGCTGAATCGCGGCAACCACCGCTGGACGCAAAGTCAGGAGAAAACCATTCGGCTGTCCAGCGGCGGGAGCCAACGTCCAATCCGGAAGCTGATTTTGCACCAGCGCTTGCAAGTCGCCACTGGAAGCGGTGGCTACCTCGGGAATCAGAATTTGCGTGTCGCTCACGCGGCGAAGCGCGCCGGTGGTGATGTTCTGCTTCTTCAGCTGATCTTCCAGCGAGTTGATGGTCTGGTCGGTGTGGATGGCAATGGCTTCCTGCACCTGCACTTGCAGCACGAGGTGGCTGCCGCCGCGCAAATCGAGGCCGAGCTGCATGCGATTTGTGAAGTTATCGGCAACCTGTCCCCAGGAGGTTGGAAAACCAGGAACGCCGAAAAGGGCATAAAAGCAGATCAAAACGACGATGACGATAAAAATAGCTTTCCATTTCAGGTTGGAATTCATGGAAGCGGCTAACTCTCCTTGGCCTCGGGCTGCAATCCGGCAATCGCGCTGCGCGCGACGCGGACCTTTACTTGCTCAGCGACGCGGAGCTGCACCGATTCGTTGTCTAAACCTACGACGGTTCCGTAAATTCCGCCGTTGGTGATCACTTTATCGCCGTTCTTGAGCGCGGAAATCATCGCCGAAAGTTTTCGCTGGCGGCGCTGCGCGGGAAGAATCATCAGCACGTACAGGACAACGAGAATGAGGATGAACGGCAGGATGGCGACGAGCCCGTTTGCCGAGGCCTGCTGCGCTGCTAAAGTTGGATCGAACCACGGGCCGTGCAACATCAATATTACTCCCACCACAGAATCCTATTTTATTAGATAGGCGAACAGCCGCAAAACG
>DAIRCW010000289.1:0-510 GCA_036796475.1 Candidatus Acidiferrales bacterium | reverse complement strand
CGGGAAGAATCATCAGTACGTACAAAACGACCAGAATGAGGATGAACGGCAGGATGGCTACCAGCCCGTTGGGCGAAGCCTGCGCTGCGAACATGGGGTTGAACCACGGGCCGTGCAACATCAATCTTACTCCCACCACAATCCTATTTTATTAGATAGGCGATCAGCCGCAAAACGCTGCTCCGCGAAACGGCTGCGCGCAATCCTTCGACAGGCACTCACGATTGCGCACCCGCCGATGCGTGCTAATCGGAGACAGTCGTTTCGAGACGAGCCTGAAGCGCAGAACAGAATTCCCGGAGGTTCCCAAAACGGATAGCCTTGCGGATTTTGGCCATGATGTCAAGGTAAAAGTAGACGTTATGGAGGGTGTTCAGCGTCGCGCCGAGGATTTCATTCGAGACGAAGAGATGGCGCAAATAGGCGCGCGAATAGCGCCGGCAGGAGGGGCATTCGCAATCCGGATCAATGGGACGAGAATCTTTGGTGAAACGCGACTGCTTGATGAGC
>DAIRCW010000288.1:0-3347 GCA_036796475.1 Candidatus Acidiferrales bacterium | reverse complement strand
ATGCAAATTATTCAGCGTCACCTGCGGCGTCGTATTCGTCGTGCCGGTTGACGTCCCTGTGCCTGTTCCATTGTTGTTCGTCCCACCATTCGGCGCGAGAACGCTTCGCGGCGTGAACGCCAGCGTCGCGCTCTGCCCCGGCTGTATGCCCAAATTCCGCTCATGGTCCACGCGCGCTTCGAGCACGTCCACTTGCAGCACCACTTCCGGCTTGGGCTTGTCCAGGCTGTCAATGATTTTGCTGGCCAGCATCAGCTTGTCCGGCGTGGCGCGAACGACGATAGCGTTCTGGTCGGCCAGTTGCGCCATGTGCGTCAAGTCCAGCAGCGTGCGCAGCAGCGTGGCCGTTTCGCTCACTTCCTGCGGTGTGGTCGCGTTGCGCAGATAGAACGTCTGCACCTCTTCATCTTCCAGGTTCCGGCGCGTCTGCAAATTGTCCGTGGCCACCAAAATGATGTTGCTGGTCACCGGCTTCCAGAACGCTCCGGCCGAAAGCGAAACGGCGTCCAGCGCTTGCTCCAGCGTCACATTCGGCAAATCCACATTGATGCTGCGCGAAACGAACGACGGGTCGAAAATCACGCTCAGTCCGGCGAGCTGTCCGATGGTGTTGAACACCACGCGCGCGTCCGACGGCCCCATTTTCAAGTTGATCGCGTTCTGCGAGAGCGGCTTCAGCTTGGGCGGCGCGCTCAGCAAGTTCAAATCCTCCGGCTCTTCCATTCCCACCGGCTTGGGCTCCTGCTGCTGCTTCAATTTCGCGAGCAGGTCTTCCGCTTTCTGCGCCTCCTGCTGGGCAATGGCGCTCGAAGGATCAATCGCTTCGGCCTTTTGGAACTCGCCGAGAGCCTCTTCCAGACGTCCCTCGTTCAGCGCTTTTTCGCCCTGTTCGACGTGGAATTGCCCTGCCTCGAAGTGCGCGCGCATGTCGTGCAGTTTGAATTCCGCGTTGAGTGGATCCTGCTTGAGCGCCTTGTCGAAAGAGATCACCGCGGTGTCGTAATCGCCGGCAATTTCGGCTTTGCGCCCGACTTTGTAATTCTGGTTTCCTTTCGGGCAGCCGGCCACAAACAGCGCGGCAAACG
The DNA here is from genome assembly GCA_036796475.1 of Candidatus Acidiferrales bacterium. Lineage (GTDB taxonomy): Bacteria > Acidobacteriota > Terriglobia > Acidiferrales > UBA7541 > DAHUXN01. The sequence continues at coordinate 2,262 of DAIRCW010000288.1, read as the reverse complement.
CCACAAATGACGCGATTAGCGCACGGCGCACTCAACCCTCCTGTAAAAGGGAATTCCTCACCAAGTCTAGCATTCACGCTAGGATGCAACAACGAAACCGCGCGTTGTCGTTACACTTCCGTGACGGGCTAAAGGCTTACCCTTCGATCCTGTTAGTGTCATCCTGGCGCGACGGGGACCCGCTGTTTGCTTTTTTGGAGTGCGGCGGTCCGCTCTGCGGATTCCGGTTGTGTTTTTCGCAACCGGAACTCGACGCCGCTTTGCCGCATACGTACTCGGGAAGGGGCGCGAATTCTGCGCCCGCAGTCCACTCGCCAGTCGCATAGCGCGAGTTGCTCCGGTCGGCCTCGCCGTTTATCATACGAGTTCGTGAATCCCGCTCCGAAATCTCCATCGAAAAAAAAGGACGCGCCGGCGGTCAAAATCGCCGCGCAAAATCGCGCCGCTTCCTACAATTACGAACTCCTCGACCGCTACGAAGCCGGAATGGTTCTTGTCGGCACGGAAGTGAAATCGCTGCGGGAAGGGAAGGGCGCGCTGCGCGACGCCTATGCGGAAATCAAAGCCGGCGAAGTCTGGCTGATGAATTGCCACATTCCCGAATATCGTCCCGGCGGCCCGTGGAATCATGGCCCGTTGCGCGCGCGAAAGCTCTTACTGAATCGCCGCGAGATCAACAAATTGTCAGGGCAAGTGCAGCAAAAAGGCCTTACGCTCATTCCGCTCAAAATTTATTTTCGCGAAGGCATGGCCAAATGCGAGCTGGCCCTCGCGCGCGGGAAAAAATCCTGGGATCGTCGTCGCGCCGAACGCGAGAAGGAAGACAAACGCGAAGCCCGCGAAGCCATGCACCGCTACAAACGGATGTGACGCAGTTTTGGTTTTTCGGGTGCCCCATCCTCCGCGGTCTTTGCGGAGGGTGGGGATTTTGAAGTGTTGTTTTGGAGTGCGGCTTGTCCTGAGCTTGCCCGCCTCTGGCAGGCGCGGTCGAAGGGCGGTCCGCCTCGCGGATTACGGTTCAGCGGCCAGCGAACCGTAACCTGCCTGCCGCCGGCGGGCTCGACGCCGCTTTGCCGCAAAATGATCGTTTTAGGGGCGCGGTGTTTGCGCCCGCCGCGTCTCGCGCATTCGTAGGATTGCTTTCGTAGGGGCGGTGCTTGCTCCGCCCGCGCGACTCCGCGAGTCGCGTCTTGCACGATGCGGCTACACGCGGACCATATTCATGGAATGTTTTTCAGCAGCCGAAAATAAAAACTGAAAGGAACTCATGCCCGTTCAATTAGAAGTGCAGATTGAATCACAGCCGTTTTCAGCCATTTCGTCCGATGCCATCGTCACCTACGTTTTCGGCGACAGACTTTCCGGCAACAACGATGCGCGCATCGAAGGCGCTCTCGCTGAACTCGACCGCGTCACCGCAGGAAAAATCAAGCCCCTCGCCGACTCCGGCGAGCTCACCGGCAAATTCCTGGAAATGACTTTGCTGCATTATCCGCAGGGCCTCGCCGCAAAAAAGCTTCTCCTCGTTGGCGCAGGCAAGCCCGACAAATTCACGCACGCCGAACTTCGCAAAATTGCCGGAGCCGCTCTGCGCTACCTGCGCGTGCGCGGAGCCAGATCCTTCGCCTTCATCGTCCGTGAAAACGATCAGACGCCCGCCGCCGCCCAAGCCATTGCCGAAGGCCTGCTGCACGCGGAGTACGATTCCGACAAATATCAAACCGAAAAAAAACCCGCCAAAGTGATGGAACGCGTTTCGCTCGCCGGTTTTCCCGCGAATTCGCGCGCGGAAATCGAATCGGCTATCGCCCGCGCGAAAATCATCGGCGAATCGGAAATTTGGGCGCGCGACATGATTAACGAGCCTTCCAACCGGCTCACGCCGCGCATGCTCGCGGAACGCGCCGAAGCCATGGCCCGCGAATCCGGCCTGGAAATCGACGTCCTCGATGAAGACCGCATCGCCGAATTGAAAATGGGCGCGCTTCTCGGAGTGGCGCAGGGCAGCGTCGAGCCGCCGCGCGTCATCGTGGTGCGCTATCGTCCCGCGCAGAAAAAATCCGGCGCGCCTGTACTCGCCTTCGTTGGCAAAGCAGTGACGTTCGACACCGGCGGCATTTCCATCAAGCCCGCCAACAACATGGAAGAAATGAAAACGGACATGAGCGGTGGCGCCACCATGCTCGCTGTGATTCGCGCGCTCGCGCGGCTGAAGCCGTCCATCGAAGTGATGGCCGTGGTGCCCGCCACGGAAAACATGCC
>DAIRCW010000287.1:0-3356 GCA_036796475.1 Candidatus Acidiferrales bacterium | reverse complement strand
CGAGCGGCTATAACTTCTGCTGGTTTCATCCCCGCAGAGTAGCGTCACATTGCCACATGCACATAAAGGTGGGCACCGAAAAACGTCAAACGCTTACAGAGAGTTTGGATGCCGCTGGGATCGAGGCCGAGAACCAAGGGCGAAGCTCCATTCGATTAGGTCTCAGCGTCAAAGACATCCAAGAGCATCGGGACGTGATTGAAGAGGTCATTCGCGTCGCAGAAGAGTGGTCACACCGCTAGAAATTCTCCTCGTACCATTACCACGATTTTCCTTGACAATTCTTTATCTCTTTAGTAAACTCGCGTCAAGGTTGTGGCCTTCTTCAAGGGCCTGGAGCAATTTTGGCCACTGCTCCCTTGGCCCCAGACAATTCACTAAAAATCTAACTCAACCGAAAGGAGATAGCTCATGGTGTCCCCGTACGACCCTGCTGTTGAAGCTCAGCCTCAATCGGAAATAGAACCACCAGAACCCGAATCACCCGAAACCACTCGCGCCAGAGAACTCGCCGCCGCGCCATCCTCATTTTTTTCTAGCCACTCGCCAGTTGCCAGGGGTCAGTATCAGTACTCTAATCGACACACCTATGAAATATTAGAACCTCGCGTAAGTCATAGAAAACAAGCTATCGGGTGCACTTCTAATCGACACAAAAACGCACTTTGTCCAAGGTGAAATTGCACAAGTTCAGGGCAGTGCCTTGAAACTAGAACTAGAAGGAGGACTTAGAGGCTAACGAACTGACAATCCGAAAAAGACATCTGCACAGCCCGTTCTTGGCCCGGTCGCTAATCACTGACCCCTGATCACTGCCGACTATTTCGGCCTGCTCGTCACTCGCTTGCGCTGAGCGGGCCGACGGGTCCACTTCTTCTGCGCAGGGAGGTGCAACGGGGAGGAAGCAGACCAGTCGCCGGAAAAAAGCCGCAGACCTTCAAATAGCGTGAAGGTCTGCGCTACAAAATCCAAGCGACCGCACAGACGCGGTCACTTCGATGCGGCGGCGATGGACGATACGGTGATGGTATCGCCGCTCAGCGTGCCGGTGACGGTCACGTTTTGGCCGGCGAATGCGCGCGGCTTGGTCTGATCGCTCAGCTGATAGACTTTGCCGCTCGGATCAACGAGCACGAACTTGCTGCCGTTCTCGACGCACTTGAGCGTGCAGTCCTTGGCCGAGCCGGGCATCATGTGCGACGCGCCACACATGCTGTCGCTGATGGCGCCGGTGAACGTCTTTTTGGCGGCGCCGAACGAAAGCGCGGCGGACATCAGCACTGCGCTGAATAGAAGTCCGATTTTTTTCATGGTTGTCTCCTTGGCGATTTGCAAATTAATGGCGACCGATACAAAGATGCGAAAAATGGGAGCGGCGATTCAAAAGCAACGAAGTGTTTCGAGCCGGCGACGACCTGTAAACAACGCCGCGTTCCCATTCATTATAGATTACGCGCCCGCGCCGGAATTGGATTTTACGCGAGGCGCCATTCGCGCCGGCGCCCCAATCTACTTATTGTCATTCCGAGCGCGGCTGCGAGGAATCTGCATTTCGCTACGGGCGATCTTCGTCGAACGTCACTTTGACTTCGGCGGCGGGCCAAGCTGCGACGCAACCGCGTCGAAGAATTGCTGGATGATTTTTTTGGCGGCGGCTTCGATCATGCGGTTGCCGACCGAAGCGATGACGCCGCCGACTTGCGCTTCGCCGTCGTAATGGACTTCCGTCTGACTGACGGTTTGAGCCGGCGCGCCGTGCGCGTGCCGCGTGTCGCGCTTGGCGTCGCGAAGGGTGATGGTTCCCTGCCCTTTGAGGAACCCGGGTGCGCCGCGGCCCTCGACGGACATGCGAAACGATTCCGGCGGATGCTCATCGGAAAGCTGCACGGCGCCTTCGAACTTGCCGGAGAAAGCGGCGATGCCCATTTTGAGGGACACCTTGTATCGTCCCGGCCCGTCGGGCGTGAGCGCTTGCGCGCCGGGAAGGCATTTGGCGAGGAAGACTGGATCGGTGAGCGATTGCCACACTTTTTCGCGCGCCGCCGGCACCAGCGCAGTGCCCTGGAGTTTCATGCGAGTGACAAGTGAAGAGTGGCGAGTGACGAGCAGGCGAAGATAACAGCAGATTCCTCGTCGGATGCTGGTCGCATCCTCGCTCGGAATGACAACATAAAAATCCAGGAGGCCTTCGCGCGTCCTGTTTTCACTTGCGCTTGCCTTTGGATTTTGCGGCGGAAGATTTTGACGCGGGCGGCTTCGCCGCTGACGATTTTGCGGAGGCGGATTTTGGCGGCGCAGCTTTGGCACCCGATGTGGATGGCGCAGAAGGCGCTGCGGCGCGGGCGCGTTCAATGGCCGCAGAGATGGCGCGCGCAGCAAACACGGAGGCCATGGCGCGGCGATATTCCGCGGACGCGAAAATGTCGGAGAGCGGCTCGACGCCTTGCGCGGCTTTGGCGCACGCGGCAGCGATGAGTTCCGCATCGGGCTGCTTGCCGCGAAGGGCTTTTTCGACGGCAGCGGCGCGATAAGCTTTGGTGCCGACGCCGGTCATGCCGAGGGCGATGTCTTCGATTTTACCGCTCGACGAAACGATGATGCGGGCGGCCGAGCCAACGGTGGCAAATCCGGAAGCGGGCTGATGGAATTTGCGATAGGCGTGGCCTTCGCCGGGGCGGCGCGCGGGGACGCGGATTTCCGTGAGGATGTCGCCCGGGCGAACCTGCGTGGAAAGCAAATCAATGAAAAATTCCGCGGCGGGAATAGTGCGTTTGCCTGAACTGGATTGCACGATGATTTCCGCATCGAGCGCGAGAATGGCGGCGGGATAATCGGCGGCAGGATCGGCGTGCGCGAGGCTGCCTCCGATGGTGCCGCGATTGCGGACTTGCATGTCGCCGATTTGTGCCGCGGTCTCAGCGAGGAGCGGGCAGTCATCGCGCAGGAGTCCCGAGGCGGCGACTTGCGCGTGAGTGACGAGAGCGCCGATGGCGATGCGGTCGCCGTCTTCGCGAATGTAATCGAGGCCGCGGAGACGGCCAATATCGATGACGTAACGCGGAGAAGCGAGGCGCAGCTTCATCATGGGGAGAAGGCTGTGACCGCCGGCGAGGATTTTGGCTTCGTCGCCATGGCGTCCCAGAAGGCGGAGGGCCTCGTCGAGAGCCTCGAGAACGGCCGACTGGTGACCCTCGGTCATCTCCCCGCGCGCCCGGGCCAGCGCCGTCTCGAAGGAGGCCACGTCGAACACCGCGTCCTCACCCAGGTCCAGGGCGTAGCGCTCCCCGTCCCGGCGCACGACCGGCACGTCCCGCCCGAGAGCCATCGGCACCGTCTGGCGCAGTGAGGACACCGCC
>DAIRCW010000286.1:0-3359 GCA_036796475.1 Candidatus Acidiferrales bacterium | reverse complement strand
GTCAGCGTGGAAAAAGCTCACGGCCGCTACGAACACTGGCTCTGGCCGCTCAACTATCCTGAAAATTACGACGCCGGCTGCCAGCAGTGCCATTCCGCCGATGCTTGGACGCAGGACGCTCCCGCGCTCAACGAAGCCAAGGAACTCTTCCGCACGCGCGGTTGCATCGGCTGCCATAATTACGCGGGCTTTGACAATCAAGGCCAGCAGTTGCAAGACAGCGTCCGCGAAATCGCCGCCCTCGAAAAAGAAAAGACCGAGGACAATCAGAAAATTCCTCTGCTCAATAAGCAGGGCGATCAGGCGCCCGACAACTCCACCGCGCAGCGCCTCTACGCCGAAGCCACCGATCTTACAGTCCACGTCAGCAAGATTGACGGCCAGGTCGAGCAGCTCGATGAACTGAGCCACAGCCTGCAGCAGGAAGTGAAGCGCGTCGGACCGGATCTGAAAGAAGTCCGGCTGAAGCTCCATCCCGAATGGATTCCGTACTGGCTCTCGAAGACCTGGAATTTTGATCCGTCAGCGCAAATGCCGCAGTTCCGCCTCGAGCCGGATGAAGTTCAGGCCATCTCCGCGTTCATCTGGCAGCAGGGACTGAAGGGCCCGGCGCTGGAGAAGCAAACGCCCGGCGATGCGGCCAAGGGCAAAGACCTCTTCAATTCGCTCGGCTGCCTCGCCTGCCACTCCATCGGCGAAGGTTCGCAGAAAATCGGCGGCGACGTTGCGGCCAATCTTAGCCGCGAAGGCGAAAAGGCCAACTACGATTATCTGGTGCGCTGGATTCACAATCCGCGCGTGCGCACCGCGCCGTATTGCCCCTACGAGCATCGCGACCTGACCGCGCAGGACTACGCCAAGCATAACTTGCCGTACGTTTTCGACGAAGAGCATTCCCGTTGCCCCAACGACGGCCACGAACTGGTCGTCCAGCAGCAGACCATCATGCCGAGCTTCCGCTTGAGCATGCAGGAATCGCGCGACATCGCCAGCTACTTGATTACGCTGAAGTCCGCGAGCGCGCACTACGATCCTGCGCCGTACATGAACGATCCCAAACTCTTCGCCAAGGGCCGCTCGCTTGTCGAGCACTACGGCTGCGCCGGATGCCACGAAATCTCCGGCCTCGAAGACGCTTCGCGCATCGGCACGGACCTGACCACCGAGGGCAGCAAGCCCATCGGACGCTTCGACTACGCATTGCTTTACACCAAAGCGCAGGAGGGAATTCTTCCTGACGGGCAGCATCTCAAGCGCGACGGCGAGCCCAGCTCCTGGTATGACCTGAAGGGCTTCTTCGACCAGAAACTCAACAATCCCGAGGTTTTCGACGAAGGCAAGTACAAGCCGAATCCGCTCGACCGCTTGCACATGCCCAAGCCCAATATTGATAACGCGCAGCGCGACGCGCTCGTCTCGCTGCTCCTCGGCAGCACTGAATCCACTTTGCCGCCGAGCTATCAGTACGCGCCCACCGATGCGCGCAAGTACATTCAGCAGGGCTGGTGGATCGTCACCAAATACAACTGCATCGGCTGCCACCAGGTCGCCGTGGGGCAGAAAACCGTCCTCATGGGCCTGCCGCAATACCAGGGCGACAACGCCATCAGTTTGCCTCCGGTGCTCACCAGCGAAGGCGCGCGCGTCAATCCCGAGTGGCTCAAGAATTTCCTCGCGAATCCGTCTCTCAGTAAAACGGACACGGATCGCAACGGCGTGCGCCAGTACCTGAAAGTCCGCATGCCTACGTTCTTTCTCTCCGACGACGAAATTCGCCAGCTCGTGCTCTTCTTCGGAGCGCTCTCGTCACAACAGCAGCCGTTCATTCCCGAAAAGCTGCCGCCGCTTACGGACACGGAAAAGGCCATCGCCCGCGGCATCTTCACCAGCCCGGCGGCGCCATGCCTCAAGTGCCACATGACCGGGAATGTCGCGCATGACAAGAATTCCACCGCGCCCAACTTCCTGCTCGCCGGACAGCGCCTGCGCAGTCCATGGACGGAGCGCTGGATTACTGAGCCTGCGACGATCATTCCCGGCACAGCGATGCCCTCCGGACTTTTCACGCGCCAGGGCGACCGCTGGATCTTCAACGGGCCGCTGCCCGCCGCCGCGAAAAATTACACGGGCGACGAAGCGAACCTGCTCGTTCGCTATATGTTCGAGTTGACGCCGCAAGAGCAGGCCGCGCTCAACGGGCGCACCCCGGCGGCCGCGAAATCCGGCCCCTCCGGCGGCAAAAAGTAATATCCTAGTAGAGTGGGTGCCCAGTTCAGGAATGAGTGGGAGGGCTTTGAGCAGCTTGCAGTGGAGGCCCAGCGGCTTTGCGCCTCGTAGCGTCGGTCTTATGCCGCCAGCAAACTGTGAAGGCGCGGCGTGAACAGTCTTCGAATTTTCCGGCCAAGTTTAAATTTCAGGAGGAATAATCGCTGATGAATCGCAAATGGATGTGCTGGACTGCGGCAGCCGCGTTCGCCTTTGTGGCGATCGGCTGCGGCAGCAAGAATCAAAGTCAGGAAACTGGACAGGAGCAGCCCGCCGCGGCCAGCGCCGCGAAAAAGACTGTGGACATGTCCACCGTGGGCTCCGTGAGCGGCGTCGTGAAGCTCGACGGCACCGCGCCGAAATATAGACCAATCAACATGAGCGCCGACCCTTACTGCGTGAAGGCCAATCACGGCCCGGTGCTCCCCGACGAAGTCGTCGCCGGCAAAGACGGCACGCTCGCCAATGTGGTCGTGTACGTCAAGTCCGGCGCGGAAGGCTACTCCTTCCCGACGCCCACCGAAGGCGTCACGCTTGACCAGAAAGATTGCATGTACACGCCGCATGTGGTCGCGCTGATGGTCGGCCAGACCATTCACGTCATCAACAGCGACGAAACCACGCACAACATTCACCCGACTCCGTCCGACAATCGCGAATGGAACCGCTCGCAGCCGCCCAAAGCGCCGGCCATCGACGAAACCTTCGCGCGTCCAGAGATCGCCATCCCCGTGAAGTGCAACGTTCACCCGTGGATGAAGGGCTACATCGCGGTGATGTCCAATCCCTTCTACGCGGTCACGGACAAGGACGGAAAGTTCGAGCTGAAGAATCTCCCGCCGGGAACCTACACCATCGAAGCCTGGCAGGAGAAGTACGGCACGCAGGACCAGACCGTGACCGTCCCCGCCAAGCAGGAAAAATCCGGCGTGGACTTCACGTTCAAAGCCGGCTCGTAAGGGACCTACTGTCGCTCGAAACGCGGCGGCGCGTGCGCTCCATGCATTCGCCGCCGCTTTTCTCATGACACCAAGTTCGGCACTTCTGCTCTGACTGAGACCTCGTGCCAGCAGCCATCTCTTTTTTCAAAGAAG
>DAIRCW010000285.1:0-3393 GCA_036796475.1 Candidatus Acidiferrales bacterium | reverse complement strand
CAGCTTCGTAACGCGTGCCGTTCAAACGGTAGATCACTCGCAGATTTTTGTGCAGTCCGGGCGCCGGATCTCCTCCCAGCGCGCCATTTGATACCGCGAATAGCAACTGGTTTCCATTCGCCGCCGCGCGAACAATGCTGGTCACATCCGCGCGCCGCCCCTCTGCGCCATAGGTTGCGTGGAGAATCTCCAAAGTCCCGGAATCATTCGCCGTAATCGGAGTGCCGCCATTGGGAAGCTCGAGCGCGCCGTGCTCATCTACAATCGCCCGATAAGGCGCGCCGTCAAAAAGATAGACCACGGTGAGCCGCTTGCGCCTGTCCGGCGCGGGATCGCCGCCCATCGAGCCGTTGTCAATGCGCATCTCCAGCTGATCATTTTGAACCAGCGAATTCAGCCGATCGGTTACATCGAAGTAGCGGAAATCCGCGCCGTACTGCGCGCGCATCACCAGCAGGCGCCCCTGGAAGAAGTCGGCGTCCGCAGGAAGAGAGAGCGTGCCGCCTTCTCCGATGGTTTCGACCGCCGCGCGGCCGTTGAACACGTACCACACAGTCAGGGACTTGCGCTGATGGTCGGCCGGGTCGCCGCCCATCGTGTAATTGTTCACGCCGAGCGTCAGCTGGTCGCCTTGAATTTGCGAAGCGAGCCGCAGCGTCACGTCGGCGAAGCGGCCTTCCACGCCGTAATCTGCGCGCAGAATACGCAGGCCGCGCCGGCGCGCAAAGTCGCCGTCACGATCGCCATCGCGGTCCGAATCGCGCCCGCTGGCGTCACGAAAACCTGCGCCGGGCAAATTCAGCACGCCCTTTTCATCCACCGTGATTTCACCGTCGCGTCCATCGAAGCGATACCAGACGTGGAGAGATTTGTGCAGGTCGTACGCCGGATCGCCGCCCATGGTCGCATTGTTGACCGGGAGACTGAGCTCGCCGTTTTGAATGTTAGAATTCAGCAGCGCGGTCACGTCAACGAAATGGCCCTCCGCGCCGTACATCGCGCGCGTGATATGCAAGCGCGGCCCGCGATCCCGATCGCGGTCATGATCGTAATCGCGGCGGTCGCGGTCGCCGTTGTCGTCCGAATCATCGCTGAACCGCTCCTGCCGGCGCGCATCATCATCCGGACGCGCGGAGATGGAAAGTTGCACCACTGCTTTTTCAGAAAACGTGAGGGTTTTCGTTTCGCCGCGCTCGTTCGCCATGCTCAGGCGCAGCGTCTTGGCCATGTGCGGAGCGGGATCGCCGCCGAGCGTCGCGTTATCCACGCGAATATCGAGCTGATGATTCTGAATCAGCGAGCGAAGCGTCGGAGTCACATCGGACCATGAATTACCCGCGCCATATTCCGCATGGACAAGGTTCCAGCGCCCCTGTTGCGCTGCGGCGCTCATGGCGAAAACGGCCACCGCGGCGAACGCGACGATGCTCGTCAGAATGCGTTTCATGTGCTGCTCCTTTGATGAGTGCGACGCGCGGAAAAATCCGCGAGCGAACGCGACCTTTGAACCGTAGAACCGAGTGTAGTGCTCCGCAGCCTGGCCGTAGGAACTTTTGGGCTTTCCACTACGATACGGCGCGGCCATGCGACTGGCAATCGCCGCGCTCCAAGGCTGTGCGCAGAACGTTAATCGTTTTCTGATTCGGACGGAAACGCGGCCGAGATGCTGAGGCTGCGTATTGTTAATGCTATATTGGCATAATCCAATTAGCGGGGATTCTAACTAAATCCCTTGAGCCGTAACGTGGGCTACATTGTGTCAAACATTTGCTTCCCGTCTCATAGATCGAGGCGTGGACATCGTTACGTTGAAAGAGTTATTGGGGCATTCGAGCATTACTGTGACAATGCGCTACACGCACACGAATCTTGAATCCAAGCGAGCGGCGGTCGAAAAGCTGCTACAAAATGGGTGTGACAAAAACTGTGACAGTATGCGCCAACATGCAGCAATCGAAAGGCGCACTATCACAAAATCAACTCCTAAGCTACAATGCAGCAAGAAGTTAATCACGGAGAGGTGGCCGAGAGGCTGAAGGCGGCGGTTTGCTAACGCTAAATCGCTACTTCTCTAACTGAAAGAAAATTCTACTAAATCCCTTTGCCAGCCATCAGATAACGAGGGTTTCAGTTTTCTGGAGTTTGCTGATTTTTGCCTGTTTTATGCGGTTTAGTGTGACAATTTCGTGACAGTCAGCGAGTTCGACTGACCTGCCCCCAAAATTCGCAAGGGTGATCATACGACGTTTGCCCGTTTGACTTCAGCGGCAGTGGATGGACCGCCGTCGCCGGAGCTGTGGGAAAGTGGGAATCCCGCCACTTCTGCGGGATTTCCAAGCGCGGTGGGAAAGTCGCTCTTCAGACTTTTCCACTGCAAGGCTTCTTTGTCCAGACTCAGATCGGCCACCAGCTTGCGCAGCTTCGTGTTCTCGTCCCGCAAGCGCTTAGCTTCTTGCGCCTCGCTGACGTCCATCCCGCCGTACTTCGCTTTCCAGGCGTAGATCGTGTCCTTCGATACGCCCACTTCTCGCGCCACGTCCTCCGCCTTGCGTCCTGCCTCCAGTTGCTTCAGCGCCCCGATCATCTGCGCTTCGGTATGCCTGCTCTTCGACATGCCTCTCCCCCTTTCCGAAGTCTGAAATCATACTCAGCTTTCTGCGGATTGAGGGGAGCAGGTCAGCCCGACAATTGGTCTGCAAACACGACGAACTCAGAAAGTCCTTCGACGGATTCCACTCCGTCCGGTTTCGAAGTGGTGATTCGTGCAATATCCCGCCCGTGAGCGTCCTGTGCGCACCCTAACACCTGGCAGCGCACAACTCCGGGCCGTGGATAATCGCTCGTTTTGCCGAGGTCTTCTGTGCTAAATATGGGCGTTTTGTCCCGCATTTTATGGCGGTGGCCGTTTGCATCCTCGAAATCGCACTCCACCCATCCAGGCTGGTGCTCATCCACAAAGCGTACTATCCGGACTGCGAGCTTTCTGTTGATATCATCCAGAAGCATAAGTCACTCCTTGGGACCTTCGGTCACAATCTGACGCAGAAGCTCCATGAAGCGTTCCAAGGACATTGGTTGGCGTGGTACGATCTCAAAATGTCCGGGGTTGATTCCCCGCTGTATCACCTGAAGCTCTGGCGGAAGCATCTTTATCTCGAAGGCCTCTCCCGGCACTCTTGTTGGGTCGGTATTTACCGACACCCCGTGCGTCGGCTTTACATTGCCTTCAGCGTCGAACCTAAGTTCCCCAGGTTTCGGATCGAAGCTGCTACCGCCGCGATAAAGAACGAAGCCGCCATTCGCATCCCGTTGATAAAATCTGGCTTCCGTCGGCTGCTCTTCACAGACTGCAAAAACCCCCCCCGCACGCCGCGTTATACAGTGCCAGGCTCC
>DAIRCW010000284.1:1277-3398 GCA_036796475.1 Candidatus Acidiferrales bacterium | reverse complement strand
CTCCTTCGCAACCGCCACCAGCACGCCCCAGCCCGAATGCATCCGCACGCCAATCGCTGCCGGTTTCATCCTGCCATCCAAGTGTTCTGCGTCAGAAATTTCGTTGCGTGACTTTCAGGTGTCGCAGCTTAGCGCCGGCATTACCAAACGCGCGCTACATTCCCGCGATAAACTTCGCCAACTCCCTGCCTCTCAATTCCACAATCCGCGGCGGACTCACGTTGTAATCGCTGTAGCGGATCCACGTCGGCGTCACACGCACATACGCAATATGCGCCCACTTCATTCGCAAACGCCCATCCGGGAATTGCCCGAAATATATGTCCTCCTGCACCCGTTTAAGCTCGTCTCCGCCCGGAATGTCCGCCAAACCCTCGTACTGCAAAGTGCGCTCGTCATGTTTCCCGCTCTGGTACGCCCCCGCCGCGCCAAACCCCGCCGCAATCCGCGGCTCGCCCTTCACATTCAGAAATTTTCTCGACGTATCCAGCGTGTCGAACACAATTTCCAGCCGCTCGCTCACCGCTACGCCCACAATCGCCGCCTCCGGCCCGCCATCCGCCGAAATCGTCGCCACCGTCGCCAGCGGGTTCGCCCGCATGAACGCCACCAGCTCGTTTTTCATCATCTCCGCCGCCATCGTCGACTCTCAGGCTCCCTTGAGAACATCGAAATAATGGTTCTGCCCTTCATCCTCGTATTCACTGATGACGGCCAGACCAACCGCGGAAAGCTGCCTTCGGTACTCCTCAGCTCCGAGTGAGCGCGATTCCAAGCCGGTCATAGCATCCTTCCACGCCAATGGCGCCACGCCCGCGCACGAAGTAAACAGCAGCCGGCCGCCTCGCGTCAATATGCCCGAGATCCTTTGAATCAACCGGCGCTGATCTTCGGGAGAAAGCAGAAAGATCAGGCCCCATGCCAGGACCGCGTCGAAAGTTCGATCAAAAAATCTCGAATCCTGGACGGCTTCGCAAGCTACAGGTGTGTTGGGGAGGTTGCGCCGAAACGCTTCGACAAACGATGGCGCCGCATCAACAGCAAAAACATTTAACCCTTCGGCGACGAGCACTTCTGTGATCGGAAAACCCGCCCCGCAGCCGAGGTCAATCACGGACGCGTCACGCGGCAACGTCCGGGCCCACTTTCGGACCGCATTCACGCCGACTCCCGTAGAGCGCCCGCTGCCGCGTCGCGCCAGGAACTCAGCAGCGACACCCTCGTACCCATTCGATCGGTCAACCATGAACTCACGGCACTGCCGCTAACCCTTGCTTATGCCAGCGCCTTCGGTATCGATTCTTCCCATCGCCCCTGCGCCTTCAAAATCAATTCCACCACTTCTCTCGCCGCTCCTCCGCCGCCATTCGCTCGCGTAACGTAATGCGCCGCCCTCTTCACCTCAATCACCGCATCGCCCACCGCCACCGCCAACCCCGCGCGCTTCAGCAGCGGCAAATCCGGCAAATCGTCCCCGACGTAAGCCGTCTCTTCGTCCTTCACTCCCGCGCGCTGCAAAATTTCCTCGTACGCCGCCGTCTTCCGCGCCTGCCCCTGAAACACAAATTCCACGCCCATTTCATGCGCCCGCTGCGTCGTCGCCGGCGAATTTCTTCCCGTAATCATCCCGCTCCGCAATCCCACAATCGACGCCAGCTTCACTCCCGCGCCGTCATGCGCGTTAAAAACTTTCAGCTCCGCCACGCTCCCGTCCGGAAACGCCTGCAAACACACCGTCCCATTCGTCAACACGCCATCCACATCCATCAGCAGCAGACGAATCTTCTTCGCCCGCCGCCTCACCCCCGCCGAAATTTTCCTCTCGCTCATACACGAAACGCGCTGTCATCCCGAGGCCGACTCTGCTTTCGAGAGACGGCGCCGAGGGACCTGCTTTTCTCCTTTGCCTCTTCCAACATCCAACCTCCAACTTCTAACCTCTAATAAATCCTCTACAAATCGCCTCTTTGCTTCTTTGCCTCCCTGCCTCCTTGCACACCCTTGCTTCCTGCCGCTCTACTACTCTAGGGCCACTGTCATTCCGAGCGAGTCCCGCACCCTTTGCGCGACGACGAGCTTGCCTACCGCAGGCAGGGAATCTGCATTTCGCGTTTTACCTCT